>DATLEQ010000056.1:0-9360 GCA_035525115.1 Candidatus Limnocylindrales bacterium
CATACGCATCTTTAAAAGTAGATGGCTATAAATTATCATCATGCATAAGGTTTTTTTGCAGTTAATTATCTATCACCTAAGTGGCATGGGAGGAATTGGTCGCGAATTTACGGGCATAGTGAACAACACCGGCCAGAACCAAGCTGCCTACTAGCACACCGCCAGCTAACTCTACTTGTGGGGCATAAGAGAAAAGCTCCGGCGGTTTGGTAGCCCGCTGCTCGGCAGCGGTAGCTAATAAATTATTGGCATTATCCCACAAACTGGCCGATCTGGGAGCATCGCTTATATCTGTTAAGTTAAGTCGCTTTTCTAGCAGGTGGTCGGCTAAGTTTACCCGGGAACGGGCGCTACTTTCTATACGGGCTCGCTCTAATGAAACTGTCATCGGCCCGTCCAGTACATGATCCGCCAGGACTATAGCCAACAAACTAGCCCCGCCTTCAACCATAGCCACGCCTGTTCTACGAACGGTAGGTGCGAAACGTGCTCCCCATTCTGCATTTGAAACCATAGTCTTATTTTAACATTAAATGTTTACAAACTATTTAGCGACATCTAGGGCTATTCGGTAGTTCTAAATACGCCTTTGACCGAGGGGCGCGTCAGATATACTAATATCCCCACAGCTTCTAGGGTGGCAACCCCAAGCTTTATATAGGTAAGGGTAATGGCTTTACCGGCAAGCTTTTCCTGAGAAGCAATAGTGGCAGTTATTGTTTCAAGCTGCTGTTTTTGCGTCTGGGTAATCATGTTTTTATCTATGCGACTTATGGCTGTCTCGTAGTCGGCTTTGCTCTGCTTAATTTTCTGTTGCAAAGCGCCAAGCATAAAAATGCCAGCCACAGCAATTATCAGCGTAAGGCCCGATAGCCACAGCATGGATCTTCTGGCAATTTCGTAGCGTAATACTAGCCCAATAGCCAGTAATAAATTAATAAACATGACAACCGTATAAATAGCGCCGGTTTGGGAAGTATCAAAAAAGCCTGTAATAAAGCCGAGTAGATTGAGGCCAGCAATTACAAATATGCCCGTTGGCAGTTTTACCTTTTCTTCCTGCAACTGCGACCCGGCTATAAATGTGCTGCCGCTGGGCGCCTCTGGCGGTACGGGGGCCGTGTTTGGCACAGGCACTTCGCCTTGTTGAGGCATTACATTCGAGATAGGACTATCGGCAGGCATAGGGCTAATGGCCACTGCTGGCGGCTCAGGGGTGGGAACAGGCTCTGGGTTAACGGGGGTAGGGGTTAAGGGCTGAATTACCCTTTCGCCATGGGTCAGGCTGGCCTGTGAAGTATCGTCAGAACTTACGGGCTTTGGTTCGCTAGATAATTGATCGGATTGGTTATTGTCCATATGTTTGTCTTACGGTTTACTTGGCTTAATTGTAAGCCCTTGACCCTACTAAGACAAACACTAAGATCAGCCAATGGGAAATGTAGCTAAGCCATCGGGACGTATGACGCAGCACGTTCGAGGGCTTCGTCAAACATTTGAGTTGCCGCGCTTACCATAGACCCTCTAGGGTCTTCATAGCGCCTAAAAAAGGTAGTATTAAACAGCACTTGCCGGCCTGATTTTACGGCTAGGCTGCCAACGCCACGTAGTACCGGGTCAGCATAGTCATGCTCATGCAGGGTTTGTATCCCTGGATTCCAGTAGTCTATAGCGTCGCCATTTGGAACAACAGGATCATGGGGACGTTGGGCATCCGAATGATTCCGCCTCAAAATACTCATATAAACCTCTTGGCCTTTTTCACTGCTCAACGGGATTTTCTGCCTGTTACATTCCCGCTTGGCCGCCTCTAATGCTGAACAGGTGACAAAAGTGTCCATGACCACTGCCGTACCACCAACTGAATGAACTACGGGTGCTAGGTTACGCCCATCTACGAGCAGTACGCTGCAGCTACCGCTATCCCTGACATTCTCTATTCGTTGGCAAAAGCCGGCTTTTACGGCCTTACGAAGCACCGGGGCGGGTCCGGCAAGATGAACCAAATCATCTATTTTAGGGGTATGCAGCTCCTCAGACGTGTGCGCCTCAAAAAATACCGGACGGGCCGCTACTATAGCTGTCAAAGTATCAAAACCTACTGCCTGAACACGGCGCATTACTAAGTCCTTTGGCATGCCCGGTTCCAACTCACCAAGTTCCAAAAGCGACCACACCGCCAAACGATAATCAGCACCGGTTTCATCGGTGGCTACAAAGGGATATTGGGCTGCAATTTCCTGAACAACGGTATTCTTACCGCTCCTGGCAGTACCGCCATATGCTAATACTTTAAGGGGAACTTCTGGGCTATATGTTGTCACATTTCCTCTATTTGCTTTTACTGGTGCCAAGGATAACGCCTTAAACACCTAATAGCAAGCACAAGCAAATAATGTTATCCGGAAAGCCTCGTAATCTTATAAAAAGTAATGTAGCATTAGAACAAATGAGTGTTGCAGCTCCATACGAAAGCCTACAAGTGCCTGACTTGGCGGTTGTGGGCGAACCCGAGGTGCCAACCGTAATGGAGGATATACGGGCATCAATTGCCCGTACCGCTTTTACGACAGAGGGTGACCGGATCCCCCCATTAAGCTCGGCCGTTCTAGACCTGGGTAATACAGCCGTCCAGAAAACCTTCGGAGACAGCGCCCGGCGCTTGCTTGTAGTGGGGCCGGATGCTGTCCGATTTTCGGGTAACGCTGCCGACATATTAGAAGGCCCACATGTCCCCGAATTATTAGGCTTATTAGTCATAAAAAGGCGTTTGGCTACCCCAGATGAGTATTTGGAGATGAACTTCCTTAAAGGAGGCGAGTACGAGGAAAGAAGGGCGGCTTTATCGGCAGCCCGTACCATAATTGACGAATTAATGGCCGGAGATGGCACTGACCTGCTTCATAAAAAAGGCGAAAGGTTTGGTATTGATGGCTTTATTGTGGCCGATGCACGCAATGATACGCGTTATCAACAAGCACGTACTGAACACGCCCAGCCATTATGGTTGGCCCACATTATGGCGGGTACCGCACAACCGGAAATAGTAGAACAGGTGGAGCTAACAACGGCATGGGGTGTGCGTGGCACCATTGATGTCCAGTCGCTTGATGACGAACAGTTTGAGCGCTGGTTAACTCTAGGCGAAAGGATCGAGGAGCTCGCAAAAACGCCGGGACATCACCTTAAATTCCCTGTTCGCCCCGTGGCCCCTTCTGCACGAGCGCCAAAAAGCCCACAAACCACCATCTCTGATCAGGGCATGGAGGTCCGTAGACGTTTTGTGGAAGAATTTGAACCCGAATGGCATACAAGGGCTGCGTGCAAGGGACCTCAAGGGGCGGTTTTCTACGCTGCTAGCCATGAGCGTAAGGACGAACGCGAAGCGCGTGAAAATCGTGCCAAAGAAATATGCGCACTATGCCCAGTACGTCGGGCCTGTCTTGAGTACGCCCTAGAAATCAAGGAACCAGATGGCATCTGGGGCGGGCTGACCGAAAAGGAACGAAAACAACTTATGGTTCGCAACTAAAAAAGCCCCTGCTTGCTCGCAATCAAGCACGGACTTTTCATAACAAATATCGTATGACTATGTCATGAAGTTATCTGTAAATTAAATTACAATTTATAATTCATAAAGCTAATATTACTAGCATTAATAGTGTTTTATGATATAATTAGCATAATTTAATGCTTATGAAATCGCTACATAAAAGGCTTAGATCGCTTGCTAACCAACCGCGGGATCCGCGGTACATGTTCGTGCTGCTAGGATCAATCTTGGTATTTACCATCACCTGCCTCCAGGTTCTTAGCAAGGGCTTATTTGACAGCGTAGAACGACCCATGTTTGAGTATGTCAACTCCCTGCCTCACGGCTTGCATGGCCTAATGTCTGCCATTACACAGTTTGGCGGCCTTGGAAGCCTGGTTTTATGGATGGGCGCAGCCTGGTACCTGATTAATAAGCGCGGGGCCTTAAGCGTTGCTTTTACCGGTGTGCTCGCATGGACCCTGGCCAAAGTTGCCAAGGTGTTAATCGCGCGAGGCCGGCCAGGTGACCTATTGTCCCATGTCTACCTGTTCAAGGGCGAAGCCTTCGGGGGCTACGGCTTCCCCTCTGGCCACGCTACATTTTCTGCTGCTTGCGCGGCGATACTGTACTATCAGGTGCCTGCCAAGTATCGTAAGTACCTGTTGTTGGTCGTGTTATCAGTGGGAATTAGCCGTATGTACCTAGGGGCCCACTTCCCGCTGGATATCGTCGGAGGCTGGGCGCTAGGGGCATTGGTTGGCTCCGGTGTCGCCATGCTGGTCGGTATTTCCCGGAAGGGGCTATCTGCCGCTCAGATCCGACGTTTCCTGATTCGCAAAGGCTACGAAATAAAATCAGTAAAGTTCGCCAACGTGGATGCCCGTGGCTCCAAACCGCTGTTTGTTGAACTTACAAACGGCCAGCATATTTTTGGCAAAATTTTTGGCAAGCAAGAACATGCTGCCGACTGGTTGTTTAAGATTTTTAGGTTTTTTAGATATAAGAACCTCCAGGCAGAAGAACCATATGTACACAGCCGCCGCAATATAGAGATGGAGTCCTTTGCAATGCTCTGGGCCAAGGAAGCCGGCGTACGGGTACCCAAGGTTACCGACCTGTTACGGTACGGCAGCTCTTGGGTACTGCTGCAGGAAAGGCTTGATGCCAAGCCCCTGGCAGAACATGGCCATTTGCTGCAAAAATCCTTAGTTGATGCCTGGCGGCAAGTTAACAAACTGCACGCCGCCAAAATAGCCCACCGGGACCTGCGGGCAGCCAACCTGATGATAGACAAGAAAGGGCAGGCTTGGATTATTGACTTCGGTTTTGCCGAAGTATCTTCCCAAAGCCAGCGCCAGTACATGGATATTGCCGAATTGCTGATGTCTATGTCCCTAACAGTCGGCGTCACGCGTACCATTGATGCGGCCTTAAAAACCATAGCTCCCGCCCGTTTAAAACGCGCCCTGCCTTATCTTCAAAAGGCCGTATTTAGTGGCGCAACCACCAAACAGCTACGTCAAAACAGCCAGTTGTTGCCAGACCTTCGCAATGAGCTCAAAGAGCGGCTGGATATAACCGAGGATATTGAAAACGCCGATATCCTGCGCATTAACAACCGTAAAGCCATCAGCCTTGGGCTTTTTGCTGTCTTTATATATGTCATCGCGCCGCAGTTTGGGAGCTTCAAGCAAGCGTTCGGATCAATAGATATTATGCGGCCTTTTTGGCTAGTGCCGCTGGGCATAGCGTCGTTGTTAACATATGTGTTTACGGGTGCGATCTACGCATCCTTGGCACAGGTGCCACTAAAAATCCGTGAAGCTGCCCTGGTCCAGCTAGCCGCATCCTTTATGAGTAAGATCCTGCCAGGCGGCGTGGGCGGCACTAGCCTAAATGTCAAATACTTGACGCGCAGCGGTATGGACGCTGCGGATACCTCGGCAGTTATTGCTACCCAGGGCGTGATTGGGTTTGGCATGTTTGTGGTGCCCCTGACTATATTTTTGATCCTTAACGGGCAAGGGCTTTCACAAATTATCCGAATTAAACCGAATATGAAGTACCTTATTGCTGGTATTATTGCCGCCACAATCTTAACTATTTTACTGGCCACTATCCGGAAACTCCGGGTGTTCGCAACCAAAAAACTATACGAGTTTATTGAAAGCATACGCAACATAACCACACCAGGGCGCGAGCTTGGGCTGGCATGCATGGCGTCATTGGCGGTAACGGTTGCCTATATTGCCTGCCTATATGCCGCCTTTCGGGCTTTTAACATTCCTCTGGGTATAAGCGCGGCAATTTTTGTGTATGCTTCGGCAGTGATTGCACGCAGCGCAGTCCCTACTCCCGGCGGGCTTGGCCCACTAGAGGCAGCCATGATTGGCGCCATGATCGGCCTAGGCACCACCAAAGAGTTAGCCTTGTCGGCTGTTATCCTCTACCGTTTGGCTACATTTTGGCTGCCGATACCGTTCAGTATTTTGGCCTACAAATACATATCGGCCAAAAAAGTTATTTAAGTTTTATTTCGGTGTAGTGCGGCGAGATTGCCGTGGTAAATTTGCGTTCGGCTTCAGATAAATAAGCGTCGGCTTTGCCCTTGCTAGCACCCAGTTTATGGACCAGCAGCGTGTAAAGCCCTGCCCGATTGGCCCCAAATATGTCTTGGATGTAGCGGTCGCCTATCATAACTACCTCATGCGGCTTTAGCCCCAAATCTTTTATAGCATTTTTATAATAACGCTTGGTTGGCTTGCCCATAACTCCCCGCGGATGGACCACACTGACAGCATACAAGTCTTCTTTAAGTGTTTTAAGCGAGCGGCTTTTAGGTCGGTTTGTCGCTATATGCACGGCGATCCCCGAGTTTTGCAACGCTTTCCGTATCTTTTTATCAACGTCATACTCTCCGCGGCTCACTACAGTGCCGTCCAGGTCAACCAAACAGGCCTTAATGCCGATACTTTTTAAGAACTTAAAATCAGCATCAGTAACTGATTTGCTTATAAAATCAGGATAAAAAGTGAGCTTATGCTCCTTGCCCGCTACGACGCTGCTTCTTGCTAACATAACAGGAAGTATCGCACGGTTTATTACTTTACACCAAAGGGTTTTACTCTGTCGTATAAAGGGATTCCACTTGTACCGTGGTTCTTACAATGACCTCCACGCCCCTAACTACAGCTGCCCGGGCAGTTCTTTCGTCGTTATTATAGACCCAATGGTCTTTGTTTGGTCCGTCATAGTCTATCTCTTCGAGGGTGCCAATAAAAACAGGCCGCCTGGGTGCTGCTCTAGTCCACATTACATACGGTCCTACATCCTCCGGGCTCTCTTTTGCAAGCCAGTCCGGTGGAGCCAATGGCCGAGAACGCCCCCAAACCTCAACATACAAATTATCAGCAATTACAGGTACCACAGCAAACCTTAGATGCTCTGGCAACCGCAACGGCTCTAGGCGCCCTTTTCTACCCACATCCCTTAACATATCTAATCCACTCTGTATCGTGTCGTGTCCAGATTCAATTAGTTGTCCTTGAGCGCGATATTCGGCAAGCTGACTTGCCAACTCTGGTGGCAAGTCGCCGCTATTCCCTGATTCCTGCCTTGGTTTGCCGGCCATTCAGGTCCCCTCCTACTACCCTCTAATTTATACAGAGTGGCGATATTTATGCAATCCAAGATTTTTATTGGACTTCGAGGAGCTGGACTTGGAATACCAGTACTGCGTTACCGGGGATCGGGCCTTGCCCGGTTGTGCCATAGCCTACTGACGGGGGGACAATAAGCAACCGGGTGCCGCCAACTTTCATGCCTGCTAAGCCCTGCTCCCATCCGGATATAACCTGGTGGGCACCCAACTCAAATACAAATGGTTGCAGCTGGCCTTTATCGTCTGGCCGGGACGCATCAAACAGCTGGCCGTTAGTAAGCCAACCTTTGTAGTAAACAGCTGCCTTCATGTTTGGTTTTAACTCCGCCCCTGTTCCAGCCTGGACTTCGGCGTACATGGCGTTATCACCGTCTTTGTATTGATCGTATTGGCCAAACGTCGCCGGGTCAATGGCAGGCTTAGGCGTAGACGTACTACCAGAATTCCCAGACAAGCCGTCAGAGTTAGGACTGATCTGCCCCAGGTTACTGGCCCTGGTATTTTGGGAAACGCTTAGCCCCCCAGATGGTTCAGGCTTAGATTGCATCTTGTTTAGCGACACACTATTGGGGTCGTATGACTGCCCTAAAGTCTGCCCGCCAGAACCGGCCCCTGCTTCTGCCACGCTAGTACGAAACGGCTGCTTGCTGCCCTGCCCGCTCCAAGCCCAAAGCCCAACCCCGCTACCGCCCAATACAGCTAGCACCGCAATACCAATTCCAACAATTTTTATTTTAGCCATTTCCCCATATTGTAATAAACTTTCCCAAATAATCCAAAATGCTACTATTGATTATTAGGTTGAGGAGAGCTGGCCGTCGCTATCTCATCCCTTCTAACCGGCCTGATTCCCTGCCGGTTAAACTGTAAACTACCGGCCAAAATAGCTAGCTCGGCGGCCTCCTCCAAAGTCTTACCCTCTTGTAAAAAAGCACACAATGCGCCCATGGTTTGATCACCACAGCCAGTTTCGTCCTTAATGTCACTTGTAGGTAATGCTGGAACAGGAATATGTTTTTGTACGTCTGGCGTAAAGAAATATGCTCCATTTACGCCCACGGTAATTAGTACATTTTGTGAGCCAAGATCCATGAACTTTTTAGCAGCAGCTTGTGCAGTGTCAAAATCCGTGATGGTAATGCCCGTTAGAACTTGGGCTTCATGCTCATTGGGCTTAATTAAGTACAGATATTTGTACTGATCATCCAAATTCGTATCGTCTTCTATGCCTCCTGTGTCTAGCGCAACCCGAATACCCATGTCGTAAGCTTTCTTTACAGAATATTTAAGCATTTCTGGTGGGCATTCGAGAGACAAAGCCAGCAGTCCGTTATTCTTCTTTACCGCGACAAAAAGCTCCTCCGCCGCCTCGAGATCTGCCGGACTAAAATCATCACTAGACCCAGGCAGCAACAAAATCTGGTTATTCCCTTGTTGGTCTACCGGTATCAGGGTAATGGCAGGCAATTTGCCAGCTTCTTCATACGATGATACTTGTACGAAGTCGGTGTTTACGCCAATCTCGCGGCAGGCATCAAACGGCACCTTCCATAAACCGTAAGGATCTTGCGAAGTTCGGCCAACCATGGCCACGCGGTTGAGAGGCGACAGGGCAGCCGCCATGGCGGCAATATTCCGTGATTTACCACCCGGCCCAATGACCAGCTCCTTGCCCCGGACCAACTCCCCAGGCTTGGCGAACCGCTTTAACCCGGAAGCAACAATATCCGTATGCAATGACCCAATAACAATCAAAGAAGCCTCTTCCATAGCTACATCATATCAGGGATGTCTAACAAAGCGTGTCGGACAGAAAGCGCTGGTAGACTCCAACATGTATTGTCACGGCTTTAAGGCAGTTGCCGGTCATAACCCAAACGTCTGGCTACCGCCATAGACCTGCCAATCTTGGGGATGCCCAGGGAAGTCACACTGGTTAATAGGACTGCTTGCCCTAGATCGTATCTAATCCCTATACCCGAACCGCGCCTGTCTATAACTAATGGCCTGTCTTCGTAACTGCCGCCGACATGTCGGGTCATAAACCGCGAAGTTTCTAAATCCTTTATTTTGCTCAACACTCCAGAAAGAAAATCTGGATCAAAGGGGGTAAATTCATATGAGGAGCGGGACGGGTTGTTAAGTGGTTTTCTTAAAGCAATAA
>DATLEQ010000064.1:0-12924 GCA_035525115.1 Candidatus Limnocylindrales bacterium
GTGCTCGCACATCATAAGGTAGATACAAAGGGTTCCAATCGGGAAAAAGCGTTGGCTGAGGCGTTAAAGAGGCCTGTAGTACGAAGTGATATAGCTAAAGTTTTAAGATTTCGTCTGGATGCCTGGTGCGAGACCGATCCTGCGCGCCAGATCCAAAATCAGCTGGACGCGTTGCAGCCACTTGATAGTGTTTACGATATCGCTAATCCCAACTACGTAAAACAGCACTACCCCAAGGACAGCCTTATACACCATGCCTCAACTAATAAACGTACGATTGCCAACATGCTAGTGCCTTCGGGCATCAAACCTAACAGTTACAAAAGTCCCAACGGCCCCAGAAGGCCCGGACTTCCAGAAAAGATAAGGTCAAGGGATTATGTAGTATATCTAGCTTTGGCAATGCTGGACGGTTCATTTGATTATGCTGGTGCGGATAACTTAACGCAGGATTATAGGTATACTGACCCACTAAACAGGGTAGTTATCCATAAGGCGGGCATTAAGCAACATAGAACAACCGCCGACCTGATCCTGTACGGCGAATGTTAAAATTATTCTACGGTGACTTCGGTGCGGCGGGCGGTTTTGCCGGTAAATAAGCGGACGCGGCGCTCCTGAAATTTTATGATACCGTCTTTGGCAGCGTGAATTGTAAAGTTACGGCTGACGAACGTGCCAATGCCAGCACGCTTAGTGAGCCCCGTTTGGCGTACAATAACTTGGCCCGTTTTAACCTTTTGGCCGCCAAACAACTTAACACCCAGCCGTTGGCCGGGGCTGTTATGGTTGTTCTTGCTAGTTCCACCGGCTTTTACATGTGACATATTATTTCCTTGTGCGCGCGGTCCAATGTTGACGGCGCATTACTGCGTTATCGGCTCCGGTTCGCGCTCTCCGTACCGTCTGTACGGCTCGCTTGCGATCCTCGCCGCTGCCTTGTACTGCATCCACCAACATTGGACCTTAACAATGGTGGATAGTTAGTTTCTCTGTAAAACTACGAGTTCTCGGGCAACAATTTGTTCGGGGCGATGATAGATAAGCTCCCGGTTGCTGGCGTGAACAAAACTCAACCGATTGTACCCCAGATCTGTTAATTGGTCAAGTACGGGCAGGTGCCTAAAGCCTGTAGTGGTCTTCCAGGCGGGTACGGCAATGCACATCCTGAACCCGGGTTTGGTTTGCCTGGTTACATTTTGTAGGAACTTGCGGTGAATAGTATTTACGTCCTGTATGACTTCTTGCAAGACCTCAGACTTAGGCTCGGCAGAGAAGGGCCTGCCTAAATAAGTTTCCGCGGCTATGGTATTACACATGGACCAGGTGTGTTGTGTTGCATCTGCAATTTCCAAAAAGGATATGGTTGCCGGCAAAAGTCCATTAGGGCTTGGCGGTTGCTTGGATAGGTAAGCTTTAAACAGCCAATTAAGGTTCTTTTGGGAAAACTCAGCCATTCGAGGGTCGATATCACTACCGCATACGTCATACCCCATAAGCAGGGCTTCTTGCAAAAGGACGCCAGTACCGCAGAAGGGGTCCAGGAGACTGACAGGAGCAGTATTCCCAAGCGCTAAGTTTATGATAATCTGGGCCAATTTGGGCGGCAGCATGCCAACGCGGGCGTCGCGCTTGGGCCTGGCTTGGTCTCGGGCGGCGTAGGCGTCAATGTCTTGTTCTTGCACGGTTTGGGCTACATAGGTGCGGCTACCGGCGCGGACGAACAGCAGCTCCCAGCCTAATGGGCCAGTCAAATTGTTATGAATTACCTGGGCGCTATTAAGGGCAGGGGCTTTATTGGGTATTAACCGTACGGACCTGCCGGCGGCGCGGATAACCTTTTTGAGTTCAAGGCCACTTGCGTTAAGGCGGGAGACGCTAACATCTAGCCCGTATACACTAATACCAAGTTGCAGTTTGCCCTCTGGGAGGTATTGCAAATGCTCCGGTACGGTTTGTCGTAGCCACGCTTGCACGGCTGCCCAATCGGTAACGTCCAAAGTCGTCAGCAGCCTGGCCAGCTTGACGCTGCCGCCCAAACGGTTAAAAGTCACCTCGGCTGGGTCAATGTCCAAGAGGACGGCTTGTTGGCCTAAAATGGCAAGTTTATCGGCGCCATACAAACTTTCTAGTTCGGCAATACCAAGCGCTGGCTGGCGGCCAAGAATAATAACAGATTGTGCCATAGCTTACAGTATAACCTTGCCAGCATGTATAATGAGCTAAAATGACTGATAAACAACGCAAAAAACGCTGGAAGACCATCTTAACGATCGTTACCCTGGTTGCCCTGGTAGGTACTGCTTTTGCGTTGCGCCACCAGATATACGAGACAATAAATAATCTTGGCAAGGTAAATACCTGGGCAGTTTTATTAATAATTCCGTTGGAAGTCTTAAATTATATCGGGCAGGCCAAGCTATACAAGGGTTTATTTAGGTTACTGGGCGACCGTTTTAAGACCAAATCTATGTTTGGTTTGGCATTGGAACTGAATTTTGTGAACAACGTATTTCCAAGCGGCGGCGTGAGCGGATTTTCATATTTGAGCCTTCGCATGAAAGGTGAGGGAGTTTCCACGGCCAAGGCCACCCTGGTGCAGATGATGCGTTTCATAATGGTATTCGTTTCATTCCAAGTACTCTTGTCGGCCGGGCTGTTTATGTTGGCCATCGTTGGTGATGCCAGCAAGCTGACCATATTAGTATCAGGCTCGTTGGCCAGCCTGTTGCTCGCGGGTACTCTGTTGGTGGCATATGTGGTTGGCAGCAAACAGCGTATCAATGATTTCTTTACATTTATTACCCGGCTGCTTAATGGTTTGATCCATTTGGTGCGGCCGAAACATCCCGAAACCATCAACATTAGCCGTGCCAGGCATACGTTTACCGAACTTCACGAAAATTATTTAGTGCTAAAGCGCAGAATCAAGGAACTTAAAAAGCCGCTACTGTATGCCTTATTGGCAAATGTCACGGAAATAGCCGCCATTTACGTGGTTTATTTGGCCTTTGGCCACGCCGTTAATCCGGGCGCGGTTATCATTGCCTATGCTATAGCTAATTTTGCAGGCTTAGTATCGGTACTGCCCGGCGGTATAGGCATTTATGAAGCCCTAATGACAGGTGTTTTAGCCGCCGGTGGTGTGCCGCCGGCGATTAGTTTGCCCGTGACCGTTATGTACCGCGTGGTTAATATGGCGGTACAATTGCCCCCAGGTTATTATCTCTATCACCGCGCGCTGCATGCCAAAGCAGAACTACCTGAATAAATTATTTGGATTCCAAATAGCTACTTTGTCGCCATACTTTCTTGTTGACACAAGAAAGTATGTAAAGAAATGACAGGGCTTCCAGATCCTGCAGAAGACCATGGGGTGGGCTCAAGGCTACTATTCAAAATATCTATGACAACTATCAAAGAAAAATATGGTTACAAAGTATGGTAATCTTGATTTAAATGCAAAATATTTTTAAGTTCTTAGCTCGGCTCTTTTATTATGTGTTTATTGTTGCAGCCCTTATATCTATAGGGGCAGGGATTTGGTTTATGGTGCTGCTTGCTTTGCCAACTAATGCCCCCGGCTCCGAATTCTCAGGCTTATTCCTGGGGACAATATTTTTACCGTTTACCTTAGTAACTTTTGGCGTGGAGTTCATCATCTTTAAAGTACTAAAAAAGTTCACGGATCCTAAACAGTCACAAAATACGGTGGCAACCAGCTTAATAGCCATCATGTTTTTAATAATTCTGGCCTTCAGTTGTTCTGTGGCATATGTGTACTTTATTTGAGTTATAATGTTTTCACTAGCAAGTCAGTTTTTGACTTACCTTTTTGGGTCAGCAAAAGGTAAGTAGTTAAGCAGGCGGAGCGGGCGCCGAAATTGTTTTGGTGATAGAGTTATTCTTATGCACGAGCTTGTTTTTAGTGTTTCAGAATTTGTGGCGGTGCTTAACCAGACTCTGGATTTTGCCTATCCGGTCGTAACCATTGTCGGCGAGCTGACCAACTTTAGGGTTAGCCGCGGCAAGTGGGTGTACTTTGATATCAAAGACGACCAGTCATCTGTAAAATGCTTTGGCACGGTATATATGTTGCCTGGGCCATTAGAGGATGGCATGATGGTGCGTATCACTGCGTCGCCACGTTTGCACCCACTGTATAATTTTAGCCTTAACCTCCAATCAATCACGCCTGTAGGCGAGGGGAGCCTCCGCCGTGCCGCCGACCTTTTATTGGCCAAATTAGCATCGGAGGGATTGTTTGAGAACGAGCGAAAACGTGCGTTGCCATATGCGCCCGAACACATTGGGCTTATTACATCCAAGGAATCAGCCGCCTACGCTGACTTTGTAAAAATCCTTAACGAGCGCTGGGCGGGCGTTAAGGTTAGCCACTACGACGTGCAGGTACAAGGCGAACCGGCCATTGGGGATATAGTTGGCGCGATTGAGGCCATGAACCAGCTGGCCGACCCCCCGGAGGTGCTTGTTATTACGCGCGGCGGCGGCAGTGCCGAAGACTTGGCCGTGTTTAATACAGAGCAAGTAACGCGGGCAGTCGCCGGTAGCCGCATCCCTACATTAGTAGCGATTGGCCATGAAGTAGACCTCAGCCTGGCGGAACTGGCGTCCGACCAGCGGGCAAGTACGCCCAGCAACGCCGCCCAGCTTTTGGTGCCAGACAAAAGGCACGTCTCGTTAGCCCTAAAAGATCAATATCGTAGCTTGGGCGAATCAATAGTAGGCCAATTGCAACACGCGTCCAGGGACTTAAAAGAACATGCCCAAACTATGCGCCACATGATGGACCAGGCTTACTTGGTGGCAGCACAGACGCTTGTCCGGCAAACGGATTTATTGGAGGCCCTAAACCCCGAGGCAGCGCTGAAACGTGGCTACGCCATTGTGCGTGGTGGCTCGGACGGCAAGTTTATAAAATCAGTAAAATCCTTGCAGGCGGCTGACAATATTACCATAACGTGGCAAGACGGTTCAGCCGACGCAACCATAAGTAGCATCAAGTAGTTTGCATGGGCTATAATCCCTAGCTGAAAAGGAGATATCGTGCCGAAATTTTGTGATTATGATTCGTTAGCTAATTTATTAGACGCGCAGCAAGTTGCAGTTGAGGAAGATGAGCGCCGGGCACGACTTAAGCAAGCCGCAGCGGGCCAGAAACTTCTAACATTGATTGTTGACCCTTGTAATGGCCGCCGTGAGCCAACGGCTTTTAGCACGTTGCAGGTAAGCCACATAAAAAGGAGGCTTTACCGCGTAGAAGGAAGCTTTCCCCTGGAGGGCGTAGTAATAGGTGATAGGCCGACGTTACCTCGGCTTGTTTTGGCTGGTACGTATCGAACACTTGCTTTAAGACGGCAAGGTACCCAGCTGCAAGAAGATCCTTTGCGCTCGCTTGTGCCCGAGGTGGCTGATTTGACGTTGGCGTTCGCAGACCTTGAAAGGCCAAGAGTGACTACATCGCAACACTGGGCTGCATTTAATCATCTAAACGCCGGAGAAGAAGCAACCGGCTTTGAAGATCCGCTCACTCATGCGCCCTTAACACACGATGGTAACCACTACGCCGGGATCTTAGCGACATTGCATGAAGCCCTGCGGATCCGTCAAGACGCCTGTGGCGTATAATTAGCATATGGTTAAACAGAAGTCTTACCGGGAACTGCAGGCAGAGCTTGATGGAGTCCTAGAAGAGTTGCAGTCGGCGGAGCTAGATATTGATAAAGCCATGGGGCTTTATAAAACAGGCCAGAAATTAATTAAAGAGGCTGAGGATTATTTGCAAAACGCTAAAAACGAGATAGAACACCTTAAAAAGTTATGAATTGGTTATTTTTGGCGGTTGCGGCAATTATATTGCTTTTTAGTTTTGTGATTATGTTTGGTGCGCCATTTTTGCCTACGCTAAAAGTCCATACAAGCGAAGCGCTTGACTTACTAAATTTGAAACCAGGGCAAACATTGACGGAGCTTGGCAGTGGTGACGGGCGGATTTTGCGGGCGGCGGCGGAGCGGGGCATGTACGCTATTGGGTACGAGCTTAACCCGCTTTTGGTACTATGGAGTAAGCTAATCCATTGGCGTTACCGGCGATTAATTACTGTTCATTGGGGTAATTACTGGCGGCATAAACTGCCTGTAACAGATGGGATTTACGTATTTTTATTAAACTCGTATATGGAAAAGTTGGATAAAAAAATTACCCAAGAAATTACCCAAAAAGTAAAGGTTGTTAGTTTTGCGTTTGAAATACCTGGCAAAAAACCAACCAAGGAAATGAATGGTTTAATGCTTTACACGTACGAGCCGGCTATGGCTACTAAATAGCTATGTTATCATAAGCAGTATGCAACCTGATCAACAGTATCAGCAGTACCAACAATACGCGCAGCCACCAGGCCCGCCGCCCGGCATGATGGCGGCGAATTCTGCTAAAAGGCACCATCCGTGGGGGCTCATCATAAGTTTAATTTTGTTCGTACTTTTGTTTTTGGGTGCTAGCAGTTTTGGTGTGTGGGCTTATATGGGCCGCCAGCAATATAAAAATGAAACAGACAAAATCACTGCCAAAGCGGTTGAGGTGGCTATCCAGCAAGAAGACAGCAAAAAAGACAATGAGTTTTTGGAAAGAGAAAAAACCCCGTTAAAAACCTACCAAGGCCCAGCGGCTTACGGCAGCCTGGATATTAGCTACCCCAAAACATGGGCAGGCTATGTAATCCAAACGGACCGGGCTTCCATACCCGTTGACGGTTATTTCCATCCAAATTATGTGCCTGGCGTGCAAAGCGGCACGGCTTATGCGTTGCGGATACAGGTGACCAGCCAATCATACGAGCAAGAGATGAGGCAGTTTGAGGGTAAGGTCAAAGCCGGCAAAGCAACGGTTAAGGCCTATGCCCCTAAAAATGTGCCGGGCGTAGCAGGGTCACGGGTAGACGGCGAAATTAACAATGGCCAAAAAGACAGCATGGTTTTACTGCCATTACGTGATAAAACCATCAAAATATCTACCGAGTCACAGGAGTTTGTTGGCGATTTTGACAAGATAGTGTTGGAAAATTTGAAGTTTGTTCCATAACGGTTTTGCTGGCCTTATTTAGTGCAAAAGCCGCCAACTGGTGGTGTATAATGAGGTCAATTAGCGAGGGTAAAGACGCTTTGACAAACGGCGACCAAACAGACACATTGTTTACGGCACTAGCTGAACAATTAAAAACGCCATTGTTGCAGATTGCCCGCCTGTCCGAAATATCAGAAAGCGGCGCCAATACGCGCATATCAGTTATTAGCGAGCACGCCCTAAGGTTGGTTGATGCCTACATGCAAGCTCAGTCGCAGGCACAAACCAAGTTATTGCTAGAGCCGTTTACGACCAGTTCTGTGCTGTATGATGTGGCCAACTCATTGAAGCCTTTCGCTAATCAGTATAATTACGATTTAGAAATTGACGTGCGCGGCAAAAGCCTGCCAGTTATGGCGCACCGGATCAGCCTGCGGGCCATGTTGACGTTGTTGGGCGCCAGCCTTATAGAAGCTGGCTCGGCAGATGTAATAGGCAAACGCTATCTTGTGCTCGGAACCCATCGGTCTGCCAAAGGCACAGTCGTTGGTGTGTTTAGCAACCAAGTTTTCTTGTCACAAAAAGCCCTACAGTTAACGCGGCAGCTTCATGGCAGGGCAGTCCAGCCAATACCTTCGCTCGGACAAGCTGGGGGTGCAGGGCTGGCTATTGCCGACCGGCTGAGCCACCAGCTATCGGCGCCGCTACGCGCCTACCGTCACCAATCATTGACCGGTATCGGTTCATTGCTCTTGCCCAGCCGTCAGTTACAATTAGTGGTGTGAAAGTATTATTAGTAGAACCTGACCATATTTTGGGGGAAACGGCCAAAAATAGCCTAGCGGCGCATAACCACGAAGTTGTCTTGACCCGCAGTGCGCAGCATGCGCTGGACGCCCTAGACAACAAAATGCCGGATATTATAATTTTGGAGCTACAACTCGGGCTGCATAATGGAATTGAGTTTTTGTACGAAATAAGGTCTTATCCGGAATGGCAGCATATACCGGTGATTGTCCACACGCTGAATTCCCGTGTACTGGGTGAGCGTTTTAATAACGCGCTTAACCAGCTAGGCGTGGCGGCTGTCTTGTATAAGCCCAGGACAAGCGCAAAAAAACTAGCCCAAGCGGTTGGGCAATTTGTAGCCATATGAACCAAAATATAACTACCGGCATAGTGCTGACGCGTACTAATTATCAAGAAGCGGACCGGATCATGACTTTATTAACACCTGATAATGGCAAACTCCGGGCCTTGGCGCGCGGCGTACGCAAAAGCAAATCCAAACTGGCAGCTGGCGTGGAGCTGTTTAGCGTTAGCGAGATTAGTTTCGTGCGTGGCCGCGGCGAACTGGCGACACTTACATCGGCCCGGCTTAATAAGCACTACGGCCGCATTGTTCAAGACATTAACCGTACCATGTCCGGTTATGAATTTATAAAGTTACTCAACAAAGTAACCGAGGACGAACCCGGGCCAGAATATTTTGAGCTGCTACAACAACTTTTTGAAGCCCTGGATGACCCACTTATCTCACTAGAGCTTATACGGCTGTGGTTTTATGCCCAATTACTGCGGCTGGCGGGGCATACCCCGAATCTGCACACCGATAGCTCGGACGGCCGACTCGTGGCCAATAGTAACTATGTTTTTGTCCATGATGATATGGCTTTTGCGGCTCGATCGGACGGCCCTTTTATAGCTGACCATATTAAGTTTTTAAGGCTATCTTTTAGCGGCAACGCACCGCACCTGTTGCAAAAAGTGCAGGGGACGGCCGGACTGATTGAGCCTTGTCTGCAGTTGGTCCGAACCATGCTGCCCAACCATATTAGAACATAGCAATTATGATAGAATTATGATAGGAAATTCTAATATGCACGTTACGCCGCAGTTGCTTGAAACTGCTACTCATACACTTTGGCACGACGAGGGCTATACATATAGCAGCCGCCCAAAAACTATGACAGCTCCGGATTTATTTGGCCACTGGGGAATACCAGGGCAAGAGTTTGTTCGCTTTGGAAAAATATTAGGCATAACAGGCGGGGCATACTCGCTGATGCCCGTCTTGCCTGAGCTTTACGACAGTGCGGTCCGTGTCGTTGAAGGCGATTATACAAGAGATACGCACCTGGATCGCATTACAGCACGCATGGATGTGGTGGATTTATGGAACAGGTTTTTCAAGGGAGAAATAGCCGCTATGGGTGGTGTTGCCATAAATTGCCTAAGAAATGCGAACGTGAAGCCTATTCAAGATCCGAACCGCGGCGCAAGGTGTTTGCTTTACATTGCCAGCGTAGTACATCCGAATAGGCATGCCGCGGTCATGGGCCCGAGCCGATACGATAGTTTTGACGCCCTGGTATACAGCGGGTTTGCAGACGAAGGAGATAATGCGTATCGAACTGAACTGGCACGAAACTTAAGGAATGCTGCCCTTGATATCCGGTCTGGGCAAACAGCAGAATTGGATCCCACAGATTTAATTCATGCCCTGGATGAACTAATGGTCGTCCCCACGGGATGTTCGCTGCTTGAACAGCGCGGCGCCTAGTAAACAAGAATCACTTGGGTAGTGCAATATATGGTATAGTTATCTTCAACAAGGAGTTAATATATGAATATTGCTAATGTAAATGTGACGCCGGATTTACTGGCGACCGCACGACACACTATCTGGCATGATACGCCCGAGACGCTGGGTGACGGTCTTAAGACTGCCATGGCACCACATGTTTTCGGTATTTGGGACAGGCCAGGTGATGAGTATGTCCGTTTCGGCAAAATACTTGGTTTGGCAGGGGGCAAAGAAGCTACCATGCCAGTCTTACCGGAATTACTCAACAGCGCGATGGAAGCATCCGAAAATGATGCCGCGCAAGCCACTCATGTGGATGAGATCAAGCCCGGAACAAATGTGCCAGAATTGTGGCATGGCTTTTTTGTCCGTCAGATCGTCGCCATCGGCGCACTAGCGGTAGAGTGTTTGCAAATGGGAACAGTTAAGCCAATTAATGACCCTAACCGCCACGCCCGGGGTTTGTTGTACGTGGCTAGCGTGGTGGATCCCCAAGCTGGGGTAGCCACTATTGAGCCTACGCCATACGACCGATTTGATCCCTTTGCCTATACAAACGTTGCAGATAAAAGTGACCTACGCTTTCGTTTGTGGCTAGCCGGCGAACTTAAAATGGCCGGCCTAAGCATTAAGGGCGGGCGTGCGATGGATGTCAATGCCGACGACCTGTCGGAAGCCGTAGAGGAGTTTATGGGCGACAGAGTAGCCGCATAGCTGCATTGTACAGACGTATAGGTTTTGCTAAAAACACGCAGATTATATTGGATTGCCTAGATAGCTATGCATAACAAAACCTCACCTTGCTGATATAATCATCTGTAAGATGAGTGATTTGATTGTTGGCGGCACGTCTGGTTTGGGATTGGAGTTAGCACGTTGCCTTAGTTTGTCGGGGCGCGAAGTGATTGTGACGGGCCGACGTGACCCCAAGACCGATTTTGCAACGTTTGTAAAGCTCGATCTTAGCATTTCCGATATTGCACACACAGTAGACACCTTGGTCGCCGCTTTGCCGCAAATTGATACCATGATTTATGCTGCAGGCTATTTCCAAGAAGGTACCATTACTGACTTAAGTTATGAGCAGATCGAAGAAATGATAAGTGTGGGCGGAAGAGGCCTAATATACGTCACCAAGTCACTGCTTGCTAAACAAGGTGCATTGCCGGAACTAATTACCATAACATCTACTTCACAATGGACACCTAGAAAATTAGAGCCAATATATAATTTTGTAAAAGCCGGGGCGGGGCAGTTTTCCAACAGCATGGCAGAAGATGGTCGGGTTGCTAAGGTTATGGTTGCCGGGCCCGCCGGTATGCGTACCGAATTCTGGGAGGGCATACCACGCCACGACTTAGACAAAATGTTAGATCCGCTTTGGGTAGCAGAACAAATTATGACCGCCAGAAAAGAAGATTATAAGTTTAAATACATTCGCATTTTGCGTGAACCAGCTAGGCTAGAAGAGGTAGAAAAAAGATGAGTGATGTAAAGATGGAAGATATTGTCAGCCTGTGCAAACGACGCGGTTTTGTGTTCCAAGGCTCTGATATTTATGGCGGCGAAGCCGGTTTATACGACTTTGGGCCTTACGGCGTCGAACTGCTTAATAATATAAAAGCAGCCTGGTGGAACGAAAATGTCCATAAGCGAGAAAATTATGTCGGCTTGGATTCGGCTATATTCAAACACCCGAGTGTATGGGAAGCATCCGGTCACGTGGGTGGATTTGCTGATCCGCTGGCTGAATGCAAAGAGTGCCACACTCGTATTCGTGTGGATAAAGAGCTCAGTAGTATTGGCGTAACGGCCGACGAAAAAATGAGTGAGTCTGAAATAAATAAGTTGTTTGACGAAAACCGCGACAAAATTAAATGTCCCAGTTGTGGCAAAAAGAACTTTACTGAAGTTAAGGCGTTTAATTTGCTTGTTACATCAAATCTGGGTGACTTTACGGGGGAAGGCAAGCGACCCGTTTATCTGCCCGGTGAAGCCTGCCAAGGGATTTATCTGAATTTTAAAAACGTGACGGACTCAACCCGCATGAAGGTACCGTTTGGTATTGCGCAGATCGGCAAGGCATTCCGCAATGAAATTAGCCCGCGTAACTTCTTATTCCGTACCCGCGAGCTAGAACAGGCTGACACGCAATTCTTTGTTAGGCCCAATGAAAACAAAGACGCTTATGAGCGGATCAAAAAAGAGCGTTGGCAATGGTACCTTAGCATTGGTATCAAGGAAGAAAACTTACGATGGAAGCAGCACGAGAACCTGGTGTTTTACGCGTCTGATGCCTGGGATGTTGAATATAACTTTCCGTCACTTGGCTTTGATGAAATAGAGGGTATTCATGACCGGACCGATTACGACCTTACACAGCACATGAAGTTCTCGGGTACGGATCTTACGTACCAAGATCCCGTCAGTCAGGAAAAGTATATTCCGTGGATTTTGGAAACATCTATGGGTATGGGCCGTGCGTTTCTGGCAGTGATGTGTGACGCATACACGGTAGAAGAAATAAACGGTGAGCAACGAACAGTACTAAAATTGCACCCTAAATTAGCGCCGGTTAAAGCGGCGGTCTTTCCGCTCCTTAAAAACAAGCAGGAGTTAGTAAAAGAAGCCCGTGGAATATTTAATACACTCAGCGAGCAAATGACTTGCGAATGGGATGACAACGGTAACATTGGCAAGCGCTACCGCCGCCAAGATGAGATCGGCACCCCGTACTGTGTAACAGTTGACTTCCAGACCTTAGACGACACCACTGTGACTGTCCGCAACCGCGATACCACCGAACAAAAACGCGTGAAGATAGAAGATCTCGCCGGGGAGCTAAAGTAGCATGACTGTCCATGCCGCTGAAACTTTGCCCCGGTTTACTTCAGGTCAGTTAGGTCCAATTGCAGCAGAGATGGCGGTATTAGTGGGCCAGGCTTTGCAAACTAACCGCGTGGAAACAATTACTGACCTAAGTTTTGTAGTATCCGCAGGAGGCATACATACCGATGCGTTCGGACAAAAAGTAATATTAGACGGCTTCGATGAAGAACAATTGACGCATTTTGTGTTTGATAACCCTGGTACTAACAGCGCCGTCAGTATTAGCTTGGACAGCCACCCCATTCGTGGTGGGTGGCAAAACACCATGCGCCAACGCCTGATACTGAATGATACTGGCCATACTGTGCAAATTAATGAGCGAACTAGCGACGGCAAGAATTACCAGCCGGTCAGCAAAGATTAC
>DATLEQ010000067.1:0-9294 GCA_035525115.1 Candidatus Limnocylindrales bacterium
GCTTGGCCATATTTTTGGACGTTGGCGTTATAAACGGCTACCTGCAACTGATAAGACCGGTAGCCACTGGCCAGCATCAGGCTTATCTTATCTTGCTCAGCTGCCTGAACCATTTTTTCTAAGGCAGCGGCCGCCTCTTTACGCAAACGCATTTCGCTATCACCGGCACTGACCCGCAAGGGTACATTGGGCACCACCAGATCATCTGGAGCGTAGGTGGCAGGGTTCAAGGGCCGCACTTTGTTGACAATCCACCAGAGGCTGCCGGCTTGATCTATGGAATAGCGTTGTTTATTAAAACCAGTTGCCGGTGCTGTTGAAGTACCCGGCTGGTTACTGGCTGGCGGCGTAGGGGCCTCGGCTTTGTTGGTTGGCTTGTAGAGCGTTAACCATCCCGTCAGCATGAGGCTTATTAAAACCAAGATGCCATAAAATAGTTTTCTGCGCATATTCTTATTATAGCTCCTAGGCGTTAGAATAAGCAGATGCGCTATAGCGCCACTAATAACGCTCACAAGTCTCATCGTCTGATAATGACGCTGGCGTTTCTAATTGTGGTTAGTTTAGGGGTGGCCGGTTATCGTTTTTTCCATACATCAAAGACAGTTAACCAGGCAAATGTTACATCTGCACCCACTGCGGCCAACCAGCCTACGAACGGCCCTACTGCCGTTATCGGCAGGTATTTGCTGAATGGTACGGTCACCTGGGCCAGGGCAGTAGAGCAGGAGGCTCATGGCGATTTTGGTCAGCCATTTAGCATGCTGAACACATTTAACCGTGACCAATATGATGCCTGGTCAACTGATTTTGAGTGTCCCATTACCAATAACGTAGTGCCTTACCAAACTCAAATTAGCCGCCTTGTTTTCAACTGCCGGCCCGAATTTTTACCCGCGGCGGTCAAGTATTTTACTATCTTTGACCTAGCTAATAACCACAGTGGCGACCAAGGGGGCGAGGCAGGGTTAGAGGAAACCCGCGCGAACCTAGAAAAAGCCGGCGTCCAATATTTTGGCACTTTTGACCCGTCAGATTCACAAAATGTATGCGAACTCTTGTCTTTGCCGGTAAGGATCCAAATGCCGGATAATACTGAGCAAAAAAGTGCATTGCCTGTAGCGTTTTGCGGCTGGCACTATTTTAATCGTCCAGATGTGCGGCCAGGCGAGTTGGAAGTCATGGATAAATATACCAAATTTATGCCCGTGTTTGCATTTGCCGAAATGGGGCAGGAATATCACGCGCAAGCCTTACCACCGCAGGTTGCCATAGCTCACAGTATTGTCGACCGCAATCCAGAATTCCTGATTGCTAACAATCCCCACTGGGTCCAGAACACAGAAGTGTACAAGGGTAAACTTATTGTCTATTCAACCGGCAATTTTATTTTTGACCAGCTGGACTCAGAAACCAACCGCAGCGACAGCATCGACGTGACCATGACTGTGCCATACGATGATAACGTGGCCAAATGGATCGCTCTGGCCCCTGAATGTAAAAAATTCCATGATGACTGTCTGGCTAAAGCCCAACAAGAGGGTCTTAGCAAGATAAAACTACAATTAAAATACGGCGTAGTAGCCGGGCAGAATGGCTATAAGGTCATTACCCACAAAGCTGACGCGCCCACCCAAAAATCGGTAGAAGAGCGCCTAAACTGGGCAGCTACGCTGCAAGCATTGGGCCAAACCAGCCCTTAGGCTGTAAACTGCGTGCTAGAATGGAGCCATGAGTAAGCTAGGCGACAATTTGGTGCACTTTATTATTACCGGCGGCACGATTGATTCACGGTATGATGGCCTTCAAGATGCCGTAAAGCCACTGCAAACCTCGGTTATTCCGCAAGTTATTGAAAGCCTGCAGCTTTATACAGAATCCACCTACAGCGTCATTTGCTTAAAGGACAGCCGCGACATTAATACCGAAGACCGCAAAAAAATGGCAGAAGCCATCAACGAGTCAGAGGCAAAGAGATTTATTATTACGCACGGCACCTATACCATTCCTGACACCGCCAGATACTTGCAGCAACATGTTGACCACCAAAACCAAAAAGTGATTATCCTGACGGGGGCCGTTACACCAATTGAAGGCTTTACTATGAGCGACGGCTTGTTTAACTTGGGCTTTGTCTATGCCAAGGTTTTTGAGCTTGCGCCCGGCATTTACGCTTCGCTCAACGGGCGTGTCTATAAGCCTGACGAGATGATCCTGGGTGTATCAGAGAACCGTCGCATCGCGTCCTTGTTCAATCAGTAAGCCTAATGCATTCAGGAGTCTGGCCACATTTTTCTGGTCGGTAATAATAGTCAAAGCCTGGCTTTGGGTGCTTAGGCCATCAATAGTGACGCCATGCCATTGGAGCAGGTGAGTAATAACGGCCAGCGCGTCAGTAAGCGGTGTGTCTCCCAGGGTTAGTTTTACCGCCACTTTATGATAATCCACCCGAACATGCAAAGTATCGCCGGCTGGCAACGCATCACGAAGGGCTGGCTCTAAATGTCGCGACACGGCTATTACGATTCGTTTCTCTTCAGTGATTATATCTAGATATGTCGCTGCAAGGTCATGAATACGCTGCGAGGCTTGCGCTACAGCTTTTAAAACCGAAGCCCGCTTGGGCGAAAAAAAGACAACTACATCCGAAATCACCTCACTTCGCTCGATAGTGACCTTGGTATGTTTAGTTTTGTGGGCTAATTCTTCGCTAAAACGCTGCAGTGCTAACTGGATGGCATTGCTGGTTATGTTTTTATAAAGTTGTTTTTCAAGGCCTGGCCTTAAGTCACGGGCTACCGCTGATAAATTTAAGACATCACGACTTAAGCCGCTTATGAGCAACGGTGAGCTTTGAACTTGATCTTGGACTGCTTGGGCAACACTACGCATAAATTGACTTATTTTCGTCATTTTGACGAATTATTGACATTTTACATTATTTTTTATACATTTGTCAACTTTTATCGCAAAATTATCCTGTTTCTAACAAGGGAGATGAGACTGTGATTTTAGGTGAAAGAAGTGATATTGAACATCAGGCTACTGGCGGCACGGTAGATATGATATGGAGCCCCGAACGAGATGGTGTGACAACCGTCTCTTATAGTGCCAGCGCCAATCTATTTGGGTTTTTGGCTGCGGAGCTAGGTTTTCCGCTTATAAATTCTCAAGTACTCATGCAAAAGGATAGCCGTGAAATTGATGATCAAGACTTGGATCGGATAGTTAACCATGTGGCAGAATCCGGCGCAAAAAGGACAATAGTCACATCCGGGACGTACGCCATGGATGGCATAGGTAAAGAGATAGCCTCACATCCAAACCTAGTCACTAACACCCAAAGAAGGGCTATCGCCATGGTCTCATCAATCATCCCGCTTACAGGCTTTGAGCAATCTGATGGTGGCTTTAACCTAGGTATGGCAACGGCCGTACTGCAACACGTGGATCCAACTAAAGTCCCGGTCTTCGGGGTGGCTAGTGGTATCGCAGCGCCGATTGATAAAATGCGCAAATCGTTACACAACGCAACCTTTCGGGTAGATGCGGGTATTAATATGCTTGGATATCGGAACTACAGTTTGGTTCCGGCGGGCGGCACGATCGATTTTGTATCTAACGGTCTTGACGGTGTGGAGCCGGCTAGAAAGTCTCTAATCCCAGACTACATCAGGGACAACGTCAGGAGCACTGTCAGCTTTCATGCCACACCTCCTATCTTGAAAGATAGTCGTTATTTGACCAAAGAAGACAGGGATTTGATTGTTGATTTGATACGGCAAGACACCACCGGGTTTGTGGTGGTTACGTCAGGCTTGCTAAAAGTCGGCCTATTAAGGGACAGGCTTAATGAAGCTTTAAGACAATCCGTTGATGACCATGACAAAAACAGGCGAGTAGTAATTACTGGTTCGCGTTTCTTGTTGGCTATGTCTGGCGTACGTAGTGATGCGGCTTTTAACCTTGGATATGCACACGGAATGCTTGGCAATATTGAGCCTGGTAGAGCTCATATAGCTGTAACGGGGCGGGTAATAGGCGAGCATGAAGACCCGTTAGCTTATTGTTATTCGGTTGAAGAGCTTCAGAAAATTGGCTATGACACATCTGTTGAGGAATAATACATGAGTGTCCTTACGCCAGAAAAATATGTGGATCAATTAGTGTTGCCTGGAATGGTTGGCTTTGAAAGGCTTGATTCTGAAGCTCAATCACTTTTGCAAGGCGCTACCTTCGCCGTTAGCCAGCTTCGTCATATTGATCAAGAGACCCAAAAGCTATCCAGCTCGGTGCCTTTTGATAGCTTGGACTGGTACGACCAACTGCAGGTACTTAGCAGAGATCCAACCTATATTTGTGCCGACCTTGCCTTAGGGGGTTATGTAAAAGCACGAGTACTTGCAGAGTCCCTGAAAGACCCCGCGTGGTTACGGGAAGCCGTTATAGACTTAGGCGATAGCCCATTTGTACCAGCAAACAAAAGACCGCTTAATGTTGAGCCCCCCACTCAGCCGTACAATTTCTGGCCCTATGGATCATATGTGCAAGAAATTATGGGAGGTATTACGGAGGTTGCCGACAGGCAATTGCTTGAAACCATGCGGCGTTATAATGGCCGCAGTCAAACACGCGACTTGAGCGCAGAAGTAGCGCGCTATCCTGACATGCGCTCCTTTGCTCCCGCCAGCAAATTTTCAGTTTACTATACGCCAGCCTTAGTTAGTAGATACAATGGGCGCGAGCAATGGATGGTGGGTGCTGTTGATGCTAATGTTAGGTTTGATTTGCCAGACCCAAGAGCACAATTTGAGGTGAGTGCATCGTGGCGGCCAGCAGCAAGTATCTATGATCCAGAAGAAATGAGTTGGCTAGTTAGCCGTGTTGATGGCAATAAACCAAATGTGACTACCACTGAATGGATTACAAGGCATCGATATTTGGTCAGGCCTGAAACGCATATTTATTGGCTACGAGAAACAGTTGACCGTAAAGCTCAGGCCATGGACGTGGCAATGATGGGCCGTATCGTGAGTGACCGCGGTGAAGTAAAATCTATTGCTCGCCGGCCTTGGGACAATGAAGCTGAAATACTGGAGAGGCAGTTCTATCCGAAGGTTGATTGGCTGCACCTTGATACCACTAGGGTGGAAATTGTCTAAGGCGCGGAGAAGACAGATAACACATTATTGAAATAAGCGGTTATAATAGCCGGTAATGAGTGATAAAGATGTGATTCCAACCAAGCTGCTTTGGGTTGATCTGGAAATGACGGGGCTGGATCAGCAGCAAGACCTTATTCTGGAAATTGCGGCGGAAATTACTGACTTTGACTTTGCGACATTAGCAAGTTATGAAGCGTGCGTACAGCAGAACCGTGAAGTTGTACTTGAGCGGATGCAGGCCAATATTTGGTGGCGGGACTATCCGGAAAACCGTGATAGTTTTGTTCAGAAGCTGGCTGATGGCAAGCCACTTCGGACGGTTGAGCAAGAAATGATTGCGCTGGTAGAAAAAAACTTTGGCTCTGAACCAGCAATTTTGGCAGGGAACTCAATCCATAATGACAGGTTATTCATCAAGCGGTGGATGCCGGCGCTAGACCTTAAGCTGCATTACCGGATGCTGGACGTCACCTCATGGAAAGTACTTATGCAGACTAAATTCGGCCTAAGTTACGATAAAAAAGAAGTCCACCGGGCATATGACGATATTCAGGCCAGCATAGCCGAACTGCAATATTATTTAGATTGGTTTAACCAACATGGCAACAAATAAAGAGGTCCTGGACAAGACACGACAGTTTGTTAAAGAACGGATGGAAGGCGAGGGCAGCGGACACGATTGGTGGCATATTGTCAGGGTTGTGAATACTGCCAAAACAATTGCCGCCAAAGAAGGTGGAGATTTATTTATAATTGAACTGGCTGCACTGCTTCATGATATTGCGGATTGGAAGTTCCATGGGGGCGACACAACGGTTGGGCCTCGGGTTACCCGGGAGTGGTTACTTACTTTAGATACTAGTAATGATGTGATTGATCAGGTCGCATACATTGTTGAATATATTTCATTCAAAGGGGGCAGCAATACACATAAAATGAAAACTATTGAGGGCAAAGTTGTCCAGGATGCTGACCGGTTGGATGCTTTGGGTGCCATTGGTATCGCACGCACATTTGCTTACGGCGGCGCAGCGGGGATAGAAATGTATAATCCAAATGTGACCCCTCAAAATGGCAAAGCAATCGAGCATTTTAAACAAACTACCGGTAATCATACAATTAACCATTTTTATGAAAAGCTGCTGCTGTTAAAAGACAGAATGAATACCACAACTGCCAAAACCATGGCCACCACAAGGCATGATTATATGCAGAAGTACCTGGACGAATTTTACGCCGAGTGGGAAGGGGTGAAATAACAGTAAAACAGAAGTGTGTGGGCTTGAAAAACATGCGCAATAGGTATAAATATAAGGTATAGGCTTACTTAAATAAGAGAAAAAGGAAAAGTGATGGCATATGGAGTTGGCGGGGAAGTTTTTCGGGGATTTCAGGGAGCGGCTCATGAGCTGGCAGAAGAGCAGGGGCACTTTATGGATATGGAGGCGGGTGTTTTTGATGATTTGCCTCCTACCAACGCCGCACTTGTATTAAACGGCATGCTTGATAGGACCGATAGGTTGCGTGCTGGTTATCATATTCCTGGGCGAAAGCCGGACATGATAGGTGATCCTTATCAAAATGGGGCAAACGGCTCTCTCCATACAAACACTCTCCGAGCTGCAGCAATTGCCGGATGTAGTATATTTGAATCATCTTAACTTTTAGGGGCGCATGGATCACAAGACGGTCGAAGATTATTTGCTGAGTATGCCTAATGCCAGGCTGGATTACCCATTTGGTGAAGGGGTGGCGGTATATAAAGTCAAAGGCAAGATGTTCGCGATCATTCAAGAAGATAAAGAACCGCTGCGGATTAGCCTAAAGTGTGATCCCCAGTTGGCGGTAATACTGCGTGAAAAATATGAAACCGTACTCGAAGGTTATCACCTAAACAAAAAGCATTGGAACACGGTAATTTTGACAGGGCAGTTACCATGGGAAGAAGTGCAAGGCCTGATCGTGCATTCTTACAACTTGGTAAGCGGCGAAGGCGACCAGTCAGCGCCTGGGCAGCATTAAGGGGGTGTAAGTTTTATTGCTTGGGCTCGCCGATCAGGAGCGCGGCGTTGGCATAGTCTTGCGATAAAACATCTCGTGTCTTTTTGTCGGTTGTTTCGTCATGTACCTTTTTTAGTGTTTGCTGATATTTTTTTAGGTTTGCTTTCATGATTTTAATAAAGACCTCGTCAAACTGGTTGGTCTGGGATGCCGTCGTTAATTGAGTATCAGTTTTGTTATCTTTGCCAGCCGCGATAATTTTGGGATCGGTTTGGGCACGGGCCTTTTTTGCTTGGCTCAATATGGCTGTTTGTTCGGACAGGATGCTGTATTTAGTGGTCACGGCTAAATTTTTGGCTTCAGTGCCTCTAGCTTTAGAGATGCCTATATCGCTCACACGAATTAATTCGGCTTGTTGCTGGGCCAGGCTGACGTAATCAGCCTTAAGCCCGTCATCGCCGCTGCCGAGCAGCCCCACCACTCCGACAACCATCAGCAACAGGATAAAGGCACCAATGGCAATAATTAAGATACGCTTCTTTTTAGAGTTGCCACCCGGCAGCCAACTTCTGCGCACGGGTGCGGATGGTTGGGTAATAAAGTCGTACGGGTTATGAGACGGAGTAACCGGCAATGGTGGCGGCGCCGGTGGCGCAAGGTTCGGATCCATTGCCATATTTAAGCACATGCAGTATCAATCTGACCAGGCCGCGAGTACAATGTTAACAGATGGACGCGGTTGAAGAAATTAGGGGCAGGCTGAATATTGAGGACGTAGTTGGCGAATACGTGGCGCTTAAGCGTGCCGGCCGGAATTATAAGGGCTTGAGCCCGTTTGGCAACGAAAAAACGCCCAGTTTTATTGTCAGCCCAGAAAAGCAGATCTGGCATGATTTCAGTAGCGGCAAGGGCGGGGACATGTTTAGCTTTGTCATGGAAATGGAAGGCCTTGACTTCAAGGCAGCCCTGGAGCTGCTAGCACGCAGGGCCGGTATTGACCTGGACCAGTTTAAGGGCCGTAGTGGGGGCAATGCCGAGCTAAAGGAGCGGTTACGCAAGGCCCTGGCGCTGGCTGCAAAATTCTACCAGGTACAGTTTAGTCGTCACAAAATAGCCCTGGACTATGTACTGCATCAGCGCAAATTTACTAAAGAGACTGCCCTGACATTCCTGCTTGGTTATGCGCCCAATAACGGCACTGCATTATATGATTTTATGAAGAAACAGGAATTTACGGACGACGAGCTCAAAAAGGCCGGCCTGATAACCAGGCGCTACAACGGGGTAGGCGATATGTTCCGTGGACGGCTAATGATACCGCTGCAAGATTCCATGGGCAGTGTAATTGGTTTTACGGCCCGGCAATTGGAAGACACGCCGAGTGCGCCCAAATACATCAATACGCCCGCCACGCTGTTGTATGACAAGTCCCGCCATGTGTATGGGTTGCATTTGGCCAAAGACCAGATCAGGCGGACGGGCTTTGCCGTGTTGGTAGAGGGTAACTTAGATGTTATTGCCAGCCACCAGGCCAAAGTGAGCAATGTAGTGGCCACGGCCGGCACCGCTCTCACCGAAGCCCACTTAAAAGCGATTAGTCGTTTTGCCGGTGATATACGGCTCAGCTTTGACGCCGACAAGGCAGGTGTGGCTGCAACCGAGCGCGCCATACCAATTGCCAGTAAGGTCGGTGTTTCGCTCCATATTGTGACACTGCCCGAAGGCAAAGATCCGGATGAGCTGATCAAAAATAAGCCAGGGGCCTGGGAAAAAGCCATAGAGAAGCCGTACTATGCGGTAGATTGGCTTATTGACCGCTATAAGCACCAGTATGACATTACGAGCGGACAGGGCAAGCGGCAGTTTAGTGATAAAATGTTACCAACCATCCGGGCCTTAAAGGATCCCGTTGAACAAGACCATTACTTACATGAAATCGCTGACTTAACGGGGGTAAGTGTGGAGGCCCTGAATACAAAATTTAAGGCCGACGACAACACCAAGCCTTTACGCAAGAGAAATATGGCCGACCAAGTCCAAAACAGCCGGATGCAACTGGAATGGGCAAAAACTCAGGATCACTTATTGGCATTAGCGCTGATGCGGCCCGATTTGCGGGACCAGCTGG
>DATLEQ010000072.1:0-5609 GCA_035525115.1 Candidatus Limnocylindrales bacterium
TGCCTGGTGATTACAACGACATCTTCAGTACTTTCATCACTTGCTTCTTTGTCATTATGCCGGCCATAATTTGCATAGAAGCTATCGGGGTCGCTTAACTCCCTCCGTTCAGCCACCTCTATACTGCCCACGGTATTGGGACGGGCGGCTACGTCTTGCGGATCATAACTCATACGTGCAATAACGTCCGAAGACGATTCTTCATCTATAACTATGCCAAAAAAGCTGCGCGACAGCCTATTGTAAGATGTAAGGTAAACCAAATTACGAACCAGCTGCAATACATCATCTTTTCTGTCTGGTTGGACGGTAGCATATACCATCTGAACCATTAATCGCTGGTATGTCTCACGGTCAAGTGGCCGATCATCAACCATAGCCCATTCTGGGGTTGCCCTAACCGTACGAGTATCGCCTGAATCATCTGCAAAGTCTATACGTACACCGGCAAAGCCCTCGGTTTCTTGGCAACCGTGCAGTCCAGTTAGTTCAAGGCCACCAACAGAGGCCATGGCAGGTATTTTTTGTCTTGTTTGGCGTAGTCTTTCATCAGCTGGCGTCAAAATATGTTGGGCTGCGGTGTATCCTAGGGCTCTTTCGTCTTGTAAGTCCGCCTCTGTAGGACTATGCAAAATAGACCGATTATAGGCAACTTGTACTATTTCATTAACGGCTACAGCCATACCAAACATTTCTTGCTCGGTTAACTGGTGGTCAAAGTCAGAAGGATCGGGTGGGCTAAAAGGAACCGTCAGGTTTTCTACAGGACGCCAAATGCCCCCTTGTTTAGTAAATTCTTGACCGATAACTCCCACAGCCATACATATAACTCCTTAATTAATGTTACAATACCATTAAATGTTCTTATAGGCAATCATACGCCGAGAGACGGCTTCGGTCTTTTTACAATTTTCTAATGCTTGTTTTCTGGTATGAAACAAAAATGCACCAATCTTACTGGTGCACTTATGGTGGAGCTGCCGGGTACTACCCCCGGGTCCGCTAGATTATCATGTTAGTCTGTCCTACAGGCATAGGTCATTTAATATACGTCCGGCCACATAAAAATGACCAAAAAGTAACCGGCCGTTGTTCCACAATCTTAACGCATCTTAAGGAACGGTAAGATACGGGCGTCCAGAAAATATAACATCATCTGTAACTATCCGGCGTCGTAACAGGGATGAGCTTCGTTCTTAGGCGAAGCTGAAAGCTTCACGAGGTGCAAAAGCACTCGCTAGGCGTTGAGTAAATGACTTGAATGCATTTATTCGATTTTACCCTATGACGCTGAGTAAGCGGCCTGCTGATCTAACTGATAATGTCCAACGTCGAGCTTAAAATTCAGCCCCATCAAAATACATTATACCACTTATGTCAATGTTGTGCGAGCTAGGCTGGGTAACCAAGGGCAATGTAATCGGGCTTGGCGAGGATATATGCTGTAGCCCCTGTTTTAGCGTACGCGACGATTTCCCTGGGGGTAACTTTAGAATACTCGTCAAACGTGGTACCCTTGCGGGCGCTTTGGCGGGCATCGGCCCAAGTCTGTGCCTCCCTTTGGGCAAGAATAGACAGCAGCACCAGTTGCCTTTGGGTTGGTGTGGGGTTAGGCACATTGGCAACGCGCAGATTGGTTAGGTCGGTTGTGCCTGCCTCAAGGCTTTGCTTAAAAGTGGTGTCTAAAGTCACCGATGTAGCGGTCCTAAAGCCTTCAATAAAAGCGTCACGGTACACAGTGGCAGAATCAGGTACAATGCTTAAATTAATGCCTTTGCTGGTCTGTTTGGTATAACCGCCCTGGGGGGTGTTTTCGGGGATAAGCGTACCAACCGCCTGTTGAGTCTCCGTAAAGATGGCGTAGCGGCGGCTGGGTTGAGACACCCCGGCGCTGCTGGACTGCAGCTGGTATTTAACGTCTTGCGCGGTGCCAGTCCCCAATTGCAAGCTCGCAGACAAAGTGTTAGCTTGGCGCCTAGCAAGAGCCTCGCCCACGCCTACAGCAGCCTTGAACTCCGTCTGAACAGTTTCTGACGGCTTAAAGCCGTTAAGGCCCAGGATTACTACCTCCGAACCAAAACTATCGTAGCGGTCTATTACCTTTAGCTGTGCCTTGGAAATGTCTTCCAAGCCCATTGCAGTGGCTAGTTCATTTTGTTCGCCAGGCCGGAACTCTGGCCTTACAGGCAAGTTAAGCTCAGATTTAAGTGTGGTAGACGTCCCTGACGGAGCCTCAGCTACTGCGGGGATAGGAGGCGCAGAAACTTTGCTGTCAGCTGGCGAGCCACAACCGGCCAGGCCCAATGCCAACACCGCCAATACGACACCGACACCAGCTCTTTGGTCGGCCGCAAAGTCTAGTACACGGTCAAGGCACCTCTGAAGACGTCCAGCACTTGTTCCATAGTCTAGATACTGCATAGCCGTAGCTTCTAGGCCGGGTACAGCAGGCCCAACAACAGGCAAGCCCATCTCTGGGGAACTAATATCACTCATATGTGATTATAGTACCACTTTAGTGTAAAAATGTCAACTCTATTTAGAGATATCCGACTTAAGCGGGCACGCCAGCAGGCAATCCTTCGGGGTCGGGGCCTTTAGCCCGGCTGGTGGGCTTGTATAAGAACATAAACAGCAGGCCACCCAGGCCTATTGTAATACTTGCGGCAATAACCGGCACATTACGGTTGATGCCACCCAAATAACCGGTGAGCGCAGCCGGGATTGCCTGCGCCAAAGCTTGGACGCTGGCCATTATGCCCAGTACCTCACCCTGCACCTCGGCGCTGGCGCTACGGCTAACTAAGGCTGTCGCATTAGCAATAAACAACCCGACAAAAATCATTATGGGCGGGCTTAAAAGAAGCAGTTGCGTAGTGTTATTTGGTACCAAGTTAAGCAACACAGCGATAGATGTACCTAATACAGCTATTCGTACGATTCGCCAATTAGCAAAACGCTTGGCAATAGGCCCTGCCAGTGCCCCTTGGGTAAACGCCATCCATATACCAATATAGGCAAAATAGTCGCCGAGGTTATTAGCGCTAAAGTGCAGCTTGTCTGTTACGAATACGCCAAAAAAGGTAGTAAAGAAAGTAAAGCCTGCCCAAAAGAGGAAAACGGTCGGGAATACGGTGCGTAGTCCCGGTGCGGTGGCGGCTTTTACAATATTGCTGACCGATTTGTTCCACTGGATGCGCAAGCCCTTTTGGACCTTGGTAAGCGTTTCAGGGAAATTAACCAGTACAAGCACCAGGTTAACCGCACTCAGGAGGGCAGCAAACCAAAATGGGGTGGCAGCATTAAACCATGACGGGCTGGTCAAAGCCTTGATGGGCCCAATGTGTATAAGGGTTACGCCAGCCGTAGCCAGCTTGCCGCCAATATATGGCCCAAGCACAAAACCCAAGCCGAACATTGCGCCTATAAGCCCAAAGTTGCGGGTACGCTTTTCGGGAGGAGTTACGTCAGCCACGGCCGCCTGTGCGACAGCTAAGTTACCGCCAGTAATTCCGTCCAAAGCCCGCGCAAAGAAAAGCAGCGGAATATTACGCGCCAAGATACCAATGGCGAACAAGACATAGCCAATTCCCGTACCCGTTAAACAGATCGCCAGTATTTTTTTGCGGCCAAACTTGTCGGATAACTGCCCCAGAATGGGGGTAGCCAAAAATTGCATAAAAGGATAAATAGCCGTCAGGAAGCCTAGCAGGATAAAACCTTGTTTAAGTGTCCAGCCAGCAGGCAATAAATAGAATCCGGAATGAGGGTTGGCCAGTAGCTGCGGTATAACCGGTATAAGCAGCCCCACACCTACCAAATCCATAAATATTGTAAACAAGACAATCGGCAGAACTTTGCCTTCTAGTCTAGCTTTGATCCGATTCATTACTTTCCTTCCTAGTTACTTCTTTAAGTTTTAAGAGCCACACGCACCGGTCTGACAAAGTTGACGGTGAATAATTTGCAGCCCGGTGGTTATATCACTACGCTGGACATCACCCATACCGGCAAATAACGTTTGTTGGTAATTAGTCAGTGATGTCATGGCAGCTTGGGCCAGCTTATCGCCTTTTGCCGTTAAGGATATAATCCGTTGGCGACGGTTTTCGGGGCTTATGCGATTTGCTAGCAAACCTTGTTCCTGGAGCATTTTTATTTGCCGACTGACACTGGCCTCTGTCTGCCCTAGGCTGTCAGCAATCTGCCGCTGCTGGACATTCGTCTTCCATTTGAGCGCCATCAAAATTTTAAATTGTGAAAAACCGATCGCAAACCGTTCCTGTAACAATTTCTCAGCCTGCCGCTCTAGCAAAGTGGCAACATGATGGATGAGATAGGCTAGATTTGCATGAGGTTCCATAACATTCTTATGCTATCACAAAAAACTTTACACGTTAATACTTAACACGTCAAGTATTAAATTTAACTTGTTTTATAAAGGCTAATCTAGTTTTTTATAAAGGGTGCCTGTAATGACCAACAACCCCAACCCAAAGATCAGGAGGATGATAGGATTGTTTACAAACAAGTCTATACGGTTGATAATCCCCTCAAAGCCATAAAACACCGCCACGACACCAAAGGTACCGAGCAAGGTGAAAAGGAGCGGAAACCGTTGGTAAACGCCTTCTTTTTTGCGGCTCAGGTTTTGGGCCACCGCTTTTTCTTTTTGCCTGATTGCTTTAATAGGTTTAACCATGGTCTTAGTATAACGAACAATTAGGCATATACTAGGCGACCTTATGTACTGCTTGGTATAGGCCGTACCATTCACCAACGGATAGTTCCTGGGGACGCAAATCAGGGTTAATGCCTGCCGCAACCAATAGGCTTGCAGCCTCGTCTTTGCTTATGCGCAGTCCGCCGCTGATGCTGCTGCGCAATTTTTTGCGGCGCGCAGAAAAGCCTGCCTTTACCACCCGGAAAAACTGCTTTGTATCGGCGTCGGGGTATAAGGGGGTAGCATGCCTGACTAAGACCAACACCTGCGAATCTACCTTTGGTGCCGGCGTAAACATCCTGGCTGGTACTATTGGCCCCAGCGATACATCCCAGTAAAATTGGGCGCTGACAGATAGTAATGACATATCGCCTGGCTTCGCTGCCACACGCTCGGCTACTTCTTTTTGGATTAATAAAACTACCCGGGCGGCCCGGTTGGGTGTTTCAGATAAAGTCCGTATGAGTTTGCTGGTCAGGTAATAAGGGATATTGGCAACTACTTTATAGTCCGCGGGCAAGTCGGTCAGGTCATATTCTAAAATATCCTGCTCTACAATTTTAAGGTTTTGGGCCTGTACGCGGGCCGATAATTCCTGCGCAAGCCGAGGGTCATATTCAACCGCAATCACCTGTTTTGCCCGCTGGACAAGCAACTTAGTCAACGTGCCCGTACCTGGCCCAACCTCTAAAACTGCGTCCGCAGCAGTAACCTTGCCAGCATCACAAATTGCTTGTAACGTACCAGTATCAGTAAGCCAATGCTGTCCCAGAGATTTTTTTGCAAGCGGCAACTCAGTCATACCGCCTGATTATATAATCTTCGCTCAATATATCTACAAAAAGCCCGGGGAACCTGGGCTTTTTGTTTGCGCTTGGGAGGAGAG
>DATLEQ010000075.1:0-9757 GCA_035525115.1 Candidatus Limnocylindrales bacterium
ACAGACGCGAATAAAGCGGCTGCGGCCAGGGTGGTCCCGATGGAAAGCTTATTGAAAAATTTCATGATATTCTCCTTTATTACCTTAAGATTTAAATATTACCGTCGTTAGGAACAGTGCCTTTAGTGATAGGAGGCGAAGTTGGGGGAGGGGTCGTAGTGTTAGGAGGAGTGGTCGTGTTGGGAGGGGTCGTAGTGTTAGGAGGAGTGGTCGTGTTGGGAGGTGTCGTAGTGTTAGGAGGAGTGGTCGTGTTGGGAGGTGTTGTCGTGTTAGGAGGGGTCGTAGGTCGGGTTGTGGTGTTAGTTGGGGTTGTCGTACCCGTGCCGCCACAAACCGTACAGCCACCGCCGCCACAGTTACGGCAGCCACCAGTTTCTCCACCATTGCCACCGCCGCCAGGGGAGTTAGTTGTGCCGCCAGGGCCTGCCTCTGGGTTATTACCATTAGGGCCGGCTGCGCCGCCGGTGTTCTGCTGGCCTTGGCCAGGACCTACCTGTTCGCCTTGGCCGCCACCGCCATTAGCCTGGTTGCCCGCACCGTTGCCAGTGTTACCTAGGTCACCCGATGCGCCACCACTGCCTTGCTGTTGTCTTGCACCAGCGCCAGTGTTGGCTTGCTGATCGCGCTGGCTCGCGCCAGTATCAGCTTGTTCACCAGGGTTTTCACCAGAACCTACAGATGCTCCAGCCGCAGAACCGCCTTCACCAACGGTTAAGCCTTTAACGTACTCTGTACCGTTTTGGGTAACCAATACAGCCGTAAAGCCGTCAAGGCCTTTGCTGGTCTTACGCAGCTGGAATTCAACACCACCAAGGGTAGCTTCGGTTACTACTCTTTCAAGCTTCATGCCAGTAATTTTATTGCTGGCGTCACGAACTGGGACAATACGGGTAAGTGTCTCACCAGGTTGGGCCCACTCGCCGTTGAAGTCACCAGTCTGTACCAGTGTTTCAGCAGTGGTAGCACAATCCTTGCGGGCAGCTTCCAAACCGCCCTGAGGGGCAGCATAGCGAGCAGCCGCATCGCTAAATGCTTTTAGATAATCATACTTAGGGTTGACTGCTTCACCATCATGGGCAGGACCCACAATAGTTGCCTGAATAGCCGCTAAAGAAGCCGTGTCTATCTTAGTGCCTAAGGGGCCATCAGCATCAAACCAACTGGCAACATGCTTGGCGGCCTCACCCTTAGAGCTAACTGGCTTGGCTTGCTGAGGCAAGAATGCTGTCGCGATATATTTGTCAGGGTTACCGCTTTCAGGAGAAAATACACCTTGGGCACAAGCGTCTACGCTTACATCACCGATTAACTTTTCATCTGCACCAGGCTGACCGTCTCCACCGCTACAACCGCTAGCCACTAATGCGATAGCACCTATCGGTATACCAACTCGTAGGATGGCCTTTTCCATAAAGCCGCTTACACTAGTACGGATCGCATCCCAGCGACCGGGTTGTGCAACTGCGGGCATAGTTTGTAATGCTTCTACAGACATACAATTTCTCCTCTTAGGTTAGTCTCTCATCCACCTATGAATTTACTGCTTAATGATAACACTCAATATTTAATTTGTCAAGTATATTTTACTGTTTATGCTTTTCCTCAAGAGCGGCTGCAATTGACTTGTCAGCAGCCGCTAGGCCATAACCTTCAGGACTAGCTGGCTTGGCTACCACTTCAGCTATTGAGGCCCCAGCTGCGCGAAGCATGCCGGTTATCCTCACATGCTCTTGTTGCAAGCGAGCATTAACTTCTGCAAGTTGGCTCGGCTTGTTGGTATTAACACTGGCGGCGCCCCCAAGGCTAATTAGCCCCACGCCAGCCGGAATAGACCTTTCGGCGGGGTGGTTCGTCTTAACGGCAACTACGTCGCCCAGGCTAAAAGGATCAAAACTCAAGTGCCGGAAGTCGCTAAGTACCAGCGTCAGGCCTTCAGCCGCGATTTCACTTATCGTCCTAGCGTTCGCGTCTTCATCGGCTGGCTCAATCTGCTCAAATCCAGCCGCACGAAGCTCTTTAACAGAGTCACCAATTACATAGCCGTGTATTTGGTCGGTCATGCCCGGCAATGACTCCTCAAGGGCATTCGTTAAACTAACGCCCAGGTTACGTTTAGCGCCAGCTACAAGGGGGTGGTCTTGGCGCCGGGTCATGTCAATAATGACATTAGCCGCCATCGGGCGATAAGGCAGAACCACGGGGACGTGGTATTCACCTAACGCCAATCCCATAACGTCTAAAGGGTTTATCTGCCACGGTTCGTGACGCATGGGGTCGAACTCCTCCGATCCAACCTGAAGGCCATTAACGCCAGCAACCAAGTTGCCGTGCCTGTGCTCGCCCCAGCCAAACTGGTTATTGGCTGCTAAGTTAGCAAGGGCGTCCTGGGTTTCTGGTAAAGACCGCATGTGGCCTCTCCTTAGCCGCCGTTAATGATAGACTTAACTTCTTCAGAAATCTGGTGGTGGGCCGCACGCGTACCAAGCATACCGATACGGGCTGTAACAACAAACTTGAGTGCTTGGTGGACGTCTTCACGTTCTACGGCATCCTGCCCCGCCAAGGTAGCGTGTGCTTTTGCGACGCGCCTAACTTGTTTTGCAAGACGGCCATCAGCATCATAAATACCTTTTTGCTGAAGGCGATCGCTTGTGCGCAAAATACTACTTACTATCTCGGGCTTTAAGCTTCTTGGGGTAGCAATGCCACGCTCCGCACGATGACGGATTGCGTCCAGCTCAGCTAAATCGATAACCGGGCGCATAAGGTCGGGTCGTGGCTCCCAATCATCCCATACGTCAGATACCAGCTGTGCGCGATCGGCCGGGCTGCTACTCTTTGCACCCAAGATGGCGCCAATGGCGTGGCGTGAAGCAGTGGCGTTTGATACAGGAAATACCGCCTGCTTGTTTTCTGCTGGGTTCATTGTTGCAACACCGTATAAAAGATCAGTTAAGGAACGTGTGCCAGCACTGGTAGTTAAGGTTCCAGACTCCAGGCCATCAAGAATGGCGTTAACCGCATATGGGTTAACTCGGTTAAGCTCGTTGGTAACTATAACTTGGGCATTGCTAGGAATAATTGGCTCTATTTTTGCAGCTGAGGTCTCTTGATACGTCGCGCCGTTCCGTGTGACTGTTTTGGTCATTTCGACCCTTCCACCCACCAATTGATGAGGCGTTAAGTCTGACTTGGGCGGTACAGAAGCCACGATATCGATACCATCAACTATCCTGTGTGAGTTAACAGCTAGTGTAGTTTTACCACCACCCGCCTCACCAACTAATACTGAGTTCATACCTACCCCTGCAACCATCCCAATAAGCATTGCTAGCTTGGCTTCTTCTTCACCAATCAATAGGTGGTCAAGCTGGGCCATGCCTTCTAAAGCAAATCTTTCTGGAATAGCGGGGCTAATTAATTCTTGCGATAAAGTTCTCATAATTATTCTCCTTGTAAGTTAATCCCTGCGGGGGTTGCAGCCATATTGCGGCGCCACCTCCACATTACTGGTAAGGCAATTAGTGGCAGGCTGCCAAGAATCCTTTTTGGCCAGCTGGTTGGGCGCTTTTCTTGTGTTTGGCCCGGCGTAACAGTTGGGGCGATTTTGTCATAAATTTTGGCTGGGTCAGCGTCTGCGCTGTTCCAGTATGTGCCGCCGGTTTCTGCGGTTACCCTTTGCAGTTCACTAGTGGTAGCATCCGTCGAGCGCTCTTCTACGTTAACAATGTTCACGCTGGTGCCTGCAGATTTAGCCCTTGCAATAACAGCAGTAACATCACCGATAGTGTTGCCATTAGTGACCACCACGGCGCCGGCAGTTTTTTCTTGCGGTTTAAGTTTTCCCTGTTCACGGGCACGCTGCACATTGTCCAGGGCCGTTTGGACAGCTTGGTCCAAAGGCGCGTCACCAAACGGGGCGTCGTGGGAAACGTCCCCGGTTTTAATAATGCGTACCTCACCCGATCGGGCTACGACCGCCTCGGTAACAAACTTAGCACCGGCAAAGCTTTCGGCTACGGCATTAATCTTGGCTGCCGCAGAAGGTTCGCCTATTGCGGTGGCGCCTGAATGGTCTATAACTACCTCTAGCTGAGAGCGAGGGGCTGCCGGTGTAGCTTCCGGCGCCCAAGCCGCGCCCAATATGCCTACAGCAAAGAAGCCTGTAATGGCCATGGGGCCAATAGCCCTAAGCCCTGTGCGCGGGGCGTCGACTACATTCCCCCAGGTTTCATTTAAAGATGCCCGTTCGCCTGCGATAGCCCTTGCGGCATATATATCAGCTGCCGCGCCACCAGCGATACCAGCAGCCGCGCCGATTGCAGGGAAAAGATAAGCTGTTTCAATCATGCCTGCTATATTACATGATTTGTGTTAATTTGTCAAGATTATTCTATTACTGAACACTGGTAGCTAGGCCGGGACAGCTGGTAGGATCTTGGACTTCTCAAAACTAAAGCCAAAGGTGCTGCCCTTGCCTTCTTCGCTACGAAAAATAAGCGTCCCCTTTTGGGCAATGATAACTTTTTTTGACATAAATAGCCCTAGGCCCGTACCGTCCGGGCGGGCTTTTTTGGCATTATCTGCCCGGTAAAACTTGGTAAACAAGTGGTGCCGCTCGCTGGCTGGCACCCCCATGCCATCATCCTGAACAGTAAATTCTATAGACTTGTCGGTATCTTTTAGTTCAACCTTGATATGCCCGCCGGCAGGCGTGTAATAGATGGCGTTATCCATAAAGTTCATAATGACCTGTCGGATCTTGGTTTCGTCTAGCACCACGACGGGGAAAGCTTTGGGCTTGTCGTATACCAGGGTCAGCCCGCGGGCTTTGGCGGTAGCACGCAGTTGTTTTACCTCGCCTTCTATGACATCAGCCAAGTTGGTTGCTACAGGTTCTATCACAAACTTGCCGGTACGAAGCCGCGAAACATTAAGCAAATCAGCTATGAGGTATACCATGCGCTGGCTACTGACAAAGGCTTGGTCCAGTAATTTGCGTTGCATATCTGTTATTTCGCCTGCGTCCCCTTCTAGCACCATGCTTAGGTAACCCTTAACGCTAGTGAGGGGGGTGCGCAGCTGGTGGGAGGCCATGCTAATAAACTCGTCTTTGGTTTCGTCCAGGGCTTGTAACTTGTCGTTGATTTTCTGCAGGCGGTGGGTGGCGTTGTCTACTTTCTGCTGCAGTGTGACATTAAACTCCTCTATTTCTTCATACCTGAGCCCGTTTTGGATAGCTATAACCAGTTCGTTGGCAATAATTTGTATAATCCTTTCGTCTTGCTGGGTATAGAGGTTGCCGCTTTTTTTGGGCCCTAGCAGTAAGTAGCCGACACCTTCAACTTCGTATTCTACGGTGGTTACAAGACGGGCCAAAATGGCAATATCATGCCTGTCCATCAGTTTGCGGAGTTCGTGGTTATTGTCTTCTAAGTTATCTTTGACGACCACTCGATGATGAAGTCCCGGTGTTGTTTTCCGCAAGGTGTCAATATCGTTGCTGCTAAATTGCTTGCTTTTGGTGCCTATGAACCGTTGTGGGAAGTAAGAGGTTTCACGAATAAAAAACACGCAGTAGTCAGCTTTGATATTGCTTACTATAAGGCTGGCCACACTCTTTAAAAGTGGTTCAATATCAACTTGGGCCACCAGCAAGCGGTTGAGTTGGTCCAATAATTGTTGGGGGTCATAGGCATCCCGGTAAAACAGGCGGTTAGTAATTTTGTCAAAGAAGCGTTTGTTGGATTGGAATGCAATTGCCGTAACAAGGGCGAAGGCAATATAGAAAAACCGCTGCCAGACATCAAAACGCCTATCACCATTAAGTACACTGGTGACCACAAAAGCCGTAGCGCCGTACAGCAGGCCAATGAAGCCAAGTGACATTAAATAGGCTACGCTTCTGGCAATGGTTGAACGGATGTCGAAAAGGCGGTGTTTTATGATGGCATACGCAAAACAACTACTAAAAATGACTGTGTAAGCAGGGCCGAACGGTACAAGGGCGCTATTGTTTAAGAACACCACCATAAAGAAATTGGAAAAGAGTATCAGGCTAAAGGTGCCGACGATCCCATAAAGCACTAACCGCAACTGGTTCTTGACCATACCTTTAACAGAGTGGTATTTCTTAATAATGATGTAGATACTGCCGCCTATCAAGCCTACGGTGTGCAGCAAAAATAGTACGATCCCAAAATTTGGGACCGGCTGCGCGGCCGTACCATCGGTCTTTAAGCCCTTAAAAACCAGTGGTGTTAAGGTGAGAGCCATCGTGAAAATTGTCCAGTAAACAATCCTTTTTACCATTTTGTAGTAATGGGGGTTTAGTTGGGCCGCCGGAAAAACCAGGAAGTTTAGGAACAATGCCGAATTGAGTAATGCGCCGCAAAATAATACCAGCCTTATCCAAACCAGCTGGGACAGAAAAACCGGATGTACCGATATGTAGTTGACGGTTGACCACACTACAAATGCAGTCGTCAGCAAAAAGAAGGCGCGGTTGGTAGCACCGCGAGGGTTTTTAACATAAACAGTAGCGCCTATTAATAGGTTTAGAACAGCGGTTAGTATAAGGACGATTATCTCAATCATACGCGTAGTTATGGTTATGCTATTGCTTATTGTAAGGTATTAGCTCTTTTCTACCCATTTTTGTTTGACGCCAGGGTTAAAGTACCTGGGATGGCCATTAGGCCACAATACTATTTGCACTAGTTTGCGGCTTGCCTTGCTTTTGGAAACTTCGGCAAATTCCGAGCTTTTTTTGACTAAACTCGCGTGGATAGCTTCAAGCGCCTTGGCTTCCAATTCCTTGCTTGGTTCCACGCCTTGTTGCAATTCAATGTTGATCTGGATGAACTGGTTATGGCGGACATCGTGTTTAGTGGACATACTAAAACGTTCAGTAAAATAGGCGGGCAGTCCAGGCATAAGTAAGCCTTCCTTAATAAATTCAGGGTAAATAATCATCCCATGCAAGGTGATCGCCAAATCCGTCCGTTCATACACAAATACAAAGGGGTGCTTTTTGGTGTGGGCACCAATCCGTGCCTTGTCAGTTTCTGCGCTTAGGTCCAAGTTGTAGCGCTTGAATAATTTCACCATTTCCTTATAGGTAAGGACGCCGCCATGGTCTCCAATGGCGTATTTTATGAGCGGCAAGGCGCTGTTCCCAGTAATGATAAGCTCGTTGCCGACAGCCTCAAACTCAATACATTTAGGGTTATATTGCGCAAGCGTCGGTGTTTTTTCCATTTGCCCAAACAACTCTTTGTATAAAAAGGGGTCTTCAATGGCTAAACGGCGTACCAGTATGCTTAAGGGTGTCTCATATGCCATGGCACCAATATCGGCCGAGCCGTAGATATTCATAGTGTCAAAAAGCGGGTTCTTAATGGCCGCCTTATAGCTGACATAGTTCCTGAATGTTTCGGTGAAAGCTTCTGCCGCAAACACCAACCTAATATGGAGCTGCCTCATATCGATGCCCGCTGCCTCAGCTTCGTCCACTATTTCTTTAACGAACGGTGGGTAGCCAATTATGATGGTTTGGTCATACCCGGGCGCAATGTTTTTAAGGGCTTTAAACAGTTCAACCTTGTTGTAGCCCGTAGGCAAAAAAGACACCGGCGCACCCATCCGTTCGGCTGCAATTTCAAAGGCGCGCAACGTTATAATGCCCCCAATCCAGACGCCCATGCCAAAACCCATCAGTACCAACGTGCGGCCTTTGCCATAGGATGAGTTCCTGAGAAACATTTCCGCCATCCAGGAGGCTTGTTCAGCTAACTCCTTACTTCTTGGAAAATAATAAGGCTCGCCCGTAGAGCCGGACGTTGAGCATATGGCCATGGGGCCGTTCCAATCAGCTGGCCAGACGAGATCCTGCTGGGCATAGTGTTGCAGATAGGTTTTTTTGCTGGTAATCGGCACATTGGCAAAATCTGGGACCCGCTTAATAAAAGCGGGGTTACAGTTTGCCTTTTCTAGAAAATCTTTATAAGCTGGCAGTGTTTTTGCCGCCTTTTTGAACAGTTTCAAGGATCGTTTGGATATCATGGTTGTTTTTATTACTAATACAGTGGTGATAGCAAATATAGCTAGTGCTTAGTCTATAATAGAATCAGGAAATACTCTAGGGATAACAAAAATATGCCTACACCTTACCTTGAAACCTCCAAAGTCCAAGCTATCCTAGAAATAGCCCGGTTGGCGCCGTCAGTCCATAATACCCAACCATGGCTTGTTAGGATTAGCGGCCAGGACCTCGTTGTTTCTATTAATCCAGCCCATGCCTTGACGGATGGCGACCCGACCGGACGGGAGACCATGATTAGCCTTGGCATATTCACGGAGGCAATTGACATTGGCGCCCGCGCGCAAGGCTTAAAAATAGCGGCTGTCAACCTCAAAAACAAAGAAGTGATTATGAGCATGGAACCCGTCGCTTTGCCTGACCCAAAGCTGGAAGCCGCCCAGTTATTGCGCCGCCGACACAGTGACCGAAGCATTTATAAGCCGGTTGCCATAACTCCAGTGACGATTGCGCTCGTTGAACAAGCCTCCTCGGAGGGCATATCCGTCCAGGTAGTCACAGACCGCGTATTTATTAAAAAGGCCGCCGATCTCACAGCTAAAGGCATACGGCTCGCTCTTAGTAGCCCAAGTTTTAGAAAAGAGTTAAGGCAATACCTGCTGCCATCATGGTCCCACAGAAAGCGCGGCATTAGTTTAAAAAGCCTTTATCTTCCCCGTATCCTCTCGTTATGGCAGCCCATGATGCTCGGCCTGGGGATTGGGCTCGGGGCAGAAGCCAATTTAGAAAAGAAGAGGTGGGAATCTGCTAGCGGCATAATTGTCATTTGTGGTGATGGCGACCTGGAGCGCTACTGGCTTGAGGCTGGCCGCTCCTATTTACGGGCCAGCCTGGCTGCAGAAAAAGCAGGCTTGTCCCAGGCTACATCAGCCGCACTAGTTGAAGCATCTAACTATCATGAAGATATTGAAGTTCTGCTTCAGACGAATAAGCGCATCTTGGCTATGATACGTATTGGGGCCGGAAGCCCTAAAAAAGTTTTTTCGCCCCGGATTGAAGTTGCCGATATGCTTACATTGACTTCACAGACGAGCGAATGATCTTGGTGTGGCGCTTGTGGTGACGCTTATAGTGCCGCGTCTGGTGGTCGGCCAATAATATTTTCTCTAGTGACATAACGTACCGCCCAGACTTAATTGGGTTTCCGAGCGCTATGTTTTTGGCGGCGAAAGCCACAACGCCCCCGGTCATCATTACTGTAGAGCCCAGTTGGGGATGGGTAACAATAGTAGTACCGATTTTAAGTACTGATTTTTGCATTTTTAATGGCATATTAATCGGGTCAATGATACCCACGGCATGTTTTGTCCATTCCCTGTAGTTTTCTATTTTTTTGTCTATAAGCTGTTCGGCACCGGGAACGATACCATGGAATATGGGACGGTCCGGCTCCAAATCGTAACGCTCGACGTCCAACATTACCGTATCGGCTAGCTCTGTTGCCATAATAACTGGTACCTTCCGCTTCTTTGCTTCAACCCTTATGTGCGTCTTCATTTCAATATCGTCAATCTCATCAACGACGATATGTAGCGGCCAGGGCTGTTCAAATATGGTGCTTATATTTTCTGCCCCGACTTTGTCATGGTAGGCGACCGCAGAATAGGGGTTCATTTCATAAATCTGCCGGCCAATTATGAGCGCTTTGCTTTTGCC
>DATLEQ010000003.1:0-14794 GCA_035525115.1 Candidatus Limnocylindrales bacterium
CAACAATTACTCGTTATTTGGGCTTGCGTCACCCTTTTGACAAAACGTACAATAGGTTCAGATTGTGAGGTCATATGGGGGTCTATAGTAATACACAAATAAATGCAGCGCTTCAACAAGGGCACATAGTCTGCGTTCCATTCAACCCTAAGCACGTCGCACATGCCAGTTTGGATGTGACGCTTGGCTATTATTACTATCGCACCGAACGGGACGGTGATCATACCGTCTATAATCCCTTTGACGAAAGCGACGTACGCCGGTATTTCAGTGGCCCGCATCAAGCCGTGACTCATCAGGACTGGTGCGCTAAGAATGGCGTGCAGCTTTTAAAGGGCATTCCGGCAGAACATCCTGTTATACCGCTTCGTCCGGGCGAAAGAATATTGGCACATACGCATGAATTTTTTGGTATAAAACCTCCGGGCGCATATGAGCTAAAATCGCGGTCTTCTTGGGGCCGGAATGGTATAGCTGTCTGTTTTGATGCTGGATGGGTAGACCCAGGTTATATTAATCGACTAACACTGGAAATATTTAACTTGAATCAAAAGGAAACAGTCCTTCTGCCGGTAGGCGAGCGCATAGCCCAAGCCGTATTCCATGAAACCGGCCTTGTAGAGGGAAATTACGGCGAGGGACGCGATGGCGGTTTTAGCGGTAAATATCAGTCGGGGACCGATTTAGAGGAACTAATTGAAAACTGGACCCCGGAACAAATGTTACCGCGAGCATACAAAGACCAACGTAATTTGCCGGAGGCAATTAAAGGTTTAAAAGCACGATGAGCAAAGAGCAAGCCGCTCAAGAGCGCGGCACATTTCTAGTTATTGAGGGCACTGACGGCTCAGGCAAAGGCACCCAGTTCGCTAAGCTTGTAGAGCGCTTAGAAGCAGAAGGCTATGACGTAGTAACCTTTGATTTTCCACGTTATGAAGACCCCTCATCATATTTTGTCCAGCAGTATTTAAACGGCAAATATGGCAGCAGCGAAGAAGTCGGCCCCTACACAGGGTCCTTATTCTTTGCACTTAATCGTTATGACGCGTCGTTTGCCATACGCGAGGCATTAGACCAAGGCAAAATAGTTGTGGCCAACCGTTTTACGGGCAGCAACATGGCCCACCAAGGAGGCAAATTTGCGCATGCCGAAGAACGCCGCGGTTACTTTATTTGGGTAGATAACCTAGAGCATGATATGTTAAAAATCCCGCGGCCAGACAGGTCGGTCGTACTGCGTGTACCAGCCGACATAGCGCAAAAGCTCGTAGACAAAAAACCAGCCCGTAGTTACACCACCCAAAAAAGGGACCTTCATGAAGCTGACATACACCACCTTGAGCGGTCAGTTGAGGTATATGATGACTTATGCCAATTATTTCCCAAGGATTTTATACGGCTTGACTGCGTGAGGGACGGCAAGCTTTTGGACGTAGACGCAGTCCATAATCTGCTTTGGCAAAGCATTGAGCCTATGTTGCCAGCTAAGCCAACAAAAACAACTATGGCAGATCTTAAGGCAGAGCCTGCAGCTAAGTCTGTCTCTACCGAAAACCCCTATATCAAAAAGACAGAAAGTGGCTACCAAATAACCCAAGCGGGCAAAGAGTTTTTAGCTGAATGTGTCACTGATATTACCGGCAACGTTTACGCCTTCAATAATAAGCTTGGCCCCTTAACGATCGCTGCCGCCATGGCCCGCTTATCACGGCGGGGAGACGATATGCGCATCACCGTGTTGGATGAGTTTGCCAACACGCTCGGTAAAGACGAAAAACTACTGCAGCGTGTTATTACAGCCTACGGCGATGACTCCGTCCAGCAGCTAGCCGGGTTGCATGTGGTTGTGGAGGGGGCCTCTAACATCTTAACTAAAAAGTTGGAGTGGGGTCGCTTGGGGTCATATCTTGAGCAGTCTACCCGTTATATATATTTGGACAAAAAGGACGCGGAAGGTAATTACCGCTACTATACGCCGGATCAATTTGACGCTAAAACCAAAAAGATTTATAAGCTGGCTATGGATGAAATCTTTGAAGAATACTCAGATATGGTCCACAAGGCGACGGATTATGTCCGTGGCAACGACAAAACGCCTAAAGAAGAGCAGGATATAGCTTGGCAAGGAGCAACGCGCGCTCAAGCATGTGATGCCGTCCGGCCAGTTCTGCCGGTAGCTACCAAATTAACAGTTGGCATATACGCTTCTGGCCAAGCGCTGGAAAGCCTTATTATGCATTTGCTTAGTGACGAGCTCGCAGAAGCCAGGGAAACCGGCCAGAAAATACTGGATGAAGCCCGCAAAGTGATTCCGGCTTTACTTGAACGCGCCGACAAGCCCGACCGCGGTGGTGCCCTGGTCGCCTACCGTGCCAATAAACATCGCGCAATGCGCGAGTTGGCGAACAACTATCTCCCTGACACCCATAGCAAATCGCCAGAGGCAGTCAGCCTAAACTCTTTTTGGCCCCGTAATGAAACCGACCTGGTGCCCGATATGCTATATGCGCACAGCAACTTGTCGCTGAAAGAACTGCAAGAAGTAGTAAATAAATGGCCTATTGCCAAAAAAGAAGAAGTGTTCGCCGCCTACATGGGCGAGCGTTTAAACCGGCGGCATCGGCCGGGCAGGGCCATAGAAAAAGCGCATTACTGCTGGGACCTTTTATGTGATTACGGTATCTTCCGTGACCTGCAACGCCACCGTATGGTTGATAACCTGGAATGGCAAATACTTACTCCCCGTTATGGCTATGAAATACCCGAGCTCATAGAAGCGGCAGGCTTAAGCGAGCAATATGAGAAATGTTTTGAATTAAGCCTCAAACTTCATAGCCATTTGCAATCGGCTGGTTACGAAGCAGAGGCACAATATGCGACGCTCTTGGGCCACCGCATGCGCTGGAAAGTTACCTATAATGCTCGTGAAGCGTTTCATTTGCACGAACTGCGCACCAGCCCCCAGGGCCACCCGGGCTACCGTAAGCTAGTCCAACAAATGCACGAACGGCTTGCCGAAGTCCATCCGATGATGGCAGAGGCTATGAAGTTTGTTAATCAGGGCGAAGACGAGGCACTTACACGTTTAGCCGCCGAACGCTACACGCAGTTTAAGCTGCAGCAGCTAAGCTAGCATCGGTTTGGTTTCTTTGGGCCCAATAGGAGACAAACGCAGCGTTGCCTGGCAGATCATCAATAGTGATTACCTGGCGAAGTATACAACCTAATGGGCTTGTAAATACTGGCTCAGCTATTGAATCAATGTATTCAATATCACCAAAACCCATCGCGTCCAAAAAACCAATGTGGGCGGTGCTGCCTTGAGGTTCGTTAGGGTAATTAACCCTAAACGCAAACTGCAATCCCTGGCTACCCTCGGTGTTACCTGGCATTTTTCCATCTAAGAACATTAAGAAATCACCCGCTTTTCGGATGCCAGTTTCATAGGATGCTCTTATGTCCCTTTCTTCCCGCAAGGAATATTTCTGCCCAGAAATTTCTTGTAGTCGTGTTTCAAATGTTAAGCTCATAGTTTTTTGCTCTTCTATCTAAAAAGCCGGACTCCTTTGGTTGGAGTCCGGCTTGTTTGATTTCTTGTTTTATTTAGTGTGTGATGCGAGACTCCAACTTCATTTAATAATCATCACAAAAGCCCACTTGCGGCTTTGGAGATGCATATAAATAGTTTGGAGCATTTTTATCACGAATACGACTTTATTCCGGTTGACAAAACTTGTCAAGTTTTTTTATTGACAACTCCTTAGTTGTAGCTTATAAAGGACTGCGTGAATAGCTTTAACTATGCGAAGCAGCTCCTTCTCAGTCTTCCAGGGCTGTGCTTCAGCATAGTTGAAGCCTAGGCGTTAATAGCGCCCCAGCACAGTCCTCCTAAATCAGGCTTCAACAGGGTCTGATTTTTTAAATTTAATAAGGGTAGCTATTGTGACAGATACAGAATTAGGTATTTTAAGTAAAGATTTGCCAGAAATGACTGCTGCAGAGGCGGCGGTTGTTCGTTGGAATGAAACTTTTAACCGCCATTATGGCAACCAGCCAAGGTGTGGTGTGGTGGTAGTTTATTTTGCCGGAACCGAAGGTGTCATGGACATACCAGACGAGCCGCCGGCGGTAAACGAATACATGGCTAATATGATTGCTTGACAAACAATAAAACAAGGAACAATATAAAAACATGACTCAAAACCTGATTCTCGTGGCCATTACAACCCCACGCGGCGCGCGGTTCTGAGAACGCACACAAAAATCTCAACGGCTCCGCGCAATCGGGGCCGTTTTTATTTTTAAAGGCAGACCATAACATTAACTAAACGGAGGAAGCAATGAAAACCAATAACCATACATCATCCTGGCGCATACGCCAGCCAGCCGTCACAAAAGAAGACACAAGCTATCTTGATTTATCACAAGCCGAGCGACTCACTACCTACACCGCCGGCGACCCGCTGTGCGGCTACCGCGGTTTGGGTGACTGGCATGAAAAACTGCTAAACGAAGAGTTTGCCACAAGGAGCCTGCCTGCTACCATAGGCCAAGAAGCCATAAGGGGCTTAGCCAACGAACAGGCTATCGCAGATGCATCGGGCAGCGTTGTAGCTGAGGCCGAACTTATTCTGATAACAAACGAAGCAACGAGTGTCTAACTTATGAGCTATGGCCCCTACAGCCCTCACAGGCAAGCCGGTAATATTTATTTCATTTCTGGGCAGGTGGGGATTAACCCAGACACAAAAGCAGCCGCTAAAGATATAAAACGCCAAACAGCCCAAGCATTAGAGAATCTCAACGAGGTACTCGTAAAAAACGGCCTTGGCATGGCACAGGTCGTAAAAACTACTATTTTTTTGAAAGACATGGCAGACTTTGATGATATGAATAGCGTTTACTCAACTTATTTTTCTGACCCTCGGCCGGCCCGTTCCTGCGTAGAGGTGGCCGGATTGCCTCAGCTGGCCGACAATGAACTGCTAATAGAAATAGAGGCGACTGCGTACATATTATGAAAGATGCCTTAACACAGACCCTGTTGGCCCGCGTTTACGATGTAGCCATCGAAAGCCCGCTCGAACTAGCACGGCATATGAGCGCAGAAATTAACAATAATGTTTATTTAAAGCGCGAAGATTTGCAGCCAGTGCATTCTTTTAAACTGCGCGGCGCTTATAACAAGATTGCGCACTTATCAGCCAAGCAACGCGCCAAGGGCGTTATTGCGGCTAGTGCCGGCAACCATGCCCAAGGGGTAGCCCTTAGCGCCCAAAGATTGGGTATAAAGGCAGTTATTGTCATGCCTAAAACTACACCGCAAATTAAAACTGACGCAGTCGTAAGCTACGGCGCCAAGGTTGTGTTGTACGGTGATAATTACAGCGAGGCTTATGACCATTGCCAGACGCTCATAAAAGAGACTGGAATGGAGTTTGTCCATCCGTTTGACGACCCATTAGTCATAGCCGGCCAGGGTACAATTGGCCGGGAAATTATCGAACAGCAACCGGACGTTACCCATATTTTTATCCCTGTTGGTGGTGGCGGGTTACTTGGTGGCGTTGCCCAATATGTCAAACAGTTACGCCCAGATATTAAAATAATCGGTGTCGAGCCCGACGATAGTAATGCTATGCAAGCATCCTTAAAGGCTGGCAAAAGGATAAGTTTGGCACATGTCGGAATCTTTGCTGATGGCGTGGCAGTAAAGGAAGTTGGGAAGTACACGTTTGAGCTTGCCAAAAAATACGCTGACGAAATCATAACAGTCAATAACGACCAACTCTGCGCGGCTATAAAAACTGTATTTGAAGAAACACGCACTATCGCCGAACCAGCAGGAGCTTTGGCGCTGGCCGGCGCGAAAGCGTATGCCAAAACACATAAATTAACCGATAAACACCTCGTAGCCATTTGTTCTGGAGCCAATATGACATTTGAAAAACTGCAGTTTATAGCCGAACGTACTTTACTAGGTAGTGGCAATGAGGCATTATTTGCCGTTAAACTGGCAGAGCAACCCGGCGCACTACAGCGTTTTGTTAATGATGTCGTTAATGGGCATAGCATTACTGAGTTCAGTTATCGGTTGCATGATAGAGAGCAGGCACATATATTTGTAGGTATCACCGTAAATGGCCAGGCTGATAAAACACAATTTACAAAGAAAATGGCTCAGCAGGATTATAAATATACTGACCTTACCGATGACGAAACCGCGAAGGAGCACATACGGCACATGATAGGCGGCCCTAGTTCACAGACGCGCCATGAACATGTCTATCAGATTAACTTTCCAGAAAGGCCTGGCGCATTGAGTGTTTTTTTGCGGGCCATTGGCGCAAGATGGAATATTTGCTTATTCCACTACCGCGGCCAAGGGGGGGATACCGGCAAAGTATTAATTGGTTTTGAAACCACAGACAAAAGCGCTCTAGAGGCCGGCCTAAGCAAAGTGGGTTATGAATTTGAAGCTATTAATTCCAAGGCCATTGATATTTTTTTATAATACTAGTTGGCTGACAAATATTCTACTTGCTTAAAAGAACCCAGATAACGTGCTTGATTAAAGGCGCTATAACAGGTATACTTCACTAGTTACCAAAGACAGCGACGGCTCTGACAAGCTTAATAATGTCGCCGAGGTGCAAACTTACAGTTTATTTTTGTTTGTGAGCGCATAAGACCTTTGGATAACACCAAAGGTCTTTTTGGTACCAAACCGGCATGGTCGATCGGTTAAAACTTAGGAGAATATATGGCTCTTACAAAAGAGAAAAAGAATGAAGTCGTTAAAGATGTTGCTGATTTGATAACAACATCTAAATTAACGGTTGTGGCCGAATATAAAGGCACACCCGTTAAGGCTATGCAAGCTTTGCGGCGCCAAGCGCGAGATAATGGCACCAGAGTACTGGTTGTCAAAAACCGCTTGGTGATTAAAGCCCTGCAAAACAACGATGCAACCAAAGATACGGATACGGCGGCTTTGAGGGGCATGCTGTTGTATGCGTTTAACGCAGAGGACGAGGTTGCACCCGCCCAGATTTTGGCTACGTTTGCAAAAACGCAACCAACCCTGCAATTTGTAGGCGCAATTACCGCCGAAGGCGTCTTTATTGGCGCGGACGACGTAAAGGCCTTAGCCGCACTGCCAAACAAGGAACAATTGCGCGGTATGTTGGTAGGCACGATTGCCGCACCACTGAGTGGATTTATAAATGTAATGACAGGCAATGTCCGCGGAGTGCTTAACGTATTAAGCGCCCGGGCTGAAGCCTTGGGACAATAAGAAAGGTTAGTTAAAATGGCTGACGAAGATAAGAAGGTGGAAACGCCAAAAGAATTTGAGAAGATAGTTGCAGAACTGGACAAAATGAGCGCGCTGGAAATCAGCAAGTTCGTTAAGTTCCTAGAAGAGTACTGGGGTGTTAGCGCTGCAGCGCCTGCAGTAGCGGTTGCCGCTGCTCCTGCTGGCGGCGATGCTGCTCCTGCAGAAGAAGCTAAGGCCGAATACGACGTCGTCCTAAAAGACGCCGGCGCGCAAAAAGTAGCCGTTATTAAGGCCGTCAAGGACTTAACCGGTCTTGGGCTTGGTGAGGCCAAAGCTATTGTTGACGGTGCTCCAAAGACTGTTTTGGAAAAGGCTAAAAAAGAAGATGCCGATAATGCCAAAAAAGTACTTGAAGCTGCTGGCGCCACTGTAGAATTAGCTTAAAGTTTATAACCTTAAGTATCATAAAACGCCTGGTTTACCTCGGGCGTTTTATGATTTATCCACAGTTTTTGTTTCGTTTTTTTGACTTGTTCTTTTGGACGTGCTACGGTAAGGCCAGAAGTGTATCAAATAAACACTTACTTGAGAGACTAAACAAATGGCAGAAGTACCAGAAAAACAAATCAAAAGGTTAAAATCCTTAATTCAGGAGGCAGAAACCAGCTTGGCAGCAGCCAAAGAGTTGCTGGTTAGTTTAGTTGGCGAAGATCCAGCCGTTAGTGCCGCAATTGCCGAGGAACAGTTGGGGAAGATTATTGAAGGTGTATTTGATGGCCAAAATATGGTCGGATCCGACGGTAAAAATTATCCAGTACCTGCTAACTACGCCAGCAAATCAAAACTGGTTCAAGGTGATATCTTAAAACTCACCATCGCAGACGATGGTTCATTTTTGTATAAGCAGATTGGTCCAGTTCCGCGCAAGCAGGTCGTGGGGCTCCTAAAATTGGAAAACGGCCATTATTATGTAGATGTTAATGGCAAAATGTTCCGCGTTTTGCTAGCTAGTGTTACTTATTTTAAAGCCAAGCCAGGCGACCAAGTCAGCGTAAACGTCCCTGAAGATGACTCCCACACAGAGTGGGCAGCCCTTGAAGCCGCCCTTTAATATTATTTAGGACTAATCAACAACAAGCACTTCATGAGCGCTTCCGCTATAATAGAAAGACTATGGGGAAAGCACTCTACCGGAAATACCGGTCTAAGTCGCTCGCCGAAATTATAGGCCAAGAGCACATTACTGACACGCTAAATAACGCCCTAAAGCAGGGTACTATCAGCCATGCTTATCTATTTACAGGGCCGCGCGGCGTAGGCAAGACCAGCATTGCCAGAATTTTAGCTCATGAGGTTAATGGCCTGCCATATAATGAGGAGCAGCCACATCTAGATATTATAGAAATAGACGCCGCTAGTAACCGCCGTATTGATGAGATCAGGGAGCTAAGGGAACGGGTCCACGTGGCCCCAACCAGCGCAAAGTATAAAGTCTACATCATTGATGAGGTCCATATGCTGACCAAAGAAGCGTTTAACGCTTTGCTAAAAACGCTTGAGGAACCCCCTGATTATGTAATTTTTGTATTAGCCACCACCGAAGCGCACAAAGTCCCAGAAACTATCATTAGCCGGACGCAACGTTTTACATTTAAGCCGGTAGCAATAGACAAGGTGGTGGACCATCTTAAATACATTGCTAAGACTGAAAAAATAAAAGCCGATGATTCGGCATTAGAGTTAATCGCGAGGCACGGTGAAGGCAGTTTCAGGGACAGCATAAGCTTACTGGACCAGGTACGCCATAGTAGCACCCACATTACTCTAGAGCATGTACGCCAGGCGCTCGGCCAAGCCCCTAGTACAACTTTGGCCGCGATTATAGAAACGGTGCGTGGGGGGGATTTGCCGGCAATAGCGGCACGCTTAGGCGAGCTACGCGAGCAAGGCATCCAACCAACGCAAATAGCACAGCAACTTTCAGAAGTGCTCAGGCAAGATATATTATCACAAAAGCCACAATTACCCCATCAGTTGACTTTGGAGTTACTGCGTCAATTGGCAAGTATACCGGCTACTTCTGACCCGGGCATAAGTCTGGAGTTAGCGCTTTATGGCAGTGCGATCACCAACCTAAAGACACAAGTAGTCGAACCATCATCACCAGCAATTACTGTACCTAAAAAAGCCTCTGCAAAACCAGCAGCCGAAACTACTCAGCCCACAGCAGAGCCACCTAAAGCCACCCACCCCGAACTATCACCTAGCAAAGCCAGGAGTGAGCTCAAGCTCAACGAAGAAAACTGGCAACACGTTTTATTAGCTGTTAAGGCTCATCATAACACCTTATACGGAATTACACGCATGGCAGTCCCTAGTTTTGAGCCAGGCAAGCTAACACTAACGTTTTCGTTTGCCTTCCACCAAAAACGCTTAAAAGACAGCAAGAACCAACAAGCGCTCGTAAAGATAATCAAAGAGGTGACCGGCCAATCAGTTACATTGGACTGTTTGGTTGACGAAAAGGTCGGCCCAAAGCCACAGATGTCAGCCGCACAACCAACTTTAGTTGATAATATAGACCTAGAAGTCATAAGCAATATATTTGGGAACGCAGAAGTAGTAGAGTAAGTCTATGAATCCACAATCATCATCAGCCTTGATAGTGCCTCCGCAAAATACTGATGCTGAAGCTTCGTTGTTGGGAGCTATTTTAATTGATGCCGATGCCTTGGTTAAAATAGCGGATAAAGTCAGTGCTGATGACTTTTATGACCAGAAGAACGCTTATATCTATGAAGCTGTAATACAGCTTTACGAGCATCATAGCCCGATTGATGTATTGACGCTATCGGACCAACTAAAAGCCAGCAATAAGCTAGACAGCGTTGGCGGTTCATCCTACCTTGCTGAGCTGACAAATTTTGTACCAACCTCTTCCCATGTTGAACAATACGCAGAAATTGTCTCACAAAAGTCCATGCGCCGCCGCTTAATCAAGGCTGCCCAAGATATTGCCAGTATGGGCTTTAATGAAACTAACGCACTGCAAGAACTGATTGAAGATGCCGAAGCGCGCCTGTTTGCTGTCAGTCAACGCCATGTTAAACAAGACGTGACCAGCTTAGAAACTATTTTAAGCGAAAGTTTTGACAGGCTGGACGAGCTGCACAAAGACAAAGGCAAAATCAGGGGTGTTCCAACCGGTTTTAAAGATATGGATAACCTCTTAGCAGGGTTGCAACGGTCCGACTTATTTATTTTGGCTGCCCGGCCATCAATGGGCAAAACAGCACTGGCGCTAAACTTAGCCCACAATATCGCGATCCAGGCAGACAAGCCTGTACTCATTTTTAGCCTGGAAATGAGCAAGGAGCAGCTGGTAGACCGTATGCTGGCGATGGAATCAGGTGTTGACGCTTGGGCACTTAGGACCGGCAACCTTACCGATAGTGACTTTGAAAAAATCGGCCACGCCATGGGCGCCCTCAGCGAGGCCCAAATATACATTGATGACAGCCCCAGCATTTCGGTAAGCGAGCTGCGCACGAAGGCACGCAGGGAAGCGCACGTTCGGGACCTGGGCTTAATTGTAGTTGACTATCTGCAACTAATGAGCGGCGCAGGCAGGTTTGGTAGCGAGGGTAACCGCGTCCAGGAGATTTCAGAGATTTCACGTGGTTTAAAGGCCGTAGCACGTGAGTTAAACGTCCCTTTGCTGGCCCTTAGCCAACTGAGCCGGTCCGTAGAAAGCCGCAGCCCGCAGATCCCGCAGTTAGCCGATTTACGTGAATCAGGCTCTATTGAGCAAGATGCCGATGTGGTGGCATTTATTTATCGTGAGGATTACTACAACCCGGAAACTGACCGCCGCAATATTACCGATATTTTAATTAAAAAACACCGTAACGGCCCAACCGGTGCCGTAGAGTTATATTTTGACAAAGACAAGCAGCGGTTCCGAAGCATTGACACCAAGCATAGCCAACCGTTTGAGTCTTAACCGCTAGATTTTTAACCGAAGAAGCCGCAAATTTAAGCATTATGAAGGTGCTATACTAATGCTTAAACAATGAAACATCTGCGTGCCTGGGTTTTAGATACATGGCGACCGCTGCTTGCAGCTTTGGCCGTAGTGGTAGTTGTGGGCATATTGTTGACCTTTAGAATTGGGTCACTAACCCATGGTGCCAGCCTGGCTGAGCGCGAATATATAAATACCCTCCAATCAGGCCGGCAGATATTGAATGAACCGATTTTTATAGTCCATAAGTTGCCGGTGTATATATTGTTTAAGCTAAATATTCACCGGATTGGCGTTTACCGTTTGGTAAGCGTATTTATGGCAGCCAGTATGGTTGTAAGTACTTATTTTATACTAAAGCGCTGGTACAGCCTGCGAGTTGCTTTATTAGGCAGCTGGCTGGCCCTTAGTGCCGCCGCAACCTTACATATTGGCCGCTTAGCCTTGCCTGAGGCCAGCTTCTTGCTCTTTATGCCTATGGTTGCAGCCATTGTTTGGATGCACACGACCACCAGGCCACATCTTGCGCTTGTCATGTTGTCGTTTTTGACTGGCTTTAGCCTTTATATCCCTGGATTTTTTTGGCTTATCGTTGCCTTGTACATATGGCAACGTAAAGATTTTTGGGAAGCAATTAAAACAATGCGGGGCGAGTTACAATTGCTCTGCGGTTTTATCATTATCTTTTGTGTGCTGCCTTTGGGGTTGTCAGCAATCCAGGTGCCCCAAAACCTATTGTTAGCTGCCGGCTTGCCTACACACCTTCCTTCTATTTCGCAGATTGGTAAAAACATACTAGCAGTGCCTATGCAGTTATTTATACGCGGGTTAAATAACCCCATCTATAACCTCGGACGTTTGCCGTTGTTGGACGTATTCAGCACTGTAATGATTGCATTAGGGGCATATAGCTTACGCTATAACCTAACACATATGCGAACCCAGCTGGTCTTAGGCGGGGCTATCCTATTTGGTATACTCATCGCTGCCGGCGGCTTGCCGGTGACCGTATTACTTCCGTTACTTTATCTGCTTGCGGCCGGTGGTATCGGTTTTATGCTGCAACAGTGGTTCACGGTTTTTCCGCGTAACCCGCTAGCCCGCATTATTGCCACTACGTTGGTATCGGTGACTGTAGTAATGGCCTCTTTCTACAATATTAACCGTTATTTTATAGCTTGGCCGCAAACCCCGGCCACCAGGCAAGCTTTTAACCAATCTCTGGTAAAATAAAGACTAGAAAGGGAGTGTACAAATTACTATGAGTAAATTCGATCAGGCCAAGATGTTATTAAAGGTTAAAAAGCTGCAAAAAGAATTGCAGAAAATGATAATTAGCGTAGAAAAGGGTGACGGTGCTGTCAGTGTAGAAATCACTGGCGAACAGAAAATCAAAAAAATTCATATTGACCCCGAATATGTCGACCTGGATGATATCGGACAACTTGAGCGATGGGTTGAAGATGCTGTCAAAGAAGCGATTGCTGAAAGCCAAAAGATTGCCGCTGAAAAAATGCAACCGATGATGGGTGCGTTCGGTGATCTCGGCCTCTAGGGAAATGTGGCATATTACGCGTAAACTTTGGGTTTCTTTGAGTCGTTATACGTTATACGTTATACGTTATACGTTTAATGTGAGAGTTACTTTATGAGTGTATTGCCGCCAGCCTTGGAGGCACTTATAGATGCCCTGGGAGCATTACCGGGCGTCGGGTCGCGCACAGCCGAACGTTATGCGTACTATCTCCTTAAGGCTGATCCATCGGTAGCAGGGCGCTTAAGCGCGGCTTTAGTAAATGTCCACGACCAAATTGGCTATTGCCATAAAACGTTTGCCCTGGTGCCGGCAGGCCAAGAGCTGTCTGATTTGTACAGTGACCCGAGCCGTGATAAGCAACTAGTTGCGGTTGTGGCCGAACCATTTGATATTGTCGCGTTAGAAAAAATCGGACAATTTAAAGGCACGTACCATGTACTGGGCGGCTTAGTGTCACCGATTGACGGGATAGGGCCGGAACAATTACATATTGCTGAGCTTATTAAGCGCATTGATGAAGATAAGGTTAAGGAGATAATCCTCGCCACCAATGCCAGCGTAGAAGGCGAATCTACGGCCTTGTATATTCAACAGCAATTAGGTAGCCGCAAAGTAAAAATCACCCGGCTCGCTAGGGGCTTACCGGTTGGCGTAGACCTGGAATACGCCGACCAGATTACCTTGGGGCGTGCCTTAGAGGGCCGCACTGCTTTTTAGCCACTAAGGTAAGCGTCCGGTGATCGTGTTGATAATTTCACTCGTTCATACATGCGCCAATGGTTTACAATACTCCCTAAGATGAAACTATACGATGACCTGCGAGTATTAATTGATAATGCGCAAACTATAGTCATTATTCAGGCCGATAACCCCGATGGTGATAGTTTAGCGAGCAGCTTAGCCCTAGAACATATACTTGGTGATATGGGCAAAGAACCGTATCTCTACTGCGGCGTTGATATTCCTGATTATTTAAAACACATACAAGGGTGGGACAGGGTTAATAAAGAAATCCCTAACCAGTTTGACGCGTCAGTCATCGTAGATACCAGCGCCCTTGTGTTGCTTGAAAAGCTGGAGTCAAGCCATTACCGCAACGCTATAGCCTCAAAGCCGGTAATTGTGATCGATCACCATGCCAATGTTAAATGTGACATACCCTACGCCACGGTGGTATTGAACGACGGCGGTGCCGTAGCTACCGGAGAAGCTATTTATAAGTTAGCTAGCGAGCTTAAGTGGCCCTTAAGCCTGCCAGCTAAAACACACATAGCTAGTTCTATTTTGGCTGATTCTTTAGGACTTACCTCTGATGGTACTACAGCAGGGACGTACCGCATTATGGCTGATCTAATAGAGTCGGGGGTAGAACGGCCAGTTCTAGAAGACGCACGCCGGGCGCTTACAAAAATGCCGAAGCCCATTTTTTATTACAAAGCCCGCTTGATTGAACGCGCTACTTTTGAAGCCAATGGACGAATCGCTTTGGTAGTTATCCCCCATGACGAAATCATGGAATACAGCCCCCTTTATAATCCTGCTCCGCTAATCCAAACCGACCTGCTTCAGACCGAAGGCGTACTGGTAGCTATAGTCTTCAAAATTTATAAAGACGGCAAAATTACCGGATCGGTCCGTACCAACAACGGCGGAGCTATCGCTGGTGAACTGGCCAAACATTTCGGCGGCGGCGGACATGTCTATGCCAGCGGCTTTAAAATAACCAATGGACGCACATTTGAGGACATTAAGTCTGAATGTATTCAGCTGGCAGGCGAGTTGCTTGACAAACAATCGGGTAGCTAATAAAGTGAACCATTGTATGGGACAAAGCATAAAGACAATTACTACCTTATTACAGCATCAAACATGTTGTGGCGGTCTTATTAGCTGTCACCCGATTTAATAATACAACCACATGAGTCAAATTAAACCTCGGGTAACCGGGGTTTTT
>DATLEQ010000033.1:0-7922 GCA_035525115.1 Candidatus Limnocylindrales bacterium
GACGGCGGTCATACTTGGGGCTGACTGTGTTATGTTGAGTGAGGAAACCGCCAACGGCAAATACCCCATCCATGCGGTTGAGGTTCTGAAGCGCATTATTATGTATACCCAAAGCAATATGCCGCTGGCCGTAAAATATTATGAAGTTGACACTTTGCCGCCGACCCGCCAGCGTGCCATTTGCGAAGCCGTGATTAATTTGGCAGATAATGTATCCGCCAAGGCCATTGTGGCCGAGACCAAGTCCGGGGCGGTCGCCCTGCAAATTATAGCGCTCAGGCCTAACCGCCCGTTAATTGCGGTGACCAGTGATTCACGTGTTGCCCAACAACTGGCTATCGTGTACGGCACCAAAAGCTATGTCCGGCCTGATGACAAGCTACAAGCTGTTAAATTGACCAACTGGCTGAGGCAAAACAATGTATTAAATAAGGGGGACATGATTGTGTCAGCTACCGGGCAACACCCCGGTGTTGTCGGGACGACTGACACAATTAAGGTGCGTGTGTTAGAGTAAACCAAGAAGGGTGGGGAACAGGCTTTGGGTTTTTCTAAAAAGACCGTTAACGACATTGATTTAAAAGGTAAGCGCGTGCTGCTGCGAGCGGATTATAATGTGCCGCTTAACGAACACGGACAGATTACCGACGATTACCGGATTAAAAAATCCTTACCAACCGTACAATACTTAATTGACCAAGGATGCCGGGTCATTATATGTTCGCATTTAGGACGCCCAGATGGCAAACCAGATAAAAAATTTAGTCTGCAACCGGTAGCTGACCGGCTCAGTAAGCTGTTGGGGCGGCCTGTTAGCTTTGCTGCAGACTGCACGGGTCCACAAGCTGAAGCCGCTGCCAAAGGCTTACAAAGCGGCCAGGTCCTTTTGTTAGAAAACCTTCGCTTTCACCCGGAAGAAGAAAAAAATGATAATAACTTTGCCCGTAGCTTAGCTGCCTTGGCCGATGTGTTTGTGCAGGATGGTTTTGGCGTTGTCCATAGGGCCCATGCCAGCACCGAGGCTGTCACCCATCATTTGCCGAGCGTCGCCGGACTGCTGCTGCATAAGGAGGTGGACACCATTACAAGTGTAATGGACAAGCCCGAGCGCCCATTGATGGCCATAATCGGCGGTGCTAAAATCAGTGACAAAATTGAGATATTGAACCGATTTATTGATATCGCCGATTTTGTTGCTGTCGGTGGGGCTATGGCCAACACCTTTTTGCTGGCAGAGGGTATCAAAATTGGCAAAAGCCGGGCTGAGCCAGATGATGTGCCGCTTGCCAAAGAAATAATCAAAAAGGCGCAGGCCAAGTCCAAGCGTCAGCGGTTTGTATTTTATTTGCCACAAGACGGCGTTGTGGCGACCTCGTTGGACAAAACAGCCCATACCAGGATTGTTGACTGGGATGCCCATGTCATTGCCTCCGTAGAAAACTATCCCAAACAAGCCCCGAGACGTACCGAACATGTGCTGGCCGACGAGCTCATATTAGACATTGGTCCCTTTTCTGGCGCCTTTATAGCTGGCGGCATGCAGTTAGCCAACACGGTAGTTTGGAACGGAGCTATGGGCGTTACGGAGACGCCGGCAATTTCCGGGCCAATCGGGCCGTTTGCCCATGGCACGGAACTTATGGTTGATGCCATGCTAGGGGAATATGGCCATAAACCGTTTACTGTATTAGGCGGTGGCGATACGGTGGGCTACATAGAAGAGCGGCAGCTGACAGGTTGTTTTAATCATGTATCCACCGGCGGCGGCGCCAGCATGGAGTTAATGAGCGGCAAAAAACTACCGGGCGTAGAAGCGCTTCTGGCAAAGGCTTAATAAGTGATACAATAAGCACAAGCGTTAACTCATCATGAACAAAACATTAATCGTTGGTAACTGGAAAACGGATCATGAGACAAACCTACGGTTTTTCTCATCACGCCGGGAAGTGGCTAAGCCACTTGCTCGGGCTACGCTTTTCCCTAAGCTTAAGGATGCTGCATGACTAAGACATTAATAGTTGGTAACTGGAAAATGCATCTCAATATACACGAGGCCAGCCTTTTGGTGCATCGGTTGAGTGAACGTATCCGAATACACCGCGATATTGAGGTAGTCTTGGCTCCGAGCCTTGTCAGCTTGCAGCCTATTTACTTGCAGTTGGACCATCGCAAGTTCCGCTTAGCGGCCCAAAATGCCTATTTCCAAGACGAAGGCCCATTCACTGGAGAAGTTAGTTTTAATATGCTGCGCGGCCTGGTAGATTATGTTATTGTTGGCCATTCGGACCGCCGCTACAAATTTGGCGAGAACCTGGAAATGGTCCGTGATAAGGTAGCAGGAGCAGTCCGTAACAACATTACGCCAATTCTGTGCGTCGGCGAGACCAAACAAGAACGCATTGACGGTGAAACCATGCAAGTGCTGCATGACCAGGTGACGACGGCTCTTAGCGAATTGACCCAGGACGAAGTAGAAAACATAGTAATTGCCTACGAACCGATTTGGGCACTCAGTAATGGCAAAGACTTTGCCCAGCATGAAATCCCAACCCCCGATATTATTGCTAAAGCCACCGGTGTTATACGCAATAATATCCGTCATTTGTATGGTAAAGAAGTCTCAGAAAACGTACGGATTTTATATGGGGGCAGTACCAGCAGCTCCACGGCGCACGGCTTACTATCCAGCCCCGGCATCAACGGTCTGCTGGTGGGCGGCGCCAGCTTGAATTACAGCGAGTTTTCCGGCATAACAGAGGCAGCATACCGATTGACGCACCAGGCAGAAGACAATGGCAACAGCGAGTAAAGAAACCCCCAAGGCTATGGACGTGGCCAAGCCGGGCAAGGTTCTGCCAGATTCTTCAGCCCGTCCGGTAATTATCACTCACCGCCCCATGGTTCAAGACCCCATGGTCAAGGCAGACGATAAAACAGATGACGGGCCCGATACAAAAACGCCAGATAGCAGTATCAAAATAAGCTCAGGCACTCACGGTGACAAAGTCATAAAACCAGTTAGCGAATCTTTGAAAGCACCTGAAACAAACGAAGAAATCGATCCAAAGCCAGAAACATCGGTGGCAGACGACACACCTGAGTCAAAAGAGGATGCGTCGGCAGAAGCGGCTGTCGTTGAGGCGGTAGCAGACCAGGCCGAAGTCAGTGTTAGTAAAAGGGATGGCAAGCCTACCGAGGAAGACAAGGCCAAAGCCGAACACTTAAAAAAGCTTATTGCCAGTAAGACGTATTTCTTGCCCGTGGGCCAAGTAGCCCGTCGCCGTAACCGCCGGATGTCGGTAGTGTTGCTTTTACTCATAATGTTGGCCGCTGGCGCCTATTTGGCCATTGATGCCAAGGTAATATTAGGCAACGTTAAGCTACCCATAGAACTTATAAAAAATTAATCATGAAACTAAATTGGGATTTTCGCATTTAGCCAATTGGACTGTACGAGCTGTTAAAATAATTACGTGTTAGACGACTTATTACGAGGGTTAAACCCGGAACAGCAGCGGGCGGTGGAAACGACCGAGGGGCCGCTATTAATTTTGGCTGGGGCGGGGAGCGGCAAGACCAAGACACTGACGCATCGGATCGCTTACCTCATTGCCACCCATAAAGCCACACCGTATAACATTTTGGCTGTGACTTTTACAAACAAGGCAGCCAAAGAAATGCGTGAGCGTGTTGCGCTGCTTCTGGGAGAAAATGCCGAGAACAGGGGATTTATGCCATACATGGGGACCTTCCATGGCATTTGTGTGCGGATTTTGCGGCAAGACGGCGAATATGCCAATGTACCGCGCAACTTTATAATTTTTGACGAAAGTGACCGCCAGGCTGCCATTAAGCAGGCAATTAAACAGCTGATGATAGACGAAAAGGCGTTTCCGCCCAGGACTATTGGGGGGCTGATTAGCAGCGCCAAAAACGAAATGCTGACGCCGGCAGATTATACCGGCATGGGCAGCGGGCCCTTGCATAAAGCTGCCGCCCAAGTTTATCCAATTTATCAAAAAATATTAAAGGATAACGGTGCCTTAGACTTTGATGACCTCATTAGCCGCACGGTTCATTTGCTACAATCGTCACCGGAAATGCGACTTAAATGGCGCCAGCAGTTTAGTTACGTGATGATTGACGAGTACCAGGACACCAACGCCGCACAGTACAAACTGGTAAAGCTATTGACTAACGACAGCCAAAATATTGCCGTAGTAGGCGATGACTGGCAAAGTATTTATTCTTGGCGCGGCGCGGATTTTAGGAATATTTTAAACTTTGAAAAAGACCATCCAAACGCGACCATTATTAAGCTGGAGCAGAATTACCGCAGTACTAAGGCTATCCTGGATGCTGCCCATGCCGTAATAACCAAAAATGCCCAACGCTCAGACAAGAAATTGTGGACAGAAGCCGGCGAGGGCAAGCCGCTACAATTAATGCAAGTTTCGGGTGAGCGTGCCGAAGGCGAAAGCATCATCAGGCGTATAAAAATTGCCACAGACCTAAAAGCCCGTGACTTTAAAGATTTTGCGGTGCTATACCGTACCAACGCCCAAAGCCGCGCAATAGAAGAAGCCTTTATTCGTTACGGCGTGCCTTATAGGATTGTTGGCGGCCAGCGGTTTTACGACCGTAAAGAAATCAAAGATATCATGGCTTATTTGCGCCTCATTTATCAGCCGGAGGACCGCGTCAGTTTTGAGCGCGTGGTTAACGTGCCGACTCGCGGCATAGGGACTAAGTCGGTACAAAATTTTATAAGTTGGCAGTCAATGAATAACCTTAGCCTTAGCCAGGCGATGATGACCGTGGGCGATCACCCTGATTTGACCGCAAAAGCCAAAAAAGGCATAAGCGATCTGACTGACATGCTGCAAGGCTACCGTGAGCTAGCCGACCAAACACCACTACCCGTACTCTTGGACAGTTTGTTGCGCAAACTTGACTATATGGCCTATCTGGACGATAAAACACCTCAGGGGGAAGCACGCCAAGAAAATGTGCGTGAGCTTTTAAGTGTAGCCAAAAGTTACCAAGAAATCGGCCTGGACGGGTTCCTAGAGGAAGTTTCTTTGGTAAGCGATATCGACAGCGCAGATTTTGGCAACAATGCCGTGACACTCATGACTTTACACGCGGCTAAGGGCCTGGAATTTCCGGTTGTTTTTATGATCGGGCTAGAGGAAACCATCTTTCCCCACTCACGGGCGTTATATGACCAATCCGAAATGGAAGAAGAGCGCCGCCTTTGTTACGTTGGCATGACCCGGGCTAAAGAAGAGCTTTACCTATTGCATGCCACCTCTAGGCTGCTGTATGGTGGCATGCAGCATAATCCACCGTCGCGGTTCTTAAGTGAAATAGACGGCGAAGTGCAACTGGCCTCGGGGTTTGAAGACGACTTCTCGGGCTATCAGGCACCACAACCGACCATACCTTTGCATGCGGAGCCTCGATATGTACCGGAATTAAACGAAGGCGACGGTGTTAAGCACCAGCTATTTGGCATGGGTACGGTCGTTGAAATAGAAGGCGACAACGCGACTATTTATTTTAAAGGCAAAGGTACCAAAAAACTCAATATAGCCTTTGCCCCGCTGGAGAAATTATCGTGAACTGTTTTAGGAAAGAGCAGCCGGAGCAGCGGATTTATTCCGCTTTCCGCGCGATGAGAGAACCTAGGTTCTCTCATGGTCTAAACATCGCCCCGCTGGAAAAAATGTGAACAAAATACGGCAGGCAGCGGCTACGGTGGTGTTTTGGACGACCTGGCCCGGGCTGTGGCTTATACTCCGCTGGAGCACGCGTACCCGTCTGTTAATAATATGCGGCGACGATTTTTTGGTGCTGCAAGGCTGGCTCAGTATCGGTGATTGGGGACTGCCCGGAGGCGGCTTGCACCGCCGCGAGCCAATTGTCACGGGCTTGCTGCGAGAAGTACGGGAAGAAACCGGTATAGTTCTTGCACAAGACAAGGTTATGCCCGCATTTGTAGGAATAGCCCGCGACAAAGGCATACAGTTTAAATATCATGCCTTCTACGTAGTTTTGCCTAAAAGGCCCACTATTAAAAAACAAGTACGGGAGATTTCCGCCTTTGCTTGGCAGCCGATTAATAACCCGACCCTGAGGCTCAATAATGACACGCGGGCCATCTTGGGCTGGTGGCTAAACAACAGATGATTTGTTAAACTGGTACCTGGCTTAACAGTGAGCAGCCTGCCATTTAATGTTCAAAACTCACCCAATATATAGCCAATTATGCGCAAGAAATCACAAACCATTACTCACCGGCTTAGGGCTCGTAAATTACACAAACATCCGTTTGCGGTACCGGTCGTTACCCTAATTATCCTAAGTTTTATCACACTGATTGGCAGCGTAGTTTTAGGCGGCCAAACCTTAAACGCGTCCGATACCCATGTGGTCCAACTATCGCTGGGCGGCAAAAAGCAGGTATTACCAACTCGGGCCACCACCGTAGAAGACTTTTTGGCCAGGAGCAACGTTACCCTTAACGAGGGGGATGTGGTGGAACCTTCTAAAGAAACCATCATAGTTGAAGATAATTTCAGGGTTAATGTATATAGGGCTCGTCCGGTTACGGTTTTTGATGGTAACAAACGCATACAGGCCCTGAGTGCTGCTACCACGCCCAGAAGTGTCGTGGCACAAGTAGGTGTACAGGTGTATCCGGAGGATAAGCTTAAACAAGAGGTATCGGATAATGTCCTAAAAGACCAAGTCATCGGTGAAAAAATAGTTATTGACCGCGCCATGCCCGTCAACCTAAACCTGTACGGTACGCCGGTAACAGTGCGTACCCACTCTAAGACGGTCGGTGATTTGCTTAAAGAAAAAAACGTCACCGTGGCTAATGGTGACACCGTCCAGCCTTCCGCCACCACGGCACTTACGCCTGATATGCAAATATTTGTAACACGTTTTGGTACGCAGATTATTACTACTGACGAGCCAATCCCCATGGAGACGCAAATTGTAGAAGATGCCACCTTAAGTTTTGGGGCAACCGCTGTACGCCAAGCTGGCAGCCCTGGCAAGAAGGTTGTGACCTACCAGCTCGAACTGCAAAATGGCAAAGAAGTAGGGCGGCATATTATACAAGAAGTAAGGGTGACCGAGCCTGTCACCCAAATAAAAGCCCGTGGAAAGGCCTTTAATATTTCGGTGGACAAAGAAGCCGTAATGGCAGCGGCAGGTATTGCGCCGTCGGATTATCCATATGTTAATTACATCGTTTCCCACGAAGGCGGATGGAATGGTACCACCAGATACAATAGCGCCGGTAGCGGTGCGTATGGGTTGTGCCAGGCATTGCCGGGCAGCAAGATGGCTAGCGCAGGGTCAGACTGGCAAACCAACCCTGTGACACAGTTAAAATGGTGTAGTGGTTACGCTACGGCCCGGTATGGTAGCTGGGGCGGGGCTTACAACTACTGGCTATCGCATAATTATTGGTAAACCATGCGAGGAGGGGACTGCTCCTCTCATTGCGCGGGCAAAATGGAATACATTTTGTCCGGCTGCTCTCCTCCCAAGCGCAAACAAAAAGCCCAGGTTCCCCGGGCTTTTTGTAGATATATTGAGCGAAGATTATATAATCAGGCGGTATGTCTGAGTTGCCGCTTACAAAAAAATCCTTGGGACAGCATTGGCTTACTGATGCCGGTACGTTACAGGCAATTTGTGACGCTGGCCAGGTTACTGCCGCGGACACGGTTTTAGAGGTTGGGCCAGGCACGGGCACGTTGACTAAGTTGCTTGTCCAACAGGCAAAACAGGTGATTGCGGTTGAATATGACCCTCGGCTTGCGCAGGAATTATTGGCCCGCGTACAGGCCCAAAACCTTAAAATTGTAGAGCAGGATATTTTAGAATATGACCTGACCGAC
>DATLEQ010000040.1:0-8856 GCA_035525115.1 Candidatus Limnocylindrales bacterium
CTAAATCCGCTAAGTCACTTTGGAGTTTTTTCAGATAGGATACCTGGTCATCTAAGCCGTGTTTAATAATACCAATGGAGTAAGGTCTAATCTTTTTAAAGTTATCTTCTATTACTTCTTCTGCAATGCCTAGTTCAAATAAAGCGTGCAAACTTTCATAAACAGAACTTCTGGCGATGCCCGATAATTCAACAATTTCCTGAATTCGCAGTTCACCACGGTTAACGAGTAGCAAGTAAATCTCTGCCTGATTTTTGGAAAGGCCAAACTTTTCTAGCTCTTTCTTAATTACTGAAAAATCTATCATTTTAGTTTATGACGACGACGTCCGACGCCAGATTTACAGTTCCCAAATGGCTACTCATACTCCGGATTATAGCAACAAACATGACAGGAGAAATTGCTTATGCCAGAATCATATGAAGTAAATTTAGTCGGCGAGACACTGAGGCACGCCCGGGATATTGTAGATATTTGGCGGCACGAAGCTGTTAAAGATGCGGTGGGTGCATTTTTGCACTGGTCGGGCGGTAATACCTTGGGGGAATTGATGCTTCGTCAACTCGCCGATGTGCAACCAGTTGACCCTCGGCTAGCTACTGAAGTCGGTGGCATAGCCCTAAAACGGCCTGTTGGATTGGGTCCGGGATACGATAAAAGGGGTACTATGATTCGGGCGTTTGAAGTACTGGGGGCAGGCCATGCATCAGTTGGCGGCTATACATTGGATAGACAGTGGGGCAAGCCAATGCCTCGTGTGCGTACATTCAATAAGCGAGTTGGGGATCACGGTACGCGCATTTCACATAATGCTTACGGCTTTCCAAACCCCAGCTCTGAAGTTGGAGCAGAAAATATTGAAGAACAACGCGCTCGTGGGGCTACTATACCGATTGTCGGACAGGTGACTGTTCGTCAAGAGATTTTTTCCGAAGGTAGGTATGATGAGATACCACAAATTTTAACCGAAACCGTACGCCCATTATTACCGGTAGTTGATGCAATTAATATTGGTTTATCCTCGCCAAATATTGAAGGGATGAGAGCCAACCAGCGCGCCAGGACATTAATTGAAAGTATATGGCGGATTCAAGATATGATGGCCGCCGAGGGGAGGATAATACCAATCATTCTAAAAGGTGACGGCGATGGCGGGGAAGAACGGAATGATATGTACTGCGTCGTGTATGAGGCCACCAAGATTATTCTTGAGCTTATCAATACTACAAGCCTGCGCCGGATAAAAGCAAAATATGGGGCCGAAAACCTACCTGGTGGCTTAGCGGGTGCAGACCCTGACTACCGTCAACTAGCCCTAGACACTGTCAAAGATATTTATGAAAAAACCGGTGCGCCCATTATTGGTATGGGTGGAATTAGTAACGGTGAACTAGGTCTTAATATGATAGGCGCAGGTGCCAGTGCCCTAAGTGTCTTTTCAGCTATTCCAGATCAAGGTTTAGGCGTCATTGGTAAAATTGGGCGCGATATGTCAAGAATTCTTACCGAAAGATACCCTAATGTTGTGTCACTTGATCAATTTATCGGTAAAGATACTAAACGGGGCTCCAAATCCAAAGCCGCCTAGGCGGCCACTAATCCTGCAGCCAACAGGCTTTACACCACGCAACTTAGGGCCTTTGGCAGTACGTCTACTTTGACCTCACTACCTGCCGCGATATGCGAAATTTCCCCATCTAGTTGGACGGGCAGGGGCTCAATTGTGTGAAATGTAAACTCAGAAGCGCGGTTAGTCACGCTTAATCCTTTTGTGGCGGCCTTCAACAGTGTCAACATTAGTTTAGTTTTACTGCGATGGGGGAATATGGTTATCTCAAATTTACCATCGTGCATGGCCGCACTATCAGAAAGAGAAAGCACCTTAGACATTTTTTGGACATTACTAAAAATTAAACTGTCGTATTGTTTAACGCTGTCGCCAATGCGCAGCTTAATGGCCTTAAGGTCGTAAAACGCCTTGGCTGCTATAACCAGCTCTTTGAAAGCATTAAGGTCAGTCTTGTTTAACTCCTCGCCGACTTTTGGCGTTAAGCCAAAACCAATATAAGAGTGCGCATAGCGTTGCCATGGATCTGGCCCTGTCACAGATAGGCGAAGTAAGTCAATTTCATGTGTCTTGCCGCTCAATATTTGCGACTCGGTACTTGCCTGGTGCAGGTTGTGATAATGGTCGTTGGCATTTCCAGCTGGGAGTAGTCCTGTAACAGGGTGGGCGCCTTCTTCTTGGGCTTTCATGGCCCCATTGATGATGTCGTTATAGCCACCATCACCGCTGGAGGATATTATTAATGGCGCCGGTGAGGCCTTGGCTAACTGATATGCCAGGTCCTCGCCGTGCCCGGCATATTTAGTGGAAAGTACTTTGACATAATCTTTTAACGAAGTTTTTCGCAAGTTCCTGGCAAGCAAATAAGCATGGGCTTTACTCGGGCCGGTACTCTTGGGATTGTAAATGATAGAAACGGCACTATAGTACGCCATGACATCAGTATAAATTGTTTAAACAAGAAGACCACACCTGACTTGCTATATTAATTCTAGCCACCATTCGCGGCGGTGTTAATGATAAAATGCCTGCATGGTTCAAGCGAGAGACGGCTACATTCCATTTATGGGTTTTAAAACTTATTACAAGATAGTGGGCAAACCCCGCAAAAATAAATTGCCTTTATTAGTTTTGCATGGCGGACCCGGCGGTGCGCATAATTATTTATTAGGCTTACAGGCCCTGTCCAACAAGAGACAGGTGATATTTTATGACCAACTTGGTTGTGGCCTGTCTGACCACCCTGAAGATAATTCCCTGTGGACCATTCAGCTATTTATTGATGAGCTTAAGACGGTCAGGAAAGAACTTGGCCTAAATACCATTCATTTGCTTGGGCACTCATGGGGCGGTATGTTAGCTATTGATTATTTGTTGACGCAGCCAGAAGGTGTCCACAGCGCAGTCCTGGCCAGTACCATGATTAGCATGCCGCTTTATCAGGAAGAAGTTGATAAATTAAAGCAAGCGTTACCTGCAAATGTCTATGCGGCTCTAACAAAACATGAAAAGGCTGGTACGACGGATGCCTCTCTGTATAAATGGGCTTATAACGAGTATCAGAAACAGCATTTGTTTCGTGGCGGTGAGTTTCCCCCCGAACTGAGCATTCCACAAGAATCCGTAGGCGATGCGTCGTATAAGAAGATGTGGGGCGCGAGTGAGGCATATGCCGACGGCACGATGAAAAATTGGGACAGAATTAAAAAGCTGCATGAAATTACGATTCCAACGCTTATTACATCGGGACAATATGATGAATTAACGCCATGGCAGGCGAGTATTACCAGGGACAATATACCAAATTCACAATTAAAGATTTTTACAAACGGTTCGCACTTAGTTCATATTGAGCAACCAGAAGAGTATGTTCATGAACTAGAAAAGTTTATAGAAGGAACAGAAGCCGGTATACAATAGGTAACTAGGCAGTAAAAACTACATATTATGAAGCTATCAAAGAAACTCGTTGCTATTAATCGCGTGAGCCTCGCGGACATCCTGTTCCGCAAAGACGAGCGAACGGAACTGTTCTTAAAATTACCGTTAAGTAAAAGAATTGAATTTTTAAGATCAGTTACGGCACCTGTAAAAGGGATCTTCTGTTACATGTTCCCGAAGATGACCTGGTCAAGATCCTTGAATCCGTTGATCCTGACGAGGCGACTGACATTTTGCAGCTCATTGCTAAGCACAAACGTGAAAAAGTTCTTCAGCTCCTGAGCAAGGAAGTAAAAGGCTCATTATCAACATTACTGAAATTTGACCCTGAGACTGCCGCTGGTTTAATGACCTTAGACTACATCCAATCCGATATTACCGAAACCATATCTTCTGTCGCCAAGAAATTTAAACAGCACGAGAAACGGACGGGCCGCCCGCCGGTTATTTTGGTCATGAAAGAAGGCCGCCTAGCTGGCTTCCTGCCTGGTCACGAACTAGGCTTTGCGGCTAAACATGAACGGATCGGTAAGTACATAAAACGCATGCCCTCGGTGTCATTTGCCGCTACTCACGATGAAGTCATCCAGTTATTCCACTCACATCCGCATAGTAAAGTGGCTGTTTTGAATGATACCAGGGACGTAGTTGGAATTATTTATTCTGACGACGTTTTAAAAATCATCCAAGACCACGAGGCGTCCTCGCTGTATGACTTTGCCGGTATTAGCCAAGAAGAAAGCGTAACCGACAGCGCCCGGCGTAAAGTGCATAACCGATACCGTTGGTTGATTATTAACCTGGCTACGGCTTTTTTAGCGGCATTTACGGTAGGCGTATTTAGGGACACTTTGTCTAAATATGTGCTGCTGGCTATCTACATGCCCATTGTTGCTGGCATGGGGGGCAATGCCGCTACCCAAACGCTGGCTGTCCAGGTAAGGGGCATTGCTTTAAGGCAAATTGAGCTCCGGACGGCTTGGCGCACACTGCGCAACGAACTGGGTGCTGGTTTAATAAATGGGCTTATCAATGGAGTGTTAGTGGCAGCGGTAGTAATTATATTTAATCATGATTATAAGATCGCACTTATTCTAGCACTGGCCATGGTTATTAACTTATTAGTAGCCGCATTTTTCGGCACACTGGTTCCACTGCTTATGGAAAAGCTCAACAAGGACCCGGCCGCTTCTGCCACTATTTTTATTACCACGGCAACTGACGTATTGGGGTTTTTGGTATTTCTTGGTTTGGCTACGGTTGTCTTAGCTTAAACCTTCAAAAAATTCTGGTTTTAGGGGCGAAAATCGGTATACTACATAAGCAATATGAGTAGGGTATCAGTCAAAGCGGTTCATGACTTAGGTCAGAGCATTTTAAACAAACTAGCAAAAAAGCCGTTAGGCACGCTTATCACGCACAGGGGCGAAGACCCGTGGGTGATTTATTGGCAGGGCCACTACTATTACTGCCATGACCGCGACGACAGGCAAATTGTTATGCACAAAGCCTCTAAGCTTGAAAACGTCGGTAAACAGCCTAAGGTCGTATGGAATGATCCGTTATGTACGCCAGAAGCGGAGTTATGGGCCCCCGAGCTCCATCGCCTGGAAAACAAATGGTATATTTATTTCACTACTGGAAAAGATGAAAAACATCGGATGTATGCACTACAAAGCACTTCTGACGATCCGATGGGACCATATGAGATGAAAGGAAAAATTACCGATCCAAGCGACCAGTGGGCCATTGACGGCACTATCCTCTACTTAAATGATAAATATTATTTTGTTTGGTCGGGGTGGGAGAGTGTAAGCGATAAAACCCAGAATATATATATTGCACCCATGCGTAACCCGTGGACAATCAGTGGTGATAGGGTCTGTATCTCGCGCCCTGAATATGATTGGGAAAAAGTAGGCGCGCCAGTTTGGCCCCATATTAATGAAGGCCCGCAGGCGCTGGAAAAAAACGGCCATATTTTTATAATCTATTCTGCTTCGCACAGCCTAACCGACAGTTACTGCCTGGGCCAGCTAGAGCTAGTCGGCGCCGATCCTATGCTGCCCAAGTCCTGGGTCAAAGAACCCCAGCCTGTATTTAGTAAAAATGGCACCATTTATGGGCCCGGACACGCCTCGTTTATTGAAAAGCCAGATGGCACGGATTGGATAATTTACCACTCCACTGCCGAAAGCGGCATTAACGCGGATGTTAACATTTGGGACTCAAGGGTGGTAAGGGCCCAACGATTTTCCTGGAACAAAGATGGCTCGCCAGACTTTGGAAAGCCGCGGGCGCTTAAAGAAGTCAAAATACTTGACCGCTTTAAGTCGCAAACGCAGAAATTAACAAGGATATCCTTCGGATAATAGTATGTGTTTGCTGTTAGCCTGAATGAGGCCTGGACAGTACCCTACGCACGGCGGATACTGCCACGTATCGGGCACGGTCACGCGGCCTCACTGCTAGCTGTGCCTCTTGAATATCTGCCATAAGGCCCCATGCTGATTCAACAAGGTTGGTCGTTCCATCTGTAATACCCAGCCCAAGGCACCTACTGTGTGGTTTTGGAGGTTGAACGCTCCTTTTGAGACGTTCTTTTTCCGCCTCAATTACTTCATCCACCTCCGCTGGGTTGGCAAAAGCCAGGGCCTGTCCGTGACTACTTTCAGCAATAGTGAATTTAGCGGGGTCAAAAGGTTGAATGCGGGTTGATAACCCTAATGTTGCGTACTTTATGAGCGCTTCCATTTCGGGAAAGCTCTTATTGGCTAACCGTCTCGCAATTCCAAATGAGCTCCTGGCAAGCCCCACATGCTCGGATCCCGTAATTTGTCTTTTGTAACGGTTACTAAAAACAGGTGGCATGACGCGCCGTAACTTGCCCATGGTAACCGTACTGCCAAGCTCATTAGTAACAACGGTGTGCCTTTCTTTCCTTACTTGGTTTACTGTCCGCTCATCCAAAGAGCCAGCTTCTGCCAAGCCTTCTGCTGCGACAATGGTGGCAAATACAAGTGCTCGCCCGGTTGTGTAGGTTACTCTGTCTAATTCCGGGACTCCACCATAACTAGGTAGTCCCAAGGTACTTTCGAGTGCCAGCATGCCACTTTGCTGGGTGATACCACGTAGCCTTTGCACCTGGCCTAATGTTCCCTTCATAATGCGCACTGAGGCCTCCACTGGGTCTAATGCGCTAACGGATAACTCTACAGTTGAGCCTTGTGTCATCGCCAAACGTGTTCCTGCTAATGTTTGATACTATTGTACTATTAAAATGTAATATCGCTCCAATGTCAAGGACAGAAACTTACTGCAGGACTGGGCTAGCGCGAAAAGGTTCTGGCTTGAAGAAATTTGCTATAATAGTATAAGCGTTTTAACACAGACATATGAGATTAAAAATTTTAAGTGGTTTGGGCATCGTGGTACCCCTATGTGTGGGGGTTATTCTCTTATTGAGCCATAAACCGGCTTCGGCCCCAACGCCGCTGCCCGCTCCTATCACGGTCAATACGCCTTCCAATGGCTCTTATCCTGGCCAGGTCGTGGCGAATGACGAAACAGCCTATTCGCCGCCACGACAAATTAGCGTCCCTGACCCCGCTTCCGCTTTGCCTTCGTATGTTTCGGCCAAGTCAGCCAAGAAGCCACAAGAGCGCACCGTCGTTATCAACAACAAGGAATACCCCGTAAGGACCTACAAGCCGCTCCTCACGCCAAACGACCCATTAGTAGGCCAAGCATGGGTTACCACCACCAAAACAGACCAAGCCTGGAATATCCCGACAGGGAGCCGGCAGACTCTGCTAGCCATTATTGATACGGGTTTTGGGCTTAAGCACGAGGAATTTAAAGACCGCTGGTATATAAATAGCGGTGAATCGGGGGCAGCCACTTCAGAACAGCCGTCTATTCGCAATTGTACTGACAAGGGGCTACCCCTGGCTGCCAACTGCAACCTAATAGATGATAACAGTGATGGGATTGTTGATAACGAGACCGGGACAGTTGTGTACCAGAATGCTTCCAAGCTGAACTGTACGGACCAATCAAAGCCCTTGGACCGTAGTTGCAACAGGATAGACGATGATGGCAACGGCTATATTGACGATGTACAGGGATGGGACTTTATTAATTACGACAACTCAGTTCAAGCTGGCGAGCTAAACCCGAGCGGCAGTGGCACGTCGCATGGAACCATGGTAGCGGGTGTAGCGGCTGCTACTGGCAACAACGGCAAGGGTTTGGCTGGCGTGGATTGGAATACCAAAATCCTGCCAATCCAAGCCATAGATGACGATTCCTATGGTGATACGCGTAGCGTCGGCCAGGCAATTTATTATGCGGCAGCGCAGGGGGCGGATGTGATTAGCCTTAGCCTAGGAAGCGACCTGTCCGATGAATATGTACAGGAAGCGGTCCAGGCGGCCATAGAGGCTGGCAGTGTTGTGGTGGCGGCCAGCGGTAACGACGGTTGTGACTGCATGCTATACCCAGCTAACTACCCCGAAGTAGTAGCAGTCGGGGCGCTTGATAACACCAACCAGCGAGCCAGCTTTAGTTCGTGGGGCGCTAACCTAGACATTATGGCGCCTGGCACGCAAATTAACACCAGTACTTGGTTGGCCGCCAATCCGGTCAGCAGTTATGCCAATGGCGTCAATGGTACCTCATTTGCCACACCCATAGTAAGCGGGCTGTTGACTCGCCTCTTAAGCCTGCAGCCTGCCGCTACCCCATTGCAGCTGATTGCAGCCTTAACCGAAAACTCTAATCGGTTAACCGTCTCTACCACAACCCCAAAAGACACAAAATTAGGCTTTGGCTTGATGGACGCGGCCAAAGCGATTAACCGTATGGTTACTTCTGCCAACACCTCATTACTATATGGTTTTCATCCAATCAGCAAAGGTAATTTTCTTAATTCTGCCAGTGAAACCATAGCCTCCTACGCCGTCCATAGTTGCCCTGGTGGGATAATCGGGACAACGCCCGTATATGAATTAATAAAATCAAACTCACGCTTTTTTAGCATCAGCGCAACCGAGGTGTTCAAGGCGGTTAAAGCTGGCTACTCTTCGCAGCTATTTACCTATGCTTGTTTACAACAGCCTCATGATGCATCAGCCTTTGTGCGGGACATCAACCTATTTAGTGAGTTTCGTAATATATTTAGGCTTGTGCAATAAGACGGCACCAAGCTCATGTAAGCTTTGTTACAGAAAACAACTTGTCCGTAAGCGCACAATAGCACGCACATGAAACATAGCATGAAATTTATACGACAGGTTAGCACAGAGGAAGTAGGCAAGGTAGTAATCAAAGTCTTTTGGCTTACCAGC
>DATLEQ010000046.1:0-9566 GCA_035525115.1 Candidatus Limnocylindrales bacterium
GTACCGCCGCCTAAATCATAGACGGCAATTTTTTCGTCTTTTTTGCTTTCTTTATCCAGCCCATATGCCAAAGCGGCTGCCGTAGGCTCGTTGATAATACGTTTTACCTCAAGGCCTGCAATTTTGCCGGCGTCTTTGGTAGCCTGGCGCTGAGAGTCATCAAAATAGGCGGGTACGGTAATAACGGCTTCCGTTACTTTGTCTCCCAAGAAGCTTTCTGCATCGGCTTTAAGCTTACCCAATATCATAGCGCTAATCTCTTCCGGACTGTACTCTTTGTCGCCCATCTTAACCTTAACGCCGCTGGCGCTTTTTACAATTTCATAACCCATGAGCTTTAAGTCGCGTTGGACTTCTTTGTCTTCCCAGCGCCGGCCAATAAGCCTCTTAACTTCATAAATAGTATTCTTGCTGTTGGTCACCTGTTGGCGACGGGCAACTTGCCCTACCAAACGTTCGCCGTTTTTATTTACGGCCACCACGCTAGGCGTCGTCCGGGCACCCTCGCTGTTAGCAATAATTTCCGGCTTGCCAGCCTGCATAACGGCCATTGCCGAGTTAGTAGTTCCTAGATCTATTCCAATGATTTTTCCCATAATTTTTTCTCCTTAAGACTGAATAGTTGGCGCTCATCAGCACTTAGTGCTAAAACAATTATAGCATAAAAAATTAGCACTCTCATGTCAAGAGTGCTAATAATACTTACAGGGTTAACCTAGTTTAGGAAAGGGTTGGATGAGGGGGTAACAGGATGTCGCACTCCTGTTACGTCAGTAATCTGGCCGAGAGCCCTTGCGATTTTGGGTATGTCATGTGGTGGGGCCTCAGCTACGAAAGGCCGCCATTCTGGGCCACGGGTGCCAAAAGCAGTTTCTACAGGGCCACCTGGCCCTAGGGGCGTCCTATTCCCGCCAGCTAATAAATCAAGCATACAAACCCCCTCTACGTATTAAGGTAGTATTAAATCAAAACAACTAAGCATAAGCTGTATGAAAAATTACATCTGAAGGGTTAGCAACTTGGCGCTACTGTATTTTAACTTTTACCATCGCATGACGAATTATGTCATCCCCTAGCCGGTAGCCGGATTGCAATTCCTCGCAAACTACCTCAGTGGCACCCTGGCCTTCTTCCATACTGACGGCTTCATGGTATTTAGGGTCAAAAACCTCGCCAACAGTCTTTATTTTTTCTACACCCATTTGCTTTAGGGTGGCATCAAACTGCTTTACAACGGCCTGAACGCCCTTAATATAGTCGTCGCTTTCAAGTTCTTTGGGAACGTGTTTAAGCGCCCTGTCAAAATTATCTATAATTGGCAAAAGGTCGCGGACTACATTGGCCTTGACTAACGTCTTTACGCTTGTCATTTGTTCGTCGTGGCGCCGGCGCATATTGGTAGCGTCTGCTCTTTCGCGCTGCAAGGCTTCTGTTAGCTCGCCTATCTGCTGCTCAAGCTCCGCAATTGTGGGTTTTTTACTCATAAAGTACTCCTTCTAAAGCCCGGCCGGCATGTTCTACTAAGCTCATAACGTCACGGTAACTTTGGCGCGTCGGGCCCAGGATACCTATATAACTTCGATCGCTGTAAGGACTCCGAAAACGGCTGATAATGAGCGAGCATTGGGCACTGCGGCCAATGGGGTTTTCGGAGCCTATGTATACGCTTAACGGCTCGTTTGGGGCGGCCTCGCGAAGCCAAGGCTCCAGGTTGTCCAACAGCCGAGCGACCTGCTGAACCTGGGCCCCGTCTATAAACTCCGGCTGTCCAAACAGGTTTGATAATCCACTCATATATAATTGGTTGCCAATAGTGGCAAGACCGAGATTGTGTGTGAGTTCCACCAGTGTATCTACGGCATTCCTAATGGTGCGTTCCGGCAATCCACCACTTTCTACCCGGGCCGTTAGTGCCCGTTCACCACGTTTCTCGGTAGCAGTATTGGCAATTTCTGTTAAATTATTGACATAGTACCTATAGCCCTTGTCTGTAGGGACGCGCCCCGCGCTGGTGTGTGGCTGGTAGATAAAGCCCAAGCGCTCAAGCTCCGCCATTTCAGCCCGAATAGTCGCCGAGGAAACATTAAAAACTTTAGCCATAAGCGAAGATCCTACCGGGCTGGCTACCTCGGCATACTGTTCCACAATAGCAGCTAATATTTTGGCTTGTCGGTCGGTCATAAACTCATTACGCTTTACGACCCAAGTTTAACCATTTAGCACTCAAGTGTCAAGAGTGCCAGATGCCTAGAGGTTGCTAATAGCCGCTTGCGTTTCCTGTAGCAGCTTACGGGCAAGCTGCCGTGCTTGGTTATGTTTTTTAATATCGGTCATCCCTTTTTTAGCGATATGATCTATCTGTTCGACTGCATGCTGCAAATTGTCATTAATGACAAATGCAAATTTGGAGTGGCTTACAGCCTGCTCAAATATTCTGCAAGCGGTTTGCATACGGCGCTTATACTCACCGACTTCTATAGGCCCCCTTACCGATAAACGCTGCTGCCATTCGGCAAAGCTCGGCGGCAGAACCGCTATGGCTATTGTGTCTGGTTTAGCTTCGACAATATTACTGATCCCTCCAATATCAACATCGGTAATAGCAATCTTATTATTATTGGAGGCTTTTTGAAGTTCACGGATACTAATACCGGAGACCTGTTGGCCATGAATTATTTCGGCCTCCAAAAATTTTCCCTGCTTCAGGTCTTGCAGCATTTCTTCTTCTGTCCTAAACCAATATTCCCTACCATTCCGCTCTAAGACACCATTGTTTACCCGGGGTTGGCGGGTTGTATCCGAAACCACAAAATAGTAATCCCCCGTCGTCAAAAGCTCTTGGATGATCGTATTGCGGCCGCCGGCCGAAGGCGCTACTAAAAGCACCAATTTCGATTGAGCTAATATTTGTTTACTTTGACCAGATAACCGGTAATGGGTTAGCACTGCCTGGAACTCTGCCAAACTTTTTAGTTTATTTCCCATGGTACATTTATATCATAAAATTAGTGTTGTGTAAAAATTTAAATCCTAGTTTATTCTGATGGGTGATCATATTTAGCGGACACCGTACTACTATCTGTTTTTGTTTTACCTTTATTAACAGTTTGGACATTGTTAACCTTATCGTGTTTGTCGTAATCCGCCCCCTTAACCGAATTGTTGGCAGCAGGCTTTGCAATGCTGGCGTACCCTATTTGTTCTGAGCGACCAGTCAACGCTCCCTTGCTGTCCTGTCCCGCGACAATAACCACTTGCTTTCGCTCAGTCCCGGCGGCAATCCTTGGATTTGCGACGTCATGGCTAGCCCTATAGACAAAAAAGATAAAAAAAGCAAAGCCAGTAAACATGCCTAAGCGACGTACATAAAGCAAAAATGTTGGTTTTGATGACTGCATAAGAAAGCGCCTTTTTAAAGTAGCACTATTGTTGCAGGCTTAAGCGTTCTATACTGTAAAATATATTACCAAAGCTGTTTATCCGACACCCCATTAAAGCGTGCCCTAAAGTCTTTTATCTCAATCCCGCTTGAGCATAACCGTAAACGCTTCGGATGGTATATCAACTCTGCCAAAGCGTTTCATGCGTTTTTTGCCCTTGGCCTGTTTGGCCAGGACCTTTTTCTTGCGTGACACGTCACCGCCGTATAAACCTGTGGTCACATCTTTACGGTAGGCGCTGATATCTTCACGGGCAATGAACTTACCACCAATGGCCGCTTGAAGGGCTATCTGAAAATTGTGTCGCGGTATCACCTCTTTAAGCTTACCGACAGTGTTGCGTCCCAGGCTGGCGGCTTCGGACCGATGAACCATTAAGCTTAAAGCTTCCACCTGTTCACTGGCCACATAAAAGTCTAGTTTTACCAAATCTTCGGCACGATAGTCGTCTAACTCGTAATTGAATGTGCCGTAGCCACTGGTGACGCTTTTTAGCTGATCATAAAAGTCTGTTAAAAGATTCGCCAAAGGCGCTTCAAAGGCGATTAGTGCCAGCTGTGCGTCTACGTAGCTTAGATTTTTTTGCAACCCACGTTTGCCAGCAACCAGCTGAATGACAGCACCCACATATTCTTTCGGCACCACCACTTCCCCTTTGATCCATGGCTCGCGGATCTCCAAAATCTGTGATGGGTCTGGCAGGTCAGCCGCTGACTTAATATCAATCTCTTGACCGTTTAGAAGTGTTATCTGGTAATCGGTTGAGGGGTTGGTAACCACTAAATCAAGGTCATATTCCCTTTGCAACCGTTCACGGACAATATCCATGTGCAATAGCCCCAAAAAGCCGATCCGTACCCCGAATCCTAATACCGGTGAATTCTCCGGGGTGAACTGAAGTGCCGAATCACTTAAAGACAGTTTTTCTATCGCATCTTTAAGTTCTTGATAGTACTCATGGCTCTCCGGGAAAAACCCAGCATACACAAACGGCTTAACGTCTTTGTAGCCAGGCAGGGCTTGCATGGCCGGATTCTTGACGAGCGTTACGGTATCACCAACTCTGGCCTCCCGCGTACTGCGTAAGTTAGTAACAATGTATCCAATTTCACCCGCTTCTAACGACTGAGCATGAACCATGGCGGGGCTTAAATAGCCAACCTCTAGGGCTATGCCGGCGGCATCAGTAGCCATCATGTTTATCTGATCATTTTTATGGACTGCGCCGTCAGTCACCCGAACATACAATATGACGCCCCGATAATCATCATAATAACTGTCAAAGATTAAGGCTCTAGTAGGCTTTTCGGCGCTACCTGTCGGCGCTGGCACCTGGTCAACTATTCGCTCCAATACGTTCTCAACACCCTGCCCAGTTTTGGCTGATATTTTGAGGATTTCCTCGGGGCGGCAACCCAACAGGCTGGTAACTTCGGCGCTGACACGTTCTACATCTGCCGCCGGTAAATCAATTTTGTTTAGCACCGGTATGATTTTTAGGTCAGCAGCCATCGCCAAGTAAACATTAGCCAAGGTTTGCGCCTGGATACCCTGGCTGGCGTCAACAATCAAAATAGCGCCCTCGCAAGCTTCTAGGCTACGTGAAACTTCGTAGCTAAAATCCACATGTCCGGGCGTATCAATTAGGTTCAGCTCATAGTTTTTATACTTCATACGAACTGGCGCAAGTTTAATCGTTATACCCTTTTCACGCTCCAAATCCATTTTGTCCAGCAACTGGGCTTTCATGTCACGCTTGTCAACGGTTTCTGTCAGTTCTAATAAACGGTCCGCGAGCGTACTTTTGCCATGGTCAATGTGGGCAATAATACAAAAATTCCGTATGTGGTTTTGGTCCATAAGCTTTCCCAGTATAACAGAGGTCAGAAATTCGCGGGAGAAAAGCAGCCGTATTTATCTATTCAATCTTGACCGGCCACAAAACTATTTGTTTTATTTTGGCTACTATCGGGGCAGCTTCTTCAAGCTCAAATAAGGAGGAGACTGCCACATGAACGAGCAAAGTTACCAAAGTTATGCTGCCAAGCTTAGCTCCCAAAATTAGAAACCCCACATCAGCTACACGAAGTGGAAAAATAGAAAGCATTACAAAGGCTGCCAGCACACTAAAACCCGTTACTGATAATATACGTGCCACGCCGCCCCAAAATGCCATGTTAAGCAAACGATGGTCACGAAACAACATGACAGTCAATAAAATAGCTACCTCGCTAGCGGCCACAAACGATTGGGCCATTGCCAAGCCGGCAATGCCATATGCTTGTGGTTTTGCTAAATTAACAGCCAGGAATATGTTTAAGGCAATCGCAAAGATAGACACTAACAATGGAGTCTTGGTATCTTTTTGAGCATAAAAATACCTTGACATAATGCTGTAAATGATACGGAAGAAAATAGCCGCCGTTAGATAGCCGAATATTAAAGCAATTGGCTGTGCAACTTTACCAAACAATAATCGGGCCAGGTACGCACGGCAGAAAAAGCATATTACGATAACCGGCAAGCTTATCCATATCATCGTACGTAAAATGCTCAAAAAATCTTTACGGAATAAGTCTGGCCGATTTTGGGAGAGCCGCGCCGTGAGCCGAGGGAAGGCCGCCGTGGCGATAGACGTGCCAAATAACATAATAGGTACGTTGTGTAATATAAGGGCATAGTTATAGTAACTAATTGGCCCTGCGCCCAATAACGATGCCCGATTAGTCTCCACGATACTATTAATTTGGTCTATGCCTTGGTCGATTGAGCGCGGCGGCAGCTGACGCAAGATAGTATGAAAATCACGGCTGCGCCAGAGAATCCTGGGCCGCCAATGGAACTTTAATCCCACCAAACCTAGACAAGAAATTAATAACTGGAAGATGGCGCCAATGAGAGCGCCAATGCCTAAACCCGTAATCCCTAAGTGGCCAGGCCCACCCACACGGTGAGGGGCAATACTGAAAATTAACGCGCTGATCATGATGCTCAAGTTGTAAAACAATGGCGCTATTGCAAAAAAGAAAAAACGGCCAAATGTTTGCTGGACGCTTGTAAGCACCCCCGACAAAGTAAACAATAGCGGATTGAAAGCAATAAAACGCATGATCATGACTGCTTGGTGCAGGTGCTCGCCGCTCAACCTTGGGAAGAGCGTACTCATTATTGGCTCTGCAAACAGAAATATAATGACGCCTACTACTAGCATCACAATCGCAAGCATATTGAGTAAACTTGTGACCAACTCCCAAACACCCTTACGGTCACCGCGCGCAAGGTGGTCGGACAGGAAAGGCATAAAGGCTACTCCCAACGCGCCGGCGGCAATCGTATAAAAGAAGAAGTCAGGTATAAGAAATGCTGCAAAAAACGCATCACTGCTGCCCGGATCTACGACTGTAAAGTTAGTACTGACCAAACGATTGCGGAAAAAACCTAAAAGTTGACCAAACAACGCAACCACAATAAGCAGGGCAGCCGCTCCACCCAACGATACACGCTTATTGGCTCTGTTTAGGACTCGATTCACTGAACCTACATTATAAAGAGAAACCTCAGTCTATGACAGGCTGAAATGTAGTTAAATCCAGGAATGTAGCGGTGCTTGTGGATTAATAACTATCCCTATAAACAAACGGCTCCCGTAAGTCGGCGTACTTGGGGGTTGGGTATCAGCCGTCGTTGGTTGGCCTATTTTGACATCATAGACACTGTATTCAAAAGTATGGCGTAAGGTACCCTCACTATTATTATAGGTCTATGCCTGGGCGCTACTAGCGCCATTACAATCCCATATTTGAACCTGGGTGCCACTGTGTGGCGAGGAGTTTTTAGTACAACGCTGCTGCTTTTGGCATGACAGTGCCTTGGAGCAAGCTAACCACTTCTTCTGCTTCAACTGTCTCTTTTTCTAGCAAGGCATCTTTGAGGACGGCAAGCTTTTCTTTGTTGGCCTTAATAACTAGCCGCGCACGATTAGCCGCTTCGGTTATTAAGTGTTCGACTTCATCGTCTATTATCTTTGCTGTCTCGTCCGAATATTGCCGCTCGTGCATGACACGCTCCATCATAATGCCCTCTTCTACGTGGAACACTTGGTCGCGTAATTGCTTGCCCATGCCCTGGTTTACGACCATCTCTCGGGCTAATTCGGCAGCTTTTTGAAGGTCATTGCCGGCGCCAGTGGTAACGCGGTCCTGGCCATATACAACCTCTTCGGCAATTCGGCCACCCAGCATACGGGCCAGCACGTCTTTATACTCAATAATGCTGTGGTAGTTTTTATCTTCTGGGGGGATGAACCAGGTTACGCCACCAGTGCCGCCACGAGGAATAATCGTAACTTTGTGCACCATATCGCTGTCTGGTAACACGTGCCCAACGACGGCATGGCCGGCCTCGTGGTAAGCCGTCAGTTCTTTTTCCTGCTCACTCATGACCTTGCTCTTTCGTTCCGGCCCAATGGCCACCTTTTCAAAAGCCGAGGTTATGTCTTCGCTCGTAATAATTTTGCGGTCGTGACGGGCAGCGATAATAGCCGCCTCATTAGCAATATTGGCCAGGTCGGCCCCGCTACTGCCGGCACTCTTGGCTGCCAGGGAGTCTAAGTCAACGTTACTGTCTATCGGTTTCTTAGAAAAGTGAACCTTTAATATGGCTTCGCGGTCTTTGCGGTCGGGTAGCCCAATATTTACCCGGCGGTCAAAACGGCCTGGGCGCAGCAAGGCTGGGTCTAGCACATCTGCGCGGTTTGTAGCAGCCAAGACGATCACATTAGTGCCTTGTTCAAAACCGTCCATTTCTACCAGAATCTGGTTGAGGGTTTGTTCGCGTTCATCGTGTCCGCCACCCATACCGCTGCCCCGACGGCGGCCGACGGCGTCAATTTCGTCTACGAATATGATGCAGGGTGCGTTTTTCTTGGCCTTGGCAAACAAGTCACGTACCCGCGAGGCACCGACACCCACAAACATCTCTACGAATTCTGATCCGGAGATACTAAAGAAAGGTACGCCAGCCTCCCCCGCCACTGCCCGTGCCAGTAAGGTTTTACCCGTTCCGGGAGGCCCGACCAACATAACGCCCTTTGGGATTCGTGCGCCTACCGATTCAAACTTCTTGGGGAATTTTAGAAACTCTACTACTTCTTCTAAGTCCTGTTTGGCTTCATCCGACCCGGCAATCTCTTTAAACGTTACCTTGTCTTTTTCGTTGCCATACAAGCGCGCCCGACTTTTGCCAAAGCTCATCGCTTGGTTGCCCTGGCCCTGGGCACTGCGCAGCATAAAAAACAAAACCACACTGATAAAAGCCACTGGCAACAAGGTGCCGGCCAAGTTTACCCACAGACTGCTGTCCGATTCTTTTTGGTTGACGATCTGGACATCTTTGTTGGTCAAGCCTTGTTCATAAATACTAGATCCCGGCTCTTTCCTTGATATATCTGAGGGCGTCTTATCTTCCTTATTCTTATAGATTTTTAGCTCATCGCCTATAACCTCAATCTTTTGAATTTGGCCGGCGTTGGCTTGCTTGATAACCTCGTTGAATGGTACGGGGGTCTTCTGGTTATTTTGCGCGAAGCTGGCCCATATGATCAGGCCTAGCAGCGACAAGAGCGCAATGAATCCAAAGTTCTTTACGCCCTTACGGGTTGGTTTACGATTTCCGGGTACTTTCCTAAAAGGTTTTTTATCCATGTGTAACAAATATTATACAGGAGAGCTCAATCAATGCTAGCGGTCACGAGGCACGAGTGCCAAAAGCTGGCTTTGGACAACAAGCACCCAGGCCTGATCCACGTCCACCCTCCGGCCAGGGTGGCTTGTTTTCATGGCAATAACCAGCCGCTCGATAGTCCGACGGGATAGGCTTCTAGCGTTATATCGGCGGAGCCATGCGTGTACGACCTCCGTTGCCACGCTATGCGGCAAAAGGATAAACCACTGCCTATCTAGCGTATCTAGTGCCGGTTGACTATGTAACAAATTAACGATGTGCCGATCAGCCTCGTGATTTAGCGCCCGTAAATCATCCAATAAAATAAGCAGTTGGGCGCGCTGGCCTGCCGAAAAGCGCGGCAAAATAGTATGCCGTACATGATTTCGCTTAAAACGCGTATCG
>DATLEQ010000047.1:0-21140 GCA_035525115.1 Candidatus Limnocylindrales bacterium
TGAGTCCAAAAAAGATGGCAAACAAGAAAACTGCTAAAGTAAGTTTCGCAGTTTCTTTGCGGCCCGGCCACTTTACTTGTCGTACTTCCTGCCATGCCAGCGAAAAGTAACGAGGTAATATGCGCCGTCTCTTGTTTAAGAACCGTCCAGTTTTGGTATCAGGTAGCGGAAGATAGACTTCTTTGCGGGCAGTACGTCCGATGGCTTTAATAGGACGCAGCGCGGTCGTGCCGGCCCTTTTAATGCGCCGCGGTGTGCTGCCGGTGTCTGACTTCGCAGCTTTTTCCCTAACGGTCTCGGGTTTTTTAATTAGGCGTTTCTTTGGCTTTTCTTTCTTATCGGCCACGTAGTCTCTCCTCAAATTAAAAACCCTACCATATGATAGGGTCGTCAGATGTCAATATACGCCACTCTATAAAAACTAGCAAGCACAAAACGCTCACCAATATGCGTTATGATAATAACTATATGCTGTTATTATGGTTAACCACGTTTATTTTAGAAGCACTTATCTTCGCCATGCCCACTATGTGGCAGATGCGTCGGCCGTTAGCAGCGATCAATAGTTCGCTACTTGCTATTTCGGTTTTTATTCTCTGTTTACGACTGGACATTTTGCCAACAACGGTACTTGTACTGCTAAGCCTATACCGCATTGGCAACATGGGGCGCCTGCTAAAGGGTCGCATGAACGAACAGTATTTACATCTTGCAGTAAAGCGCACCAGTTTTTGGTTATTTATCATGCATGCTGTCTTCCTCACGGTCATTATTCTTCCGTTTAGCCTTATGCCTTATGGCGCACTGCGCATATTGCTCGTAGTGCAGGCCGCCCTTGCCCTGGCAAGCGTCCTAATAACACTCAAGAACATTCTTAAGCTACGCTTTAGCATGCCGACTACATTTTTGACTGATAGAGAGTTGCCAACCGTAACGGTGGCTATCCCGGCGCGTAATGAAACCGATGAGTTACAGAATTGCCTGCGGTCAGTCTTAGCTAATGACTACCCTAAGTTAGAGGTAGTTGTTTTAGATGATTGTTCGCAGAGCCAGACTGCCGAAATTATTAAAAGCTTCGCTCACGACGGCGTACGTTTTGTGCGCGGTGACAAACCTGCCGAAAGATGGTTAGCTAAGAACCAGGCATACCAAAAACTGTATCAAGAATCAGCCGGCGAGCTTATCTTATTCTGCGGTGTAGACGTACGTTTTGGCTCCACAGCCATAAGGAGTATGGTCAATCTGCTGCAGGCGAGAGAAAAATCAATGCTTAGTGTATTGCCCGTTCGTTTCATGGGCTCCCCCATGACAGCACTTATACAACCAATACGCTACTGGTGGGAACTGTCATTGCCGCGCCGCCTGTTTAATCGACCGGCCGTATTAAGTACGTGCTGGATAATTGGACGCGAAGATTTGGCGAGACACGGAGGCTTCACGGCTGTAAGCCACTCTATTCTCCCGGAAGCATTCTTTGCACGAGAATTGATTAAATCAGACCAATATAGCTTTGTGCGCAGCAGTGCGGAGCTGGAGGTGCAAACCACCAAGAATTTTCATGAACAATACACTACCGCCATCCGCAGTCGTTATCCACAGCTTCATAAGCGGCCTGAATGGATATTGTTACTCACTACTTTTAATGTTGTAGCCATGCTGTTGCCGTTCGGACTGCTTATATTGCACCACTGGTGGCCACTTACGGGCTTAGGGCTGCCACTCCTAACTATCTGCCTTTGGACTATAGGACACGTCTTAATTGTCAGCTCTACCGACCCTAGCAACGCTTTGCTTGCCCTCCTTACCTTCCCGATAGCCGTTGTTACAGAAGTTATCGTAAGCTACATCTCAATGGTTCAGTACGAGTTCTTTACGGTAGAGTGGAAAGACCGTAACATCTGCATTCCGGTTATGCATGTAATACCACATTTGCCAAAAATGCAATAAATGTATATTGTTTTTATTACAGGAGGTAAAAATGAGAGAAGCGATTAAAGATAGGGTTCTTCCAAGAGTACTCGGGGTAGCATTTATGGCGGCCGCGGCATTACTAAGCGTGGTTACCGTAGAGACCATCACCGACAATAAGCCTGATGGGCTGGTGATTCAGGATTTCATTCATGGTGATAACTCCGCACCTTTTACATATGCTGATGTCCTTGCAGGCGTCGCCGAAAACGTTATCCTGATAGCTGGTACGGCTAAAGCTGGCAAAGACCTCGTACTTCCAAGGCACAACTCGCCTACTGCAAATTAGGTATAAAAATAGTAAATGTGGAGCCTTTATTAAGCTCACTATGTAAGTCAATCTCGGCATGGATTAAACGTGCTAGCTTCATGGTTACATATAATCCCAGGCCAGTGCCGTTGTTTTGGCGCGTCCGGAAATCTTCGGACCTAAAGAATTTGTCATAGATTTTTTCTTGGTCACTTTTACTAATACCAATGCCCGTGTCACTGACTTGAAATTCTACGCCGCGTTGTTTCTGGCTGGCACTCAACATCACGCTGCCGGTCTCGGTGTATTTAATGGCGTTAGTTATAAAGTTTTGCAGTATTTCGCGGACATATAGTTTTGAAGATTGTAAGAGCTCTAGCCGTGGGTCGGCGTCAGAGGTTAATTTTAGATTTTTAGCTTCGGCACTAGGGGAATAATTGTGCGTTAGATCCTGAATAAGTTCATAGACATTGATAGACTCTACCTCGACCTGTAGCTTACCGCGCTCGGCGCGTGACAAAGTCGCCAGATCATTAATCATCCCGCTCAAAAATTCAATTTGATCGTGTGCTTGTTTTAAGGCTTCTTTGACGGCCTTGATGTCACCAGATTTATCCGCGATGAATTGGGCATTGCTGATATTGCCCTCTGATATTGCGATAGGCGTGCGAAGTTCGTGGCTAACCACGCTGATGAACTCATCCCGCTCCTCTTCTAGGGATTTTTCGCGGGTTATATCTCTCAGCAAAATAACGTAGCCTTTCATACCTTTTTGGCCAAAGCCCAATCGAACCGGGGCAATACTAATATAAAGACTCGCCGCACTACCATCGGCGTAGTTTAAACGCCAATCCCGATTACTAAACTGTGTCTTGGTATCCAAAATAATTTTACGGATTTCAACCGGTTGGTTGTTTTTGTCAGTTAGCTTAAGTATCCGACTGATCCGCTTTCCATTCAAGGTGTCATTTACGTCCAAGATATTCAGAGCCGCTCCATTAGAGAGTACTATCTTAGTGTCCTCATCGGTAGCAATAACCCCGTCAGCCATGCTGTTAATTAGGCTGGTTAAACGTTCGCGTTCAAGTTCGGCATTAGGGATAACGCTCGCTTTAAGGTCCTTGGCAAATTTTTTGGCTGTTGAAACAACTTTTGGTGTGGTGCGAGCTCTTTGGTCGGTTGAGTTGGAAGCCATAACCACAATTATAGCTTATATGGCGGCAATGAGTGACGGTTGATACGAACGCATTGCCTGTCGTTTTGAAGGCAGGCCCTTAACATACTGGCCAAGCTCATTCCAGAAAGGTTTACCGTGAGCCATGATTTGGGTGTGAAGTAGTTCATGAAGCAGTACATAATCTATAAGATCCCAGGGTAGTTGCATCAGGTAGCAGTTGAGGGCGATATCTTTAGCCGAGCTGCAGCTCCCCCAGCGGGTTTTGAGCTGTTTAATGGCAACTGACCGATACTGAAAACCAAATTGGATTGCAAGAGAATGCAAGCGATGCGGCAGCAGTTGTTTGGCTTCTTGTTTGAGCGCGCGTACGGCAGCCGCTCGTACAATCTTTTGGACGGTGTTGTCAGATGGTCTGGCCCCTATCGGCAGTCTAATAATAATTTCAGTTTTGGTGACACGGCTTGTTGTGTTGTTACGCGGCTCCGGAATAAACCTAAGGCGGTGAGCCTTGCCAATGCGATCGTGCATCCCAAACAGGTTTATTGGCTTGGCCGACTGATGTTTTTTGATCCATTCGGTTTTGCTTAGTACAAACGCTTCACCTGCATTATAAGGCGACCATGTCGGCATGCTTACTCGGACCTGTCCTTCATGGCCTATCGTAAGACGAATAGTACGTGACCCCTTGCGTTTTTGAAAAATAACTTCGCCGATTCCGGCTACAACAAGCTTTTTTTGAGACATTATCTAATGGTAATATTGCGCCGCGACGGGTCTACGCGACCCGGTAATGGGTTGGGCACCAAATTAACTAGCGCCGGTTTACCAATACCGGTTGTTGATTGCTCGGCGTGTAGTAGTCTTAAGTCATATAATTTTTTTAGAATTGCGCTGCGCTGGGTATGAAATGTGCGTTTACCGCTTACCACGACATAGTCTTCTGTCATGTCCGGATTCTGCATACCGCTAACCAGGGATTCAAAAGTCGTCCGATCCATGGGAGCCGCGTATTTGTCATCGGCTTTACGGCGGTCCCGCTTAACGACGCGGCTAAAGGCTGTCTCGGTATCAACTTGAAACCAGACGAGTACTGGCTTAGCTTTCATGCGACGCGTCATTTCGCGTAAATGGCGTCGGTGAGCCGCCCTCATGGCATTAACGTCGTATACAACACTAATCCCTGCTTGCAAGAATTCCTCTGCCATGTATGCCATCAGGTGGTGGACAATCTCATTTTCCTGGCGGTCATATCGGGGGGTATCAAATAACTCACCTCTTATTCTATCCCCTTGGACGTGTGCTGCTTGCAGCTCTTCGCATAGCTGTCGGGCAAAATATGTTTTGCCAGCACCCGGGAAACCATATAGCAAGAACAGGGTAGGCTGGGTTAATTTAAGCTTAGCCATTGACTACTATCGTATAACATTTATAACTCCATTGCAAAATTGGCAGGGGCACGTGGGATCGAACCACGATCTAGGGTTTTGGAGACCCTTATACTAACCATTGTACTATGCCCCTATACTGCCCTGATATCATACTCAATCTTAGGTAATTTGTCACCGTAGCGTGTTGTACAAATAGATGTAAGCTAAATTATAGACATTTATAAAAAATGTGGATAAAACTTTATAACATGGTTGTGCTTACCGTCGTTACTGAGTATAATGCTAAAGAAATAAACGTAAAAACATTAAAAACAGAGGGCTATGAAAGTATTAATGTTGGGGTGGGAACTTCCCCCGCACAACAGTGGTGGGCTTGGCGTAGCATGCTACCAGCTATGTAAGGCACTCTCTAAAAAAGAAGTAGACATAGAATTTGTAGTCCCCTACACAGCTGACCATAATATTGATTTTATGAGGGTTAATTCAGCCCATCCACAGGACGTGGAACGGGTCCTTAAGGCTGGGATTGCTTATGATAGCTTTAAGTATGTCGGCAAAACAGGCGACGTAAAATGGGTAGACCTGTTTGGCCAAAGTGCAATCTATGAAACGGCTGTAGAGCGGATCGTGGCAGAGGCGGAATACGATATCATTCATGCTCATGACTGGCTCACTTTTCGGGCTGCGCTGCGTGCTAAAGAAAAAATGAATAAACCACTTGTCTTACATGTTCATTCTATAGAATCTGATAGGGCTGGTAAAGAAATGGGTGGCAACCCTATGGTACGCGAAATTGAGCATATGGCAATGATGTTGGCGGATAAGGTTATTGCTGTTAGCGGCCATACCAAAAAAAGTATAATTCGTGAATACAATATTCCAGCCGATAAAATTGAAATCGTGCACAATAGCTTGGACATCAGAGACCTACAGCCTTTAGACGGGGATAACACCTATCGTTACCTGGAAAAAATGAAAGCACAGGGCTATCGCGTGGTTGTAAACGTTGGCCGGCTGACCATTCAAAAAGGTTTACCGAACTTACTAAAGGCTGCCAAAGAAGTAATTTTGCGTGCGCCTAAAACATTGTTTTTGATAGTGGGTAGCGGCGAGCAAGAGCGCGAACTTTTATTACTGGCGGCTCAGCTCGGTATTAGCCAAAATGTAATATTTACAGGTTTCTTACGTGGAAAACAGTGGCGCGACGCCTTTGCGATTGGTGACCTGTTTGTTATGCCTTCAATTTCGGAGCCATTCGGGCTGACCCCGCTGGAAGCTGTCGGTTATGGTACGCCAGCCCTCATAAGCAAGCAATCAGGGGTTTCAGAAGTACTAACCAATTGTCTCAAAGTAGACTTTTGGGACACGGACGAAATGGCCAATCAAATTACTGCTGTGGTGCAAAATGATGGCTTGCGTGATGCATTGCATGCTAATTCTATGCGGGAATACGAACAGCTGAGTTGGAACAAGGCGGCCGATAAGTTGGTCGGTATGTATAAACAGCATACAGTGGCGGCCATGTCATGAGCCAGAAAGCCATTGTTCTGTATTTGCATGTTCACCAGCCGTTTCGTGTACGTCATTACACTATTTTTGATACTGCCAACAAGCATGATTATTTTGACGCCCCCTATGACTCCAGGACAAGCAATGAGCAAATCCTAAACAAGGTAGCTGAAAAATCATATTTACCTACCAATAAAAAATTATTAGAGCTTTTGCATCGCCACCCCGAATTTAAACTCAGCCTCTCTATTACAGGGACTGTTCTAGAGCAATTTGAGCGCTATGCGCCCAATGTCCTAAGATCATTTCAGGATCTGACGGCAACAGGCCGGGTCGAGATCGTGGCTGAGACCTATCACCATAGCCTTGCCTTTTTTTACTCGTTGGCAGAATTTGAAATGCAAGTTGATATGCATAGGGCGAAGGTGCAAGAATTGTTTGGCCAAACACCAAAGGTGTTTAGAAATACTGAGCTTAGCTACAACAATGATCTTGCATATTGGGCCGACCGTGCCGGTTACAAAGGTATTTTGACAGAAGGCTGGGATCCGGTGTTAGCCTGGCGTAGCCCAAATTTTGTCTACCGCCCCACGTATACCAACAATATTCGCCTGCTAATGAAAAACTACAAGTTAAGTGACGACATAGCCTTTCGGTTCGGCGACCGTGAGTGGGCAGGCTGGCCATTGACAGCGGATAAGTTCGCGCACTGGTTGAGTGAATCTGGTGACGCCACTAACTTCAACTTATTCATGGATTATGAAACCTTCGGTGAACACCAGTGGAGCGATAGTGGCATATTTGACTTTTTACATCATTTGCCAGAACAATGGCTTTCATCTGAAGACCATACTTTTATGACGGTTAGCGAAACAATAGAGAGCTTTGACCCTGTTGATCGGGTGGATGTTCCAAATACCATTACTTGGGCTGATACCGAGCGAGACCTGTCGGCCTGGCTAGGTAATCCCATGCAACTGCAAGCCGTCCAAGCACTTTATGGTCTTCAGGATCCAATCATTAAATCAGGTGACTTGGCGTTAATAGAGGACTGGCGTAAACTCCAGACCTCTGACCACCTGTATTACATGTGTACTAAATGGTTCAATGACGGCGATATCCATGCCTACTTTAGTCCCTATGAAACTCCTTACGAAGCTTTTACCAACTTTATGAATGCTTGGCATGACCTAAAGTTCCGTCTTAGTGAAAAAGGAATAGGAGTTTAGCCATGGGCAGGCCGGTTATGCTTGGGAATGGCTCATTGACGGTAGGACTGAACGAACAAGGCTTAGTCCACGACTTTTATTACCCTTATGTTGGGCTTGATAACCTGACCACAGCCCGTAGCGTCCACCATAAAATTGGTGTATGGACTGAGGATAAGTTTTCATGGGTTGACGATGGGTCCTGGGATATAAGCGTAAACTTTGACAGCAATGCCCTGGTTAGCTCTATCCGTATGCAAAGTGATGAGCTTCAAACTGAACTTTTGTTTAATGACTTTGTTGATAACGAGATGAACGCATTTTGCCGTCAAATAACCATGACTAACCAAGCCGATAAGCCACGTGTCATCCGGCTTTTTATGCACCAGGTGTTTGAGATATCGCGCGGTGGCCGTGCCGACACTGCCTTGTTTGTGCCAGATGAAAGCTACATCTTGGACTACAAGGGCCGCTGTAGCTTGCTCATTTATGGACAAGACGTTAATGGGCAGGTCTATGACCAGTTTGCTATCGGTAATTATGGCATTGAAGGTAAGGAAGGAACGTTTAAAGATGCTGAGGATGGTGAATTGTCGGGTAGTGCCGTAGAGCATGGTGGTGTCGACTCCGTCATACGCTTTAATAGTGTTTTAGAAGCGCATGAAAACACCGAAATATCCTACTGGATTGTCGCAGCAGATTCGCAGTTTAGCGCCGAAAAGCTTCACAACCAGATTAAAAAAGATGGCCTCTCTGCGCGTCTAGACGCTACTCGCGAATACTGGAAACGGTGGTTGGCAACTGCTGCCAACGCCTTGCATGAAACAGATAAAGAATACCTTGAACTTGCCAAAAAATCACTGCTTGTTATTAAAGCCCATATTGATCGGCGCGGTGGTATTATCGCGAGTTGTGATTCATCAATTTATAACTATGGCCGTGATTACTACAGTTATGTATGGCCACGCGACGGCGCTTATGCCATTTGGCCGCTTATAAGGCTCGGCTATACTGATGAACCTAAAAAATTCTTTGAATTCTGCCGTGATATTTTAACGCCAGAGGGCTATCTTATGCACAAATACCAGCCAGACCGTGCTATTGGCAGTACGTGGCACCCGATGCTTCACGGACAGCGTAAAGAGCTGGCCATCCAAGAAGACGAAACGGCCGTTGTACTATACATGCTCGGTGAATTTTATGAATATGCCAAAGACGAAGATTTTGTCCGTAGCCTATACACTACATTTATCCAGCCTGCGGCTAATTTCTTAAGTAAATTTACGGATGAGACAACTAATCTGCCTCATGCCAGCTATGACCTTTGGGAAGAAAAGTTCCTAACGTCTACTTACACTTCTGCCGTGGTTTACCAGGCCCTATTAGTTGCAGCGGAGTTTGCCGAAAGGTTTGAGTATCCGGACGACGTTGTAGCCTGGACGTCAACCGCTGATAAAATACTTGGTGGTAGCGATATTTTCTTTGAGCCTGAACGAAAAATTTTACGCAAGGGCTTTTTGTTACAACCTGATAGTACTCTCAGCTTTGATAATACCTTAGATATTTCATCCCTTTATGGCGTGATGATTTATGGTTTTCACAAAGATGACACCGATTATTTGCATGATTCAGTGGCAGAAGTTGAGCGTATGATGAACGATCATACACCCGCTGGCGGCTGCCCGCGTTATGAAAATGACCATTATTTTGAGTCTTCCCCGCCATTTCTGGGTAATCCGTGGTTTGTAACGACGCTTTGGCTAGCTCAATACTATGTCAGGTCAGGCCAAACCGCTAAAGCACGTAAATATGTAGACTGGACCATGCAGCATGCTTTACCAAGCGGCATGCTTTCAGAACAGATTAATCCTACGGATGGCAGCCCTTTGTCTGTAACACCGCTAGTGTGGAGCCACGCCGAGTTTATAAATACTGTGCTTGACTTGTCAAAAGTTAAATAGAATTTTTAACGTTTCTTAGGTTTAACTTCATTACGGCCGAGATTTTTCTTGGTCTCTACGTACAATACATGCTTACGCAGCACAGGGTCATATTTGCGCAGGCTCAGTTTGTCGGGCGTATTCTGCGTATTCTTGCGTGTATAATAATGCCGGTGTCCGCTTTCTTCTGACACCAGTCCCACTACTTTTCGCTTGTCGCCTTTTTTAGCCATATTTAAAAGAGTTTAACAGATTATTAACAGATGTGCAATATGGAGCCGACGGAGGGATTCGAACCCACGACCCGCTGTTTACAAAACAGCCGCTCTAGCCACTGAGCTACGTCGGCATGGTGCAGGGAGAGGGATTCGAACCCCCGAAGGCGAAGCCAGCTGATTTACAGTCAGCCCTCGTTGACCGCTTGAGTATCCCTGCTGATTGTTGGTAGTGTGGAGCCATCTTCGGGATTTGAACCCGAGACCCCTTCCTTACCATGGAAGTGCTCTACCACTGAGCTAAGATGGCAAACCGCAACAGTTCTCAAGTGTACCAAAAACAGAGAAACTTTGCCACCTATCCATATTGATATTTACAAGACGGCACGCTTAGGGCGTGCAACCTTTTTGGGCGCCCCTGAGGGTATTATAAGTTTTTGTAGTTTGCGCTCAATCTCGTCGGCCTGCGGCAGCATGCCTATAGCCCTGTAAGCATTCATGAGCAAAGTGTAGCTTTCTTTGTTTGGCTCAAGTTCATTGGCCCGCTCTAGCTCATGGATCATAAGCTTGTCATTGCCTAGCTTTTCTTGCACCTTCGCATATGCTATATGGCGGGCAGCCAAATCATCCTCTAGCTTTAACGCTTGTTCAAAAGCGGCCGAAGCTTTCATATAGCTCTCTGTCTCGTAATAAATGAGTCCTAGATTGTGTAATGATGATGCGGTCGGCTCAATACTGCTGGCAATCTCAAAACAATCTATAGCGTCTTTGTATTCTTTTTGCTTGGCATATAAGATACCTAGACGGTTATAGGCCGCGGCATTTTTTTGGTCAATTTTTAATATGGTCAGCAAAGCCTTTTCAGCACGCAAAAACCGATTTTCACGCATGCCTTGGTGGGCAATATCCCATAACCGTCCCATCCGGTCGCTAATTTTACGCGGCAATGGTGACAATTCTTCTTCGCGTAGTCGGCTTCCGCGGTAAGCCAACACACCGAATCCAAGCAGCAAGGCTAATTCATACATGATCTGGCCTTATTATACTACATCTGTAAAAACAGCTCAGATAAAACCAGCTTGGGGTTTGCCATCTTTTTTAAATTGGTAGTAGCCGTATACAAATGTCCGCTTAATAAATGAAATTTTATTGTAAGTTCGGGGTTATTTTTAATGGCGGCCTGGGCAAGCCCACTGCTGACTATACACTGCAGTCCCTCCAGCAAAAGCTGGGCTTCGGCCTTTTGTTTACTTAAGCCGTCAACAAGCAACATTCTGTCATACCGGTTCTGTCGCAATAGTACCTTAGCCTGGTCGATGGCTCGGACCAGCGGATGGTCGGTTTTATGTTCTAGCAGTGCGGTAAGCACGCCAGCTCGGCCACGGCTCATGTAGTATGCGGAGGTAAGCGCCTTTTCGTCATGACTCGGCATCATTTTTATGGCGTGGTCTATGCTGATAGGTCGTACACTGATATGCTGCAGCCGTGAAATAATAGTTGGCTTTAAGAGGGTAATGTCCGAGGCGGTCATTATAATAATGGTATCGGCGGGCGGTTCCTCAAGTGACTTTAATAAAGCATTTTGTGCCTCGGTAGTCATAGCCTGCGCATCACCTATCATTACCACCCGTCTGATAACACTATTCCCTGTCGTTTTGCGTGTTAGGAAGCCACGCAAGTCACGGATAGCCTCAATACCAATAGTTTGTTTTTCGGGCAAAATCTGCAAAAAGTAAGGGTGGTTGCCAACGTCTTTATGGTTTAAGATGTGGCTGGCAGTGTTACGTGCTAATGTTTTTTTGCCAGAGCCAATCTCTCCGCTTAATAAAATAGCATGCGGCTGGGATTCAAGCAGGCCGCGCCACTGAGCCTCGGTGGTTGGATGGATCAATATATTAGTCATTTAATCCGCCACCAGTTCGTTAAACTCCTCCGGCAGGGGCGCGGTAAATGTCATTACACCTGCTTTGGGAATGCTGATCGTTAGCTCATAGGCATGCAAGTATAATCTCTCAGCCTGAACCCCCTGGTACAAACTATCTCCTACAATAGGGTGGCCGCGGTAACTTAAATGAACACGCAGCTGATGCGTACGGCCTGTGGCTGGTTCTAGGATGAGCTTGTCATATGCGCCATTGCTCAATACCACCGTGTATTTGGTTTGAGCTGGCTTGCCGTTATTACCAACCCTAAATGTCGATGGCGCTTTGGGATTGCGTTCTATGGGCATATCAATAATTGCTTGAGGTGGTTTTATATGGCCGCTGACGATTGCGGTGTAGGTTTTTTTAACCTTTCGATCAGAAAATTGACGTTGCAACAAACTAAGTGTGGCCTGGTTTTTGGCGCAAATCATAACTCCGCTGGTCGCTCGGTCAAGCCGATGGACAATGCCCGCTCGCTCCCCCGGCTGTCCTGTAATCTGCCGAACAAATGACGCTACTGATGGCTCGTCCCAGTATCTGCCCCGGGCATGGCTAATGATGCCGACTGGTTTATTTATCACGATGACATCATCGTCTTGATACAAAATTGGCAGGTCAATATCTGGGATCCGATGTTCTTCGGTGGGGTTATACTCAATGGTCACTACATCACTAACCCGGAGTTTATAACCAGGTTTGCTCACGGTTCCATTTACGAGTACCTTAGCTTCGTCAATCAACCGCGCCGCATACGAACGACTGAGCTCTGGATAGCTGGCGAGCACATAATGGTCAAGCCTCTGGCTTTTTATATTCGGTGCGACCGGTTCACTGCTTGACATGCTTTTCCCCGGTAAATTATTTAACACGCAGGCCTAGTGCTTGTTGCACTTTATGAAGCGTTTGGTTTGCCTGTTCGTTCATCGTTGCCTCGCTCGCGGCCAATTTCTGCGTGAGGGCTTTGTCATCTACCTGTGCTAACTTAGTCTGAAAAGTATTTAGAAAGTCGGCAACCTTGTCGGCCACTGCGGATTTTAGCGGACCATACTGGTTTTGGCCAATAAATTCTTGGGCATTGCCGCCAAGCAAAGTTAAGATATCCAACAAGTTACTTATGCCTGCACGCTCTTTATAATCATGACGAATATCATTAAACGAGTCAGTCGCAGCGCTCATAATTTTTTGCCTGGCAGACTCTGGAGAGTCTCTTAAAAAAATAACACCTTTGCCGGTCTCGTCGCTCTTGCTCATTTTTTTGCTTGGTTCAGTGAAGTCACGAATTCGTAGCCCTTGGTCCTTGCCAAAGAACTGATGTTGATCCTTGACCGGTTTTGGCACTACAAACAATTCACCAAATTTAGCATTCAGGCGTTCCGCGATGTCGCGGGTGAATTCTATATGCTGGGTTTGGTCATCGCCAACCGGTACGTAGCTGGCCCCATAAAGCAAAATGTCCGCCGCCATCAGCACTGGATAGTTAAATAGGCCGACACTTATTCTGTCCTCGGATAGTTTGTCTGACTTATCCTTAAATTGTGTCATGCGTGACATTTCACCAAAGCCTGTAAAGCAGTCTAAAATCCAGGTCAATTCGCTGTGCGCCGAAACAAAGCTTTGTCTGTAAATATGAATGTCCTGATTGCTTGTATCAAGCCCGGCAGCGACATATATTTTTAAATTACTGATAGTTTGGTCATAAAGAAGGCTATGGTCTATCGGGGTTGTGAAACTATGCAGATCGGGTACGAATAAATTAATCTGATACTCACCGGCGTGCTTATTCGCCATATCGATCATGGGCAATAGTGCCCCTAAATAATTGCCAATATGCAGATCATTATTAGCCCGAAGACCTGTAAGGATTACCTGTTTAGTCATGCTGCTTTACTCCCATAGCTAAAATTATTATATATGTAACGGCTCGTTATCGCTAAGTGTGTTATATCCTATGCCAGTAGAGTGAAGAGGTGCGGATGGGTCTGAGGCAGTTCAGCAAAGGCCCGCATTAGCTTGCTGGTAATCGGGCCAGCTTGGGGGCTGATCTCAACCTTATCAACTGTCTTGCACCAGGATATTTCCACGGCCGTACCACAAAAGAAAAGCTCGTCAGCGCCGTAAAGCTCACTACGGCTAACGGTTCGCTCCTGAACATCTATTCCGAGTTCTCTAGCGAGCTCCATGACAGTACGCCGTGTAATACCTTCTAAAATGTCTGCTTCCATAGAGGGTGTTACCAGCACGCCATTTTTGACCACGAACAGGTTCATAACAGCGCCCTCACCCACTTCTCCGTGCTGGTTTAACATAATAGCCGAATCATAGCCAGATTGCTTAGCATCATGGATGGCAAGCGCTGAATTTAGATATCCGCCCGTGGCTTTGGTCCGCGGCGGTAGGGCGTTTTCGCTATTGCGTTGCCAAGAGGATACGCACACTGACAAGCCGTCTGCACTGGCAAGGTAATCAGTGGTCATTTCTAGCATATAAATTGCAAGGTCATACTCACCGGCAATACCAGGTGACAACTGGGTGTCGCTACGGTATAACAAAGGCCGTATATACGTCTTACCCTTTAATTTATTTTTGATGGCAAGATCGGTAATCTGCTGGCTTACGGTTTTTTTGTCAAAAGCATAGGGAAGTCGTAGAATCTTGGCACTAGACCACATACGCGACACATGGTCATCCAGCCGAAATATACCCATTCCTTTCGCCGTATCATAGGCCTTAAGCCCGCCAAATATTCCTGCGCCGTAATGTAGCGCATTGGTCATTATTGATATTGTGGCCTCTTCTATGGGTTTAATCGTGTTGTTAATAAAAGCAAAAGGGTATGGTTTAAAAGCTGGCATATTGACCTTTAGGGTATGACCCTAATATTTTACATGTTTTAGCCGCCTTACTTAACTCGTCGAGAGCTTTCCCGATAGCGGGCATAGCTTGATGGCCTTCTATATCTATATAAAAGACATACTCATGATCGGCGTGAGGCTGGGATTCAAGCCGTACCAAGTTGACATGATGCTTGGCTAGAATTGACAATAGTTCGTGCAGAGCGCCGACTTTATCACGGACACTGCAAATCATGCTGGTTTTGTCGTTGCCGGTAGGCAGGGCCGCGGACTGTCTTAAAACAATAAAACGGGTGTAATTATTGGCCGAGTCGCTAATGCCAGACACGAGCACGGGCACATCAAAAATAGCCGATGCTTGTGGGCCCGCAATGGCGGCATGTTTAGATTTCTTTTTCACGTTTAGCGCCGCTTGGCCGTTACTGGCTTCGTTAATTAGCTCTGCACCAGGCACGTGAAGTTGCAACCATTCACGGCACTGTCCTAGGGCCTGTGGGTGGGCGTGTATAACTTTTATATCCGACAGTTTTCTTGCCTTGGTAAGTAGGCAGTGGTTGATAGGTATTATAAGTTCAGCACAGACTTTGAGGTCGCTTTTTAATAATAGGCGGTGTGTTTCTATGACTGCGCCTTCAGTAGAATTCTCGATTGGCAGCAATACCACATCGGTGGTACCCTTTTCAGCTGACCTGACAGCTTCCGGCAATGACATATGGGGGACCAAGTCGGCTGTAACCCCGAACATCTTAAGGGTCGCTTCATGGCTGTAGGTGCCTTCTGGCCCAAGATATGCAACTGTAATCTTTTTTTGAAGATTACGGCAGGCACTGATGATCTGGCGGTATATGGATTCTATAGCTTGCTCTGGTAAGGGCCCTTGGTTGGTATTGAGCAAACGGTGTAGGATCTCTGATTCACGCTCAGGCCGGTAGGTTGAACCCCCCTGCTTTAATCCCTTGATATGCAGTGCCAGTTCGCCACGAGCTTTCAGCAAGTTCAAAATTGTGTCATCAATACCATCTATTTTTTGCCGGACCTTGTCCAAGTCAGTCAATGGGCTCATATGTGGTCTTCCTGCAACTGGGTGTCTATTTCTTGAAGTCGTTGTATAAACTCTTTCCTTATCTGGCCGGAGTATATATTGCCCAGCTGTACGGTCCTAAACAGCTCGTAACTGTGCTGTTTTTCAATGTTAACCACGGCTTGCAGGCGTTCATAATAGTTTGTAGCCAGTTCACAGTAGGGGGGATTTAGTTCGACGAGGCCACGGCCAACAAAAAAAGTCAGGCAATGTATCCACGCCATTTGCTTATCATGGTCTTCGGGTGACATTCTGATAATGCTTAGACCAAGCTTATCGTGAAAAATGTCTTCCAGTTCTGGAAAAGGGCCGCCACTAATCTCGTGCCACACCATTTTTTTGCCATGATCTTTGCCAACTGGCACGCTCTGGGGGCCAAATAACGGATGGGTCGCCAATACTTTGCAGTGCTGGCTCAGTGTCTCGTGTAAAATTTGTGCTGGAAGCAACTTAACCGAACACACATCCATCACAACCGTATGCGGTTGCACCAGTTTGACCAAACTTATGCAATTTTCTTCTAAAGCCGACAGCTCATTGCACAAGATGATTACATCACAGGCAGCTACCTCAACTAGAGTGCCGATCTGAACATTTGGTAACAGTTGATAGGCTGGGATTTCGCGCCGGCTATTAACTACTATTTTATCTGCATAGGGCGCTAACAGCTGCGACAACAGCTCACCGAACACCCCATATCCGATAATCCCAAAACTTTGTACTGCCATTAATTATTCCCCGCAAAAATGTGGGCTGTCTCTTTTAAGACTCGTACAGTTTGTCGTGGATTTAAGCCGGGATCGACGGCGCTAAGGTGTTTAGGCAATTGGTCGGCTTCGTCTACGCATTCATAGCGGTTATTTATTGTATGGGTTTCAAGATGCAGTCCACCGAGGCTTAGACCGTGAGCTTTACAAGCAGATGCTAACAGCAATATATCATCAATTATATCTGGAACTGCACGAACCTTTTGAACCCTACCTTCGCTTTTGGGCTTGCGTTTCGTGGCATGAATATCATACATAACGTTCGCGCCGGGATCCTCCTTAGCTATTCCATCCAGGATAGTATCCATCGCTTTTTCGTCCTTGCCAACCCTAATCATAAATAACAGTTTACCGACCTTGCGGTGCGGATTTAGGGCATTTACTAGTTCTCTCACATGATTTGCATCGGAATCAGGGCCTAGCTTGGCGCCCACGGTATTTTCCACGCGTGACATCATTTGCACATGAGGCCCTTCGACTTTATTTGTTCTTTTGCCGATCCATAACGTATGTCCAGACAATAGATAGCCATCTCGCAAAAAACTCATTTCATAAGCTAAACTGAGTGCTTCGTGGGATACCCAAGGCTCATATCCCAACTTTCGGCGCATGCCTTGTGCGAGCGCTTTGGCCTGCAAGGCAGCGGCAACTAAACGTGAGGGGTCAGGATCTCTTTCTGCAGGATCGAGACCATTAATCATGTCACCCATATATGAAGGCACGACCACGCCGTTCGTAAGCGTCTGATAACGGCTGGATCGCGGTTTGGCATTTTGGCCACACTTACGGCCGATATATATGGCCCTAGGCAATACTGATAAAACAAGGTCTATTTCAGACACTGCCGTATCTACAAGTTCGTCTACGGGCGTATTCATATCAACAAACTCAGCACAACCACTTGTTTGGATAATTGGTATTTGGCCTTCGGAAGCCCTGGCTATAGCAAGATGTCCGGTTAGCGCGTTAACTTGTTGAGGGGTTGTAACCGGGTCTATACCAAGGGTTTCATGCACGGCACGCAACAGCTGCCCCCTGTCGGCATAGGTAGGCTGGTAATTGACCTCGTATGCCGGTGGGGGCAAAGAAGCCACGATTTCTTCTGCTCTACCTAATCTGTCTAACGTTAAAGCGTTCATTTTGACATCTGTCCTGCTGCTGTTATTAAAAAACCGCCCGTGAGGCGGTTGATTTTACTATTATTTACAAAAACTAATTAACCGCCTAGTTATAGCCGGTAAACCAATAGTTAGTGACCACAGGGGTAGCTCTTGACACGAAGGATATTGTAGCACACGCGTCAAGATAGGTCTATCGCTTAGTGAATTGACGTTGTTTTCGGGCGCCTTTAAGGCCAAATTTCTTGCGTTCTTTTTCGCGTGGGTCGCGGCCGAGCATGTCAGCGCGGCGCAAGGTAGCTTTGAGGTCTTCGTTCATGACAGCGAGAGCCTTAGCAATACCTAAGCGGATAGCGTCAGACTGGCTGCTGTGGCCGCCGCCAGATACTACGGCGCTGACGTCGTACTTATTTTCAATTTCCAGTGCAATAAAAGGCCGTTCAAGTTCGTGTAAGATTGCTTTGCTATCCGCAAAGTATTCTGCCGCTGGCTTGCCGTTAACAGTAATAGTGCCTTTGCCATTCATAAGCCGGACACGGGCCGTAGAGCTTTTGCGCCGCCCTAGTGCATAAAAATAATTTTTTGGTTTGTCAGCCATTATTTACCTGCTTTCATAGATAATTGCTCAGGTTTTTGAGCTTCATGTTGGTGATTCTCGTCTGCGTAAATCTTAAGCCGCTTTAGGCGCTCTGCCCGTAGTTTATTGACTGGCAGCATACCACGGACAGCTTTAAAGATAGGCACGGTTGGATCTTTTGCGATCTGGTCCTTTAAGGTGATGGTGGTTAAGCCACTAGGGTAGCCGCTATGTCGTTGATAAACCTTGGCATTCAGCTTATTCCCCGTTGCAACCAGGGCAGCTGCATTGATGACGATAACATAGTCACCGGTATCAATGTGATGCGTGAACTGCGGTTTGCCTTTACCTGTCAGTAAGGTAGCTGCCTGGGTAGCAAGACGCCCCATAGGAATTTTACTGGCATCAAGCACATACCATTTACGATTTATATCGGCGGGCTTTGCGCTATAGGTTTTCATTTTTTATCCTCTTCAGCTGTCTTGATCGGCTGCCTGGCTGACGGTTTTGTTGCTGCCTTTGCGACTGGTGCTTCCTGCAAATCATCTACAAAGCTCACACGTGCTAACTGGGCGTTATCGCCGCGTCGGGTGCGGGTACGAACAACTCGCAGATGGCCACTGTTTCTGCCACCCAGCTTGGGGGCAATGCCATCTACCAGCTTGTGGGCGCTTTCTTTGGTTTGTAGGCTGCCGATAATTTGACGGCGGTTATGCAAATCGCCCTTCTTGGCTTTAGTAATTAGCTTTTCGACATACGGAACCACCTCTTTAGCCTTTGGCAATGTGGTCTCAATTGATTCATGGATGATCAATGAATCCGCAAGACCTTTAACCAATGCAGTACGCTGGTCGCTTTCCCTATTGAACTTACGTCCTTTATATCCGTGACGATGCATACTAAATCTCCAGCTCCGCCATTTTTTCTTTGACTTCGTCTAGGGCTTTGCTGCCGAAACCTTTGAGCTCACGCAGCTCAATATCACTTAAGGAAAATAAATCCTTTAAAGTGTGGATATCATTATTAATGAGCGCATTGGTGGTGCGGGCTGACAAATTAAGGTCCTCAATCGGAGTCATAAGTTCGGCAGGCTCATCACCGTCTTTGGAGTCGCCGAGCTCTGCGCCCGCTGTCAGGGGGGCTGATGTTTCCACGCGGGTTTGGCCGGCCAAGGCAGTATATTGGTTAACAAGAATGGCGGAGGCCTCTTCAAATGCGTCGCGCGGAGTTATTGAGCCATCTGTATCGACGGTAAGAAGCAGCATATCCAGGTCAGTCATTTGGCCAACACGGGTATTCTCTACTTTGTAACGAACACGTACAACCGGGCTAAAGATGGCATCAAGGGCAATCATGTCGCTCGCCTTTTTGGCCGTGCCTTCTTCTATGGTGCGGTAGCCACGGCCTGTTTCCACAACCAGGTCCATCACAAACTTAGCTTTATCATCGTCTATTGTCGCGATTACGTGGTCAGGATTAACAATTTCTACGTCGGCATTGGTTTGAATGTCCGCCGCGGTGACCACGCTTTTTCCTTGAGTAACAATGCGCAGATTTTGGGCATCGTTTCCAAAAACGCGGAACCGGACGCCTTTAAGGTTAAGCATTATGTCTACGGCGTCTTCTTTAACACCTTTAACAGTTGTAAATTCGTGGGTAACACCTTCAATTTTAAATGACGTCACCGCAGCCCCAGAGATAGACGACAGCAAAACACGTCGCAAGCTATTGCCTAAGGTCATGCCGTAGCCGGTGTGCAGGGGCTCGATAGTGAACGTAGCACTATTTGTTGTGTGCTCATCTACGCGAACGACGCCTGGTGTGTGAATTATTTTTGACATAAGTTATTGCCCTCCTCGGGGTTAGCGTGAGTAGTACTCAACAATTAGTTGCTCGTTAATATCCGGTTCTGCTTCTTCGCGGGTAGGAATACCGGTGACTGTAATGGTTAATTTCTTGCGGTCGGTCTTAAGCCAGCCCGGTAGGCTTGCTGGCGCCGGGCTCACATCTTCAATCCTCTTAAAGTATTCAGTCTGCTTACTGTGTGGACGCACCGTTAACACATCACCTGCCTTCAGGCGTATAGAAGGCACATCTACCCGACGGTCATTGAGCAGAAAGTGCCCATGAGTGACGAGCTGACGGGCAGCCCGTCTTGATGTAGCCAGTCCTGAGCGGTAAACGGCATTATCGGCACGCTGTTCCAGGAATTGTAATAGCGATGCGCCTGATTGCCCCTGCTTGCGTGATGCTTCAACCATAAGCTTTGCGAACTGGCGCTCAAGGAGACCATATAACCGCTTCACTTTTTGCTTCTCGCGTAGTTGCAATGAGTATTGGCTAGCTTTGTTGCGCGAACCGCGCCCATTGGTTATTTGGCCAGGGGTTGCACTTCGTTTAACGAGGGCCTTATGAGCCTTTGGATGCAAGGCGTAACCCTCGCGGCGGCTCATTTTAACAATAGAACCAGTGTCACGTGCCATAGTCTAAACCCTCCTGGCTTTCTTAGGACGAACGCCGCCATGGGGCACTGTGGTTACGTCCTTAATTGAATCTACCTGGATGTCCAAGTTCTGTAGGCTCCTTACGGCAGCTTCGCGGCCGAGGCCGATACCTTTGATATAAACTTCTACCTTGTTAAGGCCGTGCATTTGCTTTACGATTTGGCCGGCTTTTTCCGCGGCTACTTGTGCAGCGTAAGCGGTACCTTTTTTGGAACCCCTGAAACCGCAAGCGCCTGCGGATGATGCCGCTAACGCGCCGCCATTGTTATCCGTAAAGGTAATGATAGTGTTGTTAAACGTGGCCAAGATATGGACTTGTCCGGTTGGGACTGAGCGCTTAGATTTCTTCTTCTTGGGTGTAGGTGATGGTGATGTTGTTTCTGCCATATGTTAATCCCTTATGTCTTAGACGCTGACTTAGGTTGTGAACCGCCCACAGCAGTCTTTTTGCCGCGTCGTGTGCGTGCATTAGTACGAGTACGCTGGCCTCTGCTAGGCAAGCTATTCTTGTGGCGTAAACCACGATAGCTGTTAATATCCTTCAGCCGCTTTAGATTAGTTGCTACAACTCGCTGCAACTCGCCCTCTACCATGTACTTGTCATTAATAACATCTTGAATGGCAGCGACTTCACTGTCAGTCAGATTTTTTACGCGGGTAG
>DATLEQ010000071.1:0-9068 GCA_035525115.1 Candidatus Limnocylindrales bacterium
TGGCTTTAAATAATACCCTTATGGTTGCATAAATAGCCCCGAGGTATACGATAAACTATATGACAGATGTTGCCGAATCTTTACCCCCTCTAGAAGGTGACCTTAGCAGAGCCACACTTTTACGGCATTTAATGCTAGGGAATATCCTGGGATACGCGGTTTTCTTTGACGAAGGGGACGCCGAGGCTGCCAGGACAGCCCAACGCGAGCCGGCGGGACTGGGACGACTGCTTATAGAGGCTTGCCAGCAAATCAACGACGGCGCGGCACCTGAGGATATGGAGTTAGGAACAGACTTCTATTTCCATACACCAGACGAAGAGCCTGTAGACCTAACAGAAGATATGATTGCTGTACTACTGACAGAAGATGATGCCGGCTACTTGTTAGAGCACTTGCCCAAAGAATTTTTAGACGAAATGATCCCTGAAGCTTAAGTATTTTTACCTAAACCATTAAGCATAAGGGACCTGCCACAAAACGAGTGAAGATAATTAAGCGTTGTTGAGGTCGGTGGGATGCAGTTTGGTGGCGTTTTGGGGCGGGTTCATGTATTTTTCTACGACCATGTATTTGGGTGTTTCGCTCACAATACTTTCTATGGAAGCTACGCGGTGGCCGGTTAGGATAAGGAACTGGCTACTGTTTTTGTGCAGTTTTTTGTAATCGCTCGGTGTTATTACGATGCGTTTACGGCATTTTTCGTCTGAACACTCACAATAAAAATGCAGCGGCAGGTTCGTGTGTTTTTGAAGCGTATTACCTTCGGCTTTGGCCGTTTTAGCTAAATTCTCCAGCGCCCGGTTAATGCGTTCGTTGTGTTTCCTAAAGATAACTTCGTTTTCGGTCAGATGTTGCTGCGAGGTGGCGCTACTCATGTTGTAATTGTAACAAATTAGGCTTAGCAGTACTAGCCGTTTAGGCCAGCTTGTCGCCGGGCTTTAACACCACATGGCGGCTCTGGCCTTCACCTTCTGACTCCGTAGTTATGTCCGCTTCGTTGGCGACTTTATGCACAATGCGGCGGTCGGCGGCGTTCATGGGAGGCAAGTGCACAGGCTCGCCAGTTTCGCGGGCTTTTTTAATCCATTCCTGGGCTTTTTCGGCCAGGCGGTCGGCACGGGCTTTTTTATAGTCGGCCACATCAATATTGACCCGGCTATGGGCGTAGTTATTGTTCTTAAGGGCGCTGCCCACCAAAAACTGCAAGGCGCGCATGGTATCACCATGCTGGCCGATCAAAAAGCCGTTTAAATGCGTGCTGGGCACATGCAGCTCAATAACCTGGTTGTCTTCGGTGGTTGCATAAACGTCTGTATTAAGGCCAAAAAATGACAAAATGTCTTCTAAATATTTTTTGGCGTATTGGATGGCTTCTTCCATGGACAGGTCAGTGTCAGCGGCGCCATCCGTTACCAGGTTTTCGGTTGTTTCGTCCGTAGGGTCGGGCATTACTTTTTCCTCCGCTTTTTGGCCTTGGACGTCTTGCTCGCTGTTTTGGTGGTTTTGGTTTCTATGACCTCGCCCTCTATAACGGTGGTCTTCTGATCGGCTTTATCAGCCAGTTGCTCCATTTCTACCTCGTCCTGCCCCAAGATGCGGTCCTGTTGGATATAGGCCACGATACCGCTGGTTAACCAATACAAAGACAGGGCAGAGGCCAGACCGATGGTAAAGAGGACGATCATGAACGGCAATAGGTATTTAGTGCTTTGGCCTACGGCGGCATTAACCTCGGATTGCTCGGCATTTTTGCCGCTGCCGGCGTCCTTAAGGATAGTGCGCAAGCTGCGCCCATCTTTGGGGGCGGGCAAAAGCTGCTTGCTCTGATAAAATTGGGCCACGGCGCTGCCCAGCACAATAATTAAGGCTGGTATATAAAGGCCGCCAGAGCGGGCTAGATCACCTTTGCTAGCACCATCGGTAGTCCCTAGCGCGCTTTTGGTTAGGTCAACCAGTCCGAACAGGGTAGCATCAAAACTCTGGATATTAGCCGCCAAAGCCTTGAGGCCTGGCAAGCCGTGCAACCAGCTATAAGAGTAGTCAATAATAGCATGGGGGTTAGTCACGACCCGCCGCAAGCCGGAATAAAGGCCTATCAGGATAATTAACTGGACAACTAGGGTACCCAGTGAGCCAAATGGGCTAATGCCCCGCTCCCTATAAAGCTCCATCAACATCAGGGATTCTTGCTGCCGGTTGCCTTTGGTGGCTTTTTTTATTCTTTTGAGCTCTGGCTGCATTTCGCGCATGGCTTTGGCTTGGTGCAGTTGCTTTTTAACCAGCGGCCACATAAGCAAGCGGACAATAATAGTAAACAGGATGATACTCAGGCCAAAGTTGTGGCCTGGCAGGATCCCATAAATCAGGACCAGGAGATTAAAGATTGGTTTAACAATGACGACCTCAAAGATCGAGGCTACAAACATGGACTCCTCACTTTCGTTTATATCTTAACACGAGAAGAGGGAGATTGGGCAGGCTTGGCCGGTAAAATGCCCGCCTGGCGCAACTGGGCCCGAACTAAGCGGGCAAGTTCGTCGGGCGGCAAGATGGCTAATTGCTCGTGGAAAACAGTTATAACCATGTCGTATGGCTGGGAGAGCGCTGGTTCATGATACCGTACCGCCTCATACAAACGGCGGCGAATCCGGTTGCGTACGACAGCTGACTTGCTAATCTTTTTGCTGACCACTACGGCCAGGCGGTACGTCTGGCGGCGCTCATTAAGCACAAATTTCAAAGAAGTGAGTGGCCCGCGAATGGTTTGGCCGTGCTGGTAGGCATAGCGCAGAGAGCCATGCCCATGAAAACGGTGTACGCGGCTTATCATATGTATAGATTAGCAGAAGAGGGATTGCCCTTAAGCAGAAAGCTTGGCACGGCCCTTAAGGCGGCGGCGCTTTAAAACAGCCCGGCCAGCTTTGGTAGCCATGCGCTTCATGAAACCATGTTCGCGGGCGCGGTGACGTTTTTTGGGTTGAAAAGTTCGTTTAGGCATATTGGTCCTTATTGTACGTTGTCCAAGTCACTACAGCAAGCAGCGTGAAAACCTACGTCATTTTGACAATGTTTACCCACGAATTCTAGCAAGTTATCCACTATTCTCCAAGTGTTTTCCACAGATTAACTGATGTAGCCGCTGGCTGTGTACAATCACTGCCCTGTTCCCTGTTTTTTAGGCAGCGCATTAAAATATCTCCGTAAAACTTGTGGAAAACCCAGGCCTATATGCGCTATAGTAACAGGTAAACAAGACAGGAATAGGGATGCACGAAGATCTGTGGCAAGCGGTACTGGGGGAAATAGAGCTGACGGTCTCTAGGGGGAGCTTTGTCACGTGGTTCAAAAACACCCACTTGGTGCGCCATAAGGACAATGTTTTGGTTATTGGCGTCCCCAATGTTTTTATTAAACAGCAGTTGGAGCGCAAATATAACGACATGATCACTGAGCTGTTGGCCAAAAATGGCCTGCGCCCGGAGCGGGTAGAATATAAGATCCATGCCAGCACGGCCCAGATTAAAAAGGCAGATGATGAGCCCATGATTTTGGGCCGGCAAGCTGAACAGCCTCAAATTACCACAAACCAGCCAAATACCACGGTTTTGACACACAGCTACCGCCAGGGCTTAAATGAACGCTACACCTTTGATACCTTTGTGGTTGGCGCAGGTAATGAATTGGCTTTCGCCGCTTGCGGAGCTGTTGCCCAGAACCCTGGCACCAAATACAACCCCCTCTTTTTATACGGTGGAGTGGGAATTGGCAAAACCCACCTGATCCAGGCGGTGGGTAACGCGGTATTAGCCAACAACCCTTCCGCCCGCATCGTGTACGCCTCTACGGAGCAGTTCGTGCAGGAATTTGTGGATGCACTGCGGTTTAGAAAAACAACTGATTTTGCCAAACATTATCGCAGCGCCGACGTGTTGATTGTTGATGACATGCAGTTTATTGCGGGCAAAGAAAAAATGCAGGAGGAGTTTTTCCATACCTTTAACGCACTACACCAGGCTAATAAACAGATCATAATAAGCAGCGACAAACCACCCAGCGAGATCCCCACCCTAGAGGAACGTTTGCGCAGCCGTTTTGCTTGGGGTATGCAAATTGACATGCAAAACCCTGATTTTGAAACCCGTTGTGCCATTATACAGACCAAGGCCCAAAACCATGACGTGGTGCTGCCTAACCCCGTGGTAGAGTATTTAGCCAATTTGGTTCAATCCAACATTCGTGAACTTGAGGGTGCCCTAAACCAACTCTTGGCTTTTTGTGAAATGCGCGGACTCGCCCCAGATCTTCAAATTGCCACTAGCCTCTTGGGTGGCACCCGTAGCCGCCCCAAGCATATTAGTGCCAAACAAATTATTGAGCGTACCGCCAAATATTTCCAAATCCCTATGGAAGACATTTTAGGACCTAAGCGCGATAAAGACATTGTGGTGCCACGCCAAGTGGCCATGTATATACTGAGGAGTGAATTGCACCTCAGTTTTCCTAAAATAGCCCGTGAATTAGGCCGAAAAGACCATACAACCGCTATACATTCGGTTGAAAAAATTGAAAAAGAGTTTAGTTTTGACAGTGACATTAAGGCCGCCATCACAGAAATCAAGGAGCGCTTGTATGCGTAAAAGCAGTGCACATCTAGGCGGCATAGCAGCGCAAAAACTGTTCACAAACTCCCTTACTTTCCCACAAGCTGGTCTGGCGACAGGCAGCCTGGTCACAAACAGCCTGGTTGGGCACAGTTTATACCAGCTAACCACACAGTTTTGTGCACAGTATTTTATGGTTTTTAACAGATTGTCAGCCCAACTTATAACCACTATACACAGGCCTAATAATAAGAATAACAAAGGAGAATAACTAAATTACTATGAAACTACAAGTTACCCAAGAAAATCTCCACAAGGCGCTTAGCAGCGTTGGCCGAGTAGCTAATAGTCGAGGCACTTTGCCCATACTATCCAATGTATTACTTAAGACTATTGGTAATCGGTTAAGCATTGCCGCTACCAACTTGGATATTGCTATTACCCACTTTATTGGCTCAAAAGTGGCGGATGAGGGTGCGATTACCGTACCCGCCCGTTTAATGAATGATTTTGTAGCCAGTTTGCCTAGCGGGACGATTACTTTGGAACTTGATGACACTAAACTAAAAATCAGTACCAACCAATACGAATCAGTCATTAACGGCACCAGCGCCGAGGAATACCCGGTGATGCCGGCTATAAGCGAGGGTGTTAGTTGGTCAATTCCTTCAAATGTCCTGCGCAGTGGTTTACAACAAGTACTAATGGCTGCCTCGTCAGACGAAAGCCGCCCGGTTTTAACGGGTGCTTATTTACATACCCACAACAAAAAACTTTATCTAGTGGCAACCGATAGCTACCGTTTAGCCGAAAAGGTTTTAATGCCTACCCCGGCTGACATTAATTTGCTTATCCCGGCGAGCGCTCTGCAGGACTTGCTTCGCATTGTGGCCGACACGGAAGAAGAAGTATCGGTAACCCATGACGAGCAGCAAATTTTATTCCGTGTCGGCGACGTAGAATTAGTGGCACGGCTCATTGAAGGTACTTACCCGGATTACCGCAAATTAATACCTAAAGATTTTGCCCAAAGCGGACTTGTCAAAAAAACCGAGTTTATAAATATTACTAAAGTTTCTGCCCTGTTTGCCCGCGAAAGCGCCGGCAGTGTAACCCTGCACCTTGACCCGGAAAAACAAGCTATTAGCATCCGGTCGGTGGCATCACAATTGGGCGAAAATACAGCTAACGCCAGCGGGAAAATAACCGGCGAAGGTGTTATTACCCTAAATTCACGTTATATCTTAGATGCCTTGCATGCCACCACAGGCGAAGAAGTCCAGATTGCGTTTAATGGAAAACTCGAACCATGTGTCCTGAGGAGCCCAAAGCAGAGCGATTACCTGCACGTGATTATGCCACTCAAGAGTTAAGCCAGTACAATAACATTATGATTACCGACCTGCGCCTGCAGCATTTTCGCTCGTACAGCGACAATACATATGAGTTTGGCGCCGGTGTTAATATAATTGTCGGCCCGAATGCCAGCGGTAAAACAAACCTGTTGGAGTCCATCTTGGTACTTTGCCGCGGCGGTTCGTACCGCGCACATGACTCGGAATTAATTGAGCACGACCAAGATTGGGCGCGTTTGGATGGGACTGTGGGCGACCAAATCCGCACGGTTAAATTCATACATCACGGAATGGTGGTAAGCAAAGAGTTTCAGGTTGGTGGCACAACGCTTAAGCGTTTGTCTTTGGCCCGGAGCGTACCGGCTGTGGTGTTTGAGCCAAACCACCTGCAGCTACTGACAGAATCGCCTGAACTAAGGCGGGGCTTCCTGGACGACATTATCGAGCAAACAGTACCGGCTTTTGCGGAGTTGCGCCGGCAGTATAAAAGGACATTATCCCAGCGTAACCGGCTGCTAAAACAAATGGGAAACGATGACCAGTTGTTTGTGTGGAGCTTGCGCCTGAGCGAACTGGGCGGACGTATTGCTGAGTACCGTATCCGGTTTGTGGGTGACCATAGTCCCCTGCTAGCGGACCTTTACTCCAAGCTGGTAAGCAAAACATCGGCCGTAGAGTTGCAATATCAAACAAAATTGTCCGAAAAAGACTACGGCAGCGCTATGCTTAAGGCCCTTGAGCTGCGCCGTGCCACCGACCGGGAGCGCGGCTACACAACTATCGGCCCCCACCGTGACGACCTGGTGCCGATTTTAAACGGTTATCCGCTGGCCATGGCGGCGTCACGCGGCGAAACCCGCACCATGCTATTGGCACTAAAATTGCTGGAGGTGCAGAGCCTTGAGCAGGCCCGCGGCAGCAAACCTATTTTGCTACTAGACGACGTGTTTAGTGAGCTTGACGGTGCCCGCCGGCAAACGCTTACCCAGCACCTGCAAGATCACCAGACTTTCATTACTACCACTGACGCCGATATTGTTGTCCAACATTTCTTAGACAAATGCCAAGTCATACCCACTTCCCAGTAGCAAACTATTTACTGTTAAAAGGATTGAATATGGTGTATTTACTTCTATCAATCCCCACCCTATCAATCTCCTCGGCTATCGTGCTGTTAGTAGTTTCTATCAATTTTGGATCGTAACCAAAAACCCTTAAGGATGGCTGATATTCGGCTTCGCCCAAATTGGGTGATATAAAAATATAATTGCCGTATGCTGACACCATTTTAGCTTCAGACAGATTAAGTAGTTGTGATATTTTTTTATCAATACTGTCAGTATTGTCAGTGGTAGGGTCAACAAATAAAGCTACTGCCTTGTCGTCACCGTTTATCATACACAAAACGGGTCCGATATTTTCGGTGCGCATACCGCAAAAACGATAATTCCCGTAGCTGTACAGTATATAACCCGCTCGCTTATCAACATCCAAGTTGAGCAGCCCACCCCCAAGGGCAACTATAAGACTATTGTTAAATGTTCCTATGTGCTCTACCTTTGCAATTGCAAACAGCAGGCGCAACTTACTCCCCGAAATATCATAAACTTCTAGCGTCCCAGAAGTATCCAAGACGCATAGCTTTTTTGTGCCGCACAAATCAAAAGACGACAACCTTTTAGTAAATGTATATTCACGAGTCGCACCTCCGTCTTGAACCATAAGGCTGACTTTGGTTCTTTTCGGTGGCTTGGTCTGGGTATGTTCTTCGTCGCTGCTCGCCAGTGCCTGGTCTTCTGGGTGGTCTGAATAAGCAACCACAAGTGAGCTGCCCTGGGTTTGGATGCCGTAAGCTCCTAGTTTACTGTCTTTGGGCCGCTGATTACTTATTACTGACGGGCGAGACCGCAAAGACGAATAATATAGAATATGACCCAATGATTTGTCATAAATCAAAAAGCCATCCTTGTAGGCTTGTAATGAATAGGTTTTATTTTTATCCAGCTCAGTCATTGCAATGGGGTCTGAAATGCCAAACTCAGGGCTCACCTTGTAGCTCACATGATCTTCTCCCGAAACCGACCTTAAAAGCGCAATAATTCCCTGTTGGGTTGAAACTACTCCTTCAACCACGCCGTCATACTGGCTAGAGAGTCTCTGGATATAGGTAGCTTGTTGGCTTGTGGCGGGGACATGTAGATTAAGTTGGCTGTATAGGTCTTCGCACGCGCCAGAAACCAGTATCTGGCCCGTGTAATACATGCAGCTCGCCGGATTGTCGCCCACAAACTTCCTGGCCTTTTCTTTTACGAGCCTAGGGGAAACGACACTGCTCCTTAGAAAACCATTGGCTTTTATAACACTAAAGTAACTCGTCTCCCCCTTCTGGGCTAAGAGCTGATACTCCCCTCGTTTAACTAATTTTTTAATACTGGATGTACTGTCAAAGCTTTGTGTTTTGTTATCCGACAAGTTCGTCAGTAGGTAGCTAATATTATCACCAGAGCTAGGTATTATTTTTATATAGGCATGGGTATAAAGCCAAAATAAAAATATAAAGGAGACACAAGCCAGGATGGCCAATATTATTCTTTTTTTCATAGTCATATACTCCTATCTTCTATATTTGGCATACTTTATGTTCCCGGAGGGCATGATGTTGCCGGTGGCCCCTCAACCGATACATGAATATGGTCTTTGTGGCCATTTAAAGTAGCTGAATCATATACCAGTGGTTTGCCGTGTTTAAGCGTGTTCGTACCCGGAGGCGCCGGGTTATAAATCAGCTCGTCAACTCCCAGCGCTGCGCTGTTTGTGTGTAGCCAGGTGAACATATTGTTCATAGAGCCTTCAGTATGCCCGGCGGCGCCAATGTCCATAGCCAGCCCGGCCGAGTGGTTGGATATACCGCCACCTTCTGACCGACAGGAGTGTCCGGTCTGAAGAACCGAAGGTGTTAATTGTTCTCCCGGCAAACTCTCCAGCATGGCGGCAATCAGGCGCAGCAGATTGTCCTTAGCCGCCCCGGATTGTATATCTTGGTTGGGTCCTGGCCCCTGAGGCTTCCAATTAGGGGCATTTAGGATAATGTTTATTAGCTGCTGTCTGG
>DATLEQ010000014.1:0-7464 GCA_035525115.1 Candidatus Limnocylindrales bacterium
CATGGGTTCGTAAGCTGCGCCCATAACTTCCTCGTATCGTTTGACGATATCCGCAATGTCCAACGTCGCTGCTATAAGCTTTATGACGTATAGTTGTATGAGTACGATGATGGTTATGGATAAGGCGCCGTTTTCATAGAGCCTTGCCGAAATAATGAGCAAGACTGCTGTTGTTATTGCCGCCAACATTAAGCGACCGTTATCTGCGGGTACGGCCGCCATCCACGACCTGTACTGAGCTCTTCCCCATGGTTCGAGGGAACGTTCCACGCGCTTTTCTTCATATGTTTCAGACGCAAAACTTTTTACAGCCGCAGCATGGGTCAGGGCGTCGCCGATCTGCCCGGCTACGGTACTGCTTGCCTCGCTTACCTGTCTCCTAAACTTCAATCGCCAGGAGCTGCTGGCAAAAGTGAATACAAGCACAAGAAACATCGCAATAAAAGTAATAATTGCTAGTAGAAGTGACTGTGAAGCGATTACCGCTACAGAGGCAATAATTATAGTAGCCTGTTTTGGTACGAGCATGATGACAATTTCGCCATAACCGTTAGCGGCATCACGCAAACGTGCGGCTTGTGCGCCCAACGTTCCTATATAAGCATTATTATAAAACTCATAATCTTTGTTTAAAAAATTTTTGAATACGGCTTCTTGAATATAGCGCAATGACTTAATGGCATTTCGACTAATCATAAGCTGGCCAAGCGTGAAGAAGACACAGTAGACGAGCGACAACGCTAACAGCCAAAATATATATTGGTTTACTCTGTCCGGGCGACGTTCAATTATAGCTTGTATGGCGTAAGCGCTCACAAGTGGTATGGCCACATGATAGGCTGCAAAAGCTATAATGCGTGACATATAGCCGGATATAAGTCCCGTTTTATCTATCCAGTTAGCCCGCCAAAACAAACGATGAATGTGCCTAGATATTTCTCGGTCACGTTTGGACTGAATAAAAGTAACTGCCATAGTTCCTTACCGTGCAGTTTATGTTGAAGTACATTTAGTCCTGGTGTCCCGCAGACTATTTATTCTGGTTGTTATCTGTCTGCGCTGTTCGCTTTACTTGCGGCGTGACTGTAAATGTACCACCGGTCTTTTGGATTGCCTCAGTAGCAGCTAGGCTGGCGGCTTGAAGTTTTACGGTCAACTTTTTTTTCAGGTCGCCTTTGACGATTAATTTTACGCGTACGTATGGCGATGACACTAAACCTGCATTCGCAACTGTAAAGTTATCAATAATAGTACCAAGTGCGTCCAGCTGACCGGTGTAGACTGTTTCAGCCGCTGACCTAATTGCACGGAAGCCTCTTAATTTGGGCAGGCGCTGCATTAGCGGGTTTTGGCCACCTTCAAATCCAGGGCGTCGGCCTTTGCCGGTACGTGAGCTTTGGCCCTTGGTGCCACGGCCCGCTGTTTTACCCTGACCGGCTGAAATGCCTCGTCCGACACGCCTGCTACTATGGTTGGCAATAACTTTTAATTCATGGTATTTCATGTTGTGGCCTCTGCTTTTTCCTTGACGCTCACTGGCTTCTTAACACGCTGCCTAGTTAGCCAATTGTCGGGGTGTTCGATAGCTTGAAGGGCTGCCAAGGTAGCATATGCAGTATTGATTTTATTGGTTGAACCCAGTGATTTAGACAAAACGTTATGGACGCCCGCCACCTCCAGGACCGTGCGCACGACACCGCCGGCTATAAGCCCCGTACCAGCAGCAGCAGGTTTTATAAATATGCGGGCTCCGCCTACTTTGACTTCAGCCTCGTGGGCGATGGTGTCATTTACTAAATGAACTTGGACAAAATTTTTCTTTGCCACGTCAACAGCTTTGGTAACGGCCGTAGTCACATCAGCCCCCTTGGAAATACCTATACCGACTTTCCCTTTGTGGTCACCGACAACTACAAGTGCACGAAAACGAAAACGTCGTCCGCCCTTAACTACACGTGCCACGCGGTCTATATGAACTACGCGCTCATCAAACTGTTTTTCTTCTTGTGGCATCTCATTGCGCCCACGACGGTTGTCCCGCCCTTGTTGATTATTTTTCGTGAATTCAGCCATATTAAAAATCCAATCCTCCCGCCCTGGCAGCGTCAGCCAGGGCTTTAATACGGCCGTGATAAAGACGGCCATTACGGTCAAACACTACCCGTGAAATTTTAGCTGATTTAGCTTTCTTAGCAATCTCGTTGCCCACTACTTCAGCACGTTCGGTCATGGTACCACCTACTGATTTATTACCAACAGTTGTTGCGTAAGCCAATGTAGCGTGCCTTTCGTCATCAATAATCTGTGCCGTAATGTGCAAATTGCTTATGAATACCGTCAAACGTGGACGGGTCGAGGTTCCAGTAATACGTGCGCGCACACGGTATTTTCGGCGAGCCAAATTCTGTACTTTGTGTGTAAGTCTTTCCATAGTCTATTTATCCTTACCTGATTTACCGCTTTTACGAATTATGCGTTCACCAACATACTTAATGCCTTTGCCCTTATAGGGTTCGGGTTTCTTGAGTGCCCGAATTTCAGCTGCGACCTGGCCAACTTGTTGCTTACTGATGCCACTGATAGTTATAACATTCTGCTCTACTGCCGCAGTAATGCCAGTTGGTAAAGTATAGTTAACGTCGTGGGAAAAGCCCAGGTTAAGTTTAAGGCCATTTCCCGCCAGTGCAACTCGGTAACCCACGCCATTGATTTCAAGCTGTTTTGAAAACCCAGCCGAAACCCCGATTACCATATTATTTATTAATGCACGCATCAAACCATGTTTAGCCCTGTTAGCCGGTTCGTCATTCTCACGGGTTACAATAACACTATTTTCTTCTGTCTTGACGGTAACACCAGGCATCGTAAATTGCGTAAGAGACCCCTTGCTGCCATTTACGGTTATGGTGTCTTGGTCGACAGTGATTGTCACGCCAGATGGGATTGCCACCGGTAGTTTTCCTATACGACTCATATCTATCCTCTATTCCTTAATAAACTTTGCAAATTAATTCACCGCCAACCTTTTGTTTGCGGGCGTCATAGCCAGTCATTATGCCTTTGCTGGTGCTAACTATAACAATGCCGCGTCCTTGTTTAACGCTTGGGATTTTATCAGCCGAACTATAAAGCCTACGCCCAGGCTTACTGAGACGGACGATTTCAGTTATTCGTGAGTTAGTATCCTGACTGTGCAAAACTAAGGTCAAAGATTTGCCGACTACTGCTTCAGTAACTTTGACATCGTCAATGTATTGGCGCGATTTAAGCAAACGCGCAATTGATTCCTTAGCTTTTGAATGCGGTAGTACAATTTCAGACTTATTAACAGCTAGGGCGTTCCTAATACGAGAAAGCATATCAGCGATTGGATCAGTTGAGACTACAGACATATATGCTCCTTTCCTACCAACTTGACTTAGTTACACCGGGAATCTCGCCCTTGGAAGCGTGTTCACGGAATGATAAACGATTTAATCCGAACTGTCGCATGTAAGCTCTTGGCCTGCCAGTTTCTGAGCACCGGTTTTTATACCGAGTAGGAGAACTGTTACGTGGCAGCAAATGCAAACCCTCGCGGTCCCCCATGCGCTTAAGATCTGCACGCTTGGCGGCGTACTGTAAGATCATTCGTTTTCTTTTTTCATCTCTCGCTATCATAGATTTTTTAGCCATTACTTTGTCTCCTTCTTTTCAAATGGCATACCAAACTTAGTCAATAATGCCCTAGCATGTTCTGGCTGCTGACAGCGAATTACAAATACTGCCTGTAGCCCATGCGGCGTCGTAGTTTCTTCAAAAGTTAATTCGGGGAACACTGATTGGTCGGTTAGGCCTATACTATAATTACCAGATTTATCAAAAGCCTTGATCTTGACACCGTGAAAGTCACGCAAGCGTGGAAGCACAATGTTGATTAAACGATCGGTGAACTCATACATCTTTTCTCCGCGCAGTGTAACCTTGAGCCCAATTTTTGTACCTTCACGAAGTTTGAAGCCCGCAATTGATAACTTAGATATGGTATCAACTGGCTGCTGTCCAGTGATTTTTTTTAGAGTGTTAGAAGCAGCTTCCAGAACTTTTTTGTCATCTTTGGCTTTGCCTAAACCTACATTGATAACAACTTTTTCAAGCCGTGGTACCTGGTTGGGGTTTGTCAGCTCAAGCTCATCTATTAGTTCCTTGACATATTGCTGGTTATACAAAACCTTAAGGCGGGCGTTATGCGAATTAACCAATGCCGCTTTCTTGGGACTAGGCGTCTTGGCGGTAGTTTGTGCCATTATTTAATCTCCTTGCCGGTGGATTTGTATATCCGGATCTTCTTGCCATCTTTGCCAAAGGTATAGCCGATTTTAGATGGCTTTTTAGTGCTAGGTTCGTAGGCTGCAACTTTGCTGACCCACATTGGTTTGGTTACTTCAATTATGCCGCCCTGCGGATAGGTACGGTTTGGTTTGGTATGGCGCTTAATAATATTGATGCCATCAACGGTTACTTTATTCTGGTCTGCGTGAGTGGCTGTAACTTTGCCTGTCTTACCTTTGTATTTGCCTGAAAGGACCACCACAGTGTCGCCTTTTTTCAGACGAATTTTACTGACGGTCTTTGCAGTGGTTGACTGTTTATTCATTACAGTACCTCCGGTGCCAAACTAATAATTTTAGCGTAACCCTGATCACGTAATTCGCGTGGTACTGGTCCAAAAATACGTGTGGCTTTAGGCAGCTTATCTTCGCCAATTATGACCGCGGCATTGTCATCAAACCTAATTGCCGACCCGTCTTTACGCTGCAAAGCATCACGGGTACGGACAACGACAGCGCGGACAACAGATTTTTTCTTGACGTTTCCGGTCGGGCTGGCCTCCTTAACGGTTGCCACTATTGTGTCGCCAACACGTGCATAACGACGGCGCGTTCCACCCAGCACACGTATGCATAGTATTTCTTTGGCACCGCTATTGTCACACACTACGAGGCGAGATTCTTGTTGTATCATACTTGCTCGCTTTCCTCGTGAGTGATGGGAGCCTTGACAGTTACTTTTAACAATGCGAAGCGCTTCCGGGCTGACAAGGGCCGGGTTTCTTCAATTATTACCCTGTCCCCGCGTTTGGCCTCATTTTGTTCATCATGCGCCATAAATTTGCGTGTGACGGTATACTGCTTTTTATAAATCGGGTGGGTCATCCGGGTGGCAACAGTAACAACAATGGTCTTGTCACCACTGTCAGAAGATACTACACCCTGAAGTGTCTTGGCCATTACCTCGCCTCCTTTACTAGTTGTTCTGATAAGACTGTTAACATACGGGCTAAATCCTTACGCTTAGTTCTCAGCTGCCTTACATTGGTAGTTTCGCCCATATGGATGCGGCGGCGTATTTCGGCGATTTCGGCACGGAGTTTGGTACTTTCCGCAGTTAGATCAGCCGTTTTAAGCTTGCGTATGTCGGTAACTTTCATGGCCCCTATGCCTCCTCTTTCACCAAAAACTTGGTTTTGACAGGCAGCTTGTGTGCAGCTAAACGCATCGCTTCACGGGCTACTTCCTCTGACACGCCTTGCATTTCAAACAAAACGGTACCCGGACGGACCTTGGCTACAAAAAATTCAGGGTTACCCTTACCGCTACCCATTTTGACATCTTGAGGTTTGCGCGAAACCGGCGTATGAGGAAATATCCTGATCCAAATTTTGCCACCTCGTTTTACATAGCGTGTCATGGCTTGACGTGAAGATTCAATCTGCCGACTGGTGATCCTATCATGTCCCTGAGCTTGCAATGCATACTGACCAAAGGCAATTTGATTCCCGACGGTTGCAACACCGCGAATCTTTCCCTTGAACACCTTGCGGTGCTTAGTACGTCTTGGCAGTAACATGTTAGGCTACCTCTCCCTTGTAAATCCATACTTTTATACCAATCAAACCCGAGCCTGGATACATGGCAGCTGTTTTGTGGTAATCAATATCTGCCCTAAGGGTATGTAGTGGCACGCTGCCTTCAACTGTCTTCTCGCGCCGTGACATTTCGGCCCCGCCTAAACGTCCAGAAACTTCAATGCGAATACCTTGAGCTCCTGCTCGCATGGTAGCCCCTGCCGCCGACTTAACTGCCCGGCGGAAGGCTATGCGTCGTTCAATTTGATGAGCAATATTCTCAGCGACTAACTTAGCGTAAAGTTCAGGCTTTTTAACTTCTTCAATATTAACGCGGGTCGGTACCCCGTAGATTTTTTCAATCTTTGCCTTGAGCTCCTGCGCACCGGCACCACCACGACCAATTACTACGCCTGCTTTGGCTGTACTAATCGTAACGGATACCAAGTTTGGTGAACGTTCAATATCAACAATGTTTATGGCGCCACGTGTGCCTACCTTATTTTGGATCATGCGTCTGACTTCCAGGTCTTGCCTTAAGAAATTAGCATAATCCCGTTTATTGGCAAACCATTTGCTACGCCAGTTTTTGTTAACCTGGAGACGCATGCTGATCGGATTTACTTTTTGTCCCATTACTTCGTCTCTCCTTTAGGTGTGGCAGCAATTTTAGTTGCTTGCTTCTTAGTTACGCGCTGTTCACCGTCAACAATGACATAGATATGGCTTGTTCGACGCTGGAATGGCAATGCACGACCATGGGCAGCAGGGCGGTAACGCTTTATGCGAGGACCATGGTTAACGGTAATGGATACAATCTGGAGTGTGTCGGGTTTGAAGTTATGGTTATGATCGGCATTGGCACGAGCGCTTTCAATAACTTTACGCACCGGCAAGGCCGAACGTCGTGGCGTATGCTCCAAAATGGTCAGAGCATCAGTAACACTACGGCCACGAACCAAAGCAGCTACTACGCCAACTTTACGCGGGCTCATTCTTATCCCTTTTGCAACGGCTTTAACGGGCATTACTTGCCGCCTTTCGCGAGCTTACCGCCGTGTGAGCGGAATTTGCGTGTAGGTGAAAATTCACCCAGCTTATGGCCAACCATGTTTTCGGTCACAAAGACAGGCACGTGGACTTTGCCATTGTGTACCGCAATTGTGCGCCCTACAAATTCCGGCGGAATGGTGCTAGCTCGAGCCCAAGTTTTAATAATAGTCCTGTCTTCATTTCCAAGTGCTGCTACTTTTTTTGCGAGCTTGGGGTCAATAAAGGGGCCTTTTTTAAGTGATCTAGACATGTCCTATTTCCTCTTTCCTGCGCTTCGAGAGCGGATAATAAACTTGTTGGTTGTCTTGCGTGAACGAGTCTTATAGCCAAGTGTCTTTTGGCCCCATGGTGTGCGGGGGTCCTTGCCCATACCATGGCGTCCACCGTCACCACCACCGTGGGGATGGTCAGCAGCATTCATAACTACACCACGAACCGTAGGGCGAATACCTTTATGGCGGTTACGGCCGGCTTTACCTACCTTAATGTTCTGATGTTGCTCGTTGCCGATTACACCAATACTC
>DATLEQ010000001.1:0-5631 GCA_035525115.1 Candidatus Limnocylindrales bacterium
AACTTCACCCTCATTCGTTGATTCGTATAGCCTAATGCGGCTCCCCGCTTGGTCAACAACGGCTTTATAAAGGGGTAAATTCATTGCCAGGTTGTTCGTTGGGGGACAAAACTTATTGCCGTCAATTTCAGTCGGATAGCCAATGAGGTCAGGCGCGATAGGTAGTAACTTAAATAGCGGTTCGGCGTTCAGGTTATTGCGGATCCCATCAATGGCAGTATCAAATTTTGCCTTTGTTTGCGTGCCAGCATGGTTGTCCGTGCCGCATGTCATACCCTCAAAGCAGTCATACATGGCAAACCGGATGATCGGAAACTGAGCTGCCTTGACTAAGTTTGGGATGTTGGTAGTAAGGTCAATGGCTGGCTTGCCGTCCTGTCTCCAGGCACCAATCTCGGAACCATATATAAAGTCTTTACGGTTCATAAGGTCGGATGCAGCCAGTGGCGGTGTCACCGGAGCCGTCCCCATAAACACAGCTTTATCTACCAAAAGCTTTTTACCACAGTTCTTCCAGGTGGAGTAATTGGTAAAGCTAAATGATAGCGTGTGGCTACCGGACGCCAGAGCTTTGGTATATGAATAACTTGTCCACGAAGTGGCACTAACATTACTAGAGCCTACTTGGACGCCGTCCAGTTTAGTAACCATGGTCGGGGATCCCTTACACTGGACGCCTCTTGCCGTAACTGCCAAGGAGTCAGCCGGAGAAGGCAGGTTGATGGTAGTGGTAGCCGTACCGTTAGCACCGAATTGGATAGCTTGGCCGCCACTGGCAGTGGTATCGGCTATGATGGTTGTGCCAGACGGCAGGGTCATGGCTTCGGCTTCAGTGTTAATAAGAGGTATAGTGGCTGCGTGGCTTGCCAGCAACAAATAACTGCCAATACCAGCAAAGACAACAACGAATGCCAAGGCCATGAATTTTTGTGAACCGAAACGGGCTAAGAAGCCGCTATTTGTTGGCTTCTTCTGTGCCAATTTAGCAGTTGAGCGGTGTTTTGTACTTTTTACTGCCATAATTTTTTCCTTAAGCATTGTTATTTTATTTATTAAATTCTACACCCATACTATCGTTTTTACTTCGTAACTGTAATACTCTTCTGTCCCATATTGTTCGCGGCATCAAAAGCCTTGACGGTAATGGTGTGTGTACCGGGCGAGGCCTTGGCAGAATTCCAGGAGTAGCTGTTAGTTGTCGCTTTTCGGACACCATCAATCCATATCTCATATCTTGTAACACCTACATTGTCGGTTGCAGAGGCTTTGATAGAAGTCTTGTTGCCGATTTTGGCGCCGTCAAGCGGCGAGGAAATGGTAACAGCTGGGGCTAGGTTATCGCCAGATGTCGGCGGCTGTGAAGAGCCGCTTCCAGCAAACATGAAAATGTTGTTGGCCGTGTTCCAGTGGGTTTCTAAGTAACTACCTACTGGTGGTGTGCCAGTATGGTAATAATCATCGTCGTTGCAGTCAAATAAATTCAGCTGAGCGGAAGGGCATGTATAAGTCATTACAAGACGTGGATAGGTTAATGGGACATCGACATCGTCGTTATAACACATAAGGTCGTACTCATCTGTACAATGGCTTTGATAACTGCGATGAGGTGAGTCCCCTTGTACGCCTCCCATGAGATGCATCATTTCATGTGCCGCATAAGCATAACCCGGTGATTCATATATGGTAGGGTTCCAGCAGCCGTTATCGATTCGGGCCCACATTCTGCCGTAATTATTGATATTGTTAGCACCTGGCTGACCGTCAGCCCTGAAATCTGCAATGCCGCAATACACATTGGCGTCCATCCATACCACGTACTTACGGTCAGAACTATCATACCCGAGCATTTGCAGTTCAGACCTAGTGTTTGACATGTTATCGTCCCCGGTTGAGCTAAGCACCACATTCTTGACATCCACATAGCAATTAGCGTCATGCACAAAGCGTATATTGCGGGCACTGCCAGTTTGAAGACCGCTTTCCACAAAGATATTATTGGCAGAAGAAGCCCAAGCCTGAATACTGGCTTTATATTTGGCATAGCCGTCAGGCATGTCGCTAGCACGGGCATAGATAACTTGTACACGGTTGCCACTCACACCATCACCATCGCAGGTAATGGGACTCGCTGAAACCGTGGCGGGACCGGTACTGGCTCCACCACTTCCACCACCGGGCGCTAACGCGGTGACATCGTCTTCTCCTGTCCTGACAGGCTCAACTCTCTTACGCACATCAACACCTTCTGGGGCTGGATCAGGGCCATGCGTGCAGCCTGATACTTTATTGGTTTTGGGATCAATAAGTTCAAGTAAGTCTTTTGCCTTATCTTTGTCCTTGCTTCGGCACGGACTGTCGTCAGCGCTAGTTTCACGAATTCCATCCCATATCCAGCCTTTCTCGTGGTTATTCTTAAACCTTTCCAACTTAGCTTCTTGGGGGGCAGCAAAAGAAGTAATTAACACTATTATCCCAATAACAGCAAAAGCAATCGCAAAAATTGCCGGCTTAGATAAAGAAAAGGTGCTTCGTGAGTTTAATTTTTTGGGGGTAGGGCTTTTTGCAGATTTTTTAGATAAGGTTTTATTAGTGGGCATTTTAGTCCGTTTCTTGACTAGCTTATTAGATGACTCTATAGGGTAAGCATAAGCTTACGGTGAGCACTTTGTCAATTCTAGAGAGGCCCGTGGGTTCTGTTGTAGTTTGTTAAGTTGTGTTGGTTATATTGGTTTTTTGTTAAACCTATCTTTATCCCTGGTTTTTGCCTTGCTTAAGGCCTTTTCCATGGCTTTGTCCAGGTCAATACCCTCCCTGTTCGCAAGGCACATCAGCGCGTAGATAACATCGGCGATTTCTTCGTCTAGTTCCTGGCGGGCTTCGGTGAGCTTTTTGGGTTTATCACCATAAAGATGGTTGAGCAGCCGTGATACTTCGCCTACTTCTTCTGTAACCCTGGCCAATATGCTCAACGGCTCCCAATATGGCTTCTCGTGCTGTTGTACCCAATTGTCAATTTCTTGTTGCCAGTGGCCAAGGTATTTACCTGTCATAGCCTTGGGTTCAGCTTAACTGCGTTCTTTGGCCATAAAGTCTTTGACACTGTTAACGGTGTCCATGAACTGGCTTGGGAAAATAATGGTACTGTTCTTTTCTACGGCGATTTCGCTCAGGATCTGCAAATTACGCAGCTGCAAGGCAATTGGGTGGGCAGAAATGATGTCGGCAGCGTCGCCTAAGGCTGTAGCGCTGAGTTTTTCGCCTTCGGCGGCAATAATTTTGGCCCGCTTTTCGCGTTCTGCCTCAGCCTCTTTGGCCATAGCCCGCTGCATTGACTCCGGCAACTGGATGTCCTTGAGCTCTACGTTACTGACATAAATGCCCCACTTTTCGGTAGCTTGGTCCAGGATAGCCTTAACTGCTTCGTTTAATTTCACGGTTTCACTAAGCACATGGTCCAATGTGGTTTGGCCCACGACATTACGCACAGTAGTTTGGGCGATTTGGTAGGTTGCCGAAACTACGTTTTCAATTTCTACAATAGCCTTGATAGGATCCATCACCTGGTAATAAGCCACGGCAGCGACATCAATGGATACATTGTCCCTGGTAATAATTTTTTGTGTTTCTATTGGCAGCGTAACGGTCCGTAACGATACCTTACGCATTTGGTCAACAATAGGGATGATCACCCTAAAGCCCGGGTCTTTGACAGCACCCTGGACCCTACCCAGCCTAAACACGACTCCACGTTCGTATTGGTTGATTATCCTGGCGCCATTGGCGATGATAATAATGATTATAATAAGAAGTAAGAAACCGAAAAACCCCATAGTAGCTCCTTTGTTATGCTTTTATTCTATAGTAACGGTACAGTAAAGCAATCCTTACCGTAGAGGTTAAACGGGATATATAAACGCAGCCTGTCCGCCTTGTATCGGCTTGACAACAGTTGTGCCAAAACCTACACTTATGCTTAAAGCATAAGTAACATGGAAGGATTTTATAAATGATCGGGTTAAAAAATGACCAAGCGGGTGTTAGCCATATAGTAGCCGTGTTTTTTATACTTGCAATTGGTGTGATCGGCGCGGTCGCCCTGCACATTAGCAGCGCGCAAAGATTGCGTTATACTCCACCCACCATTAACCGGCCAACTTCTTATGGTTCTTCTTCTGTATGTAGCTCAAACGGCGTAACCATGATGGCACCTGCCGGCCAAAGCTGTTCTATTACCAAGGACGCGTCAGGCGTACACTGTAAGGTTAACGGTGCAGACGTAGCCTGCCCGGCTGCTGGTAGTCCCAGCACAGCCAAGCCAGGTACCCCTGGTGCTGCTACAAATTATACCAATATCAATACGTCGACTGGCAGTAATGGGTCGGCCGGGTCATCGGTTTGTAGCGCTGACGGCCACCGTATTACTGGGCCAAACTGTTCTATAAGTTCAGATTCGTCAGGCGTGCACTGTAAGGTCAATGGTGCGGAAGTCCCTTGCGAATATTAGCTTAGAAGCCTAGCGTTTAATCAAAAAGGATTCCATGTGATGGAATCCTTTTTGATGGTGGGCGCTGAGGGACAGCGGACTTCGTCCTTTTTCATTGCGACGTGCTCAGTGCAAGCACTTGCGCGCGTCTCATTCCACCGACCCCCGACTATTTGTCTCGCTTTGCGAGCCAAGTCGGTGAACCAAAGTCCATCACCATCCAGCCAAGTAAAAAGTCCACCACAACGGTAGACTTTTTACTTGGTGGGCGCTGAGGGACTCGAACCCCCGACCCTCTCGGTGTAAACGAGATGCTCTAGCCAACTGAGCTAAGCGCCCGCGTTAGAACCGACGGTCAGCTTACGCAGAAACAATAACTTGTTTCTGCTTCAACTTCTGGTCGCTTCTTCCTTACAGTTTTCCAAACAGCCCCGGTCGGCCAAGCCGACTCCTTGGTTTGGAAAACTGATTAAGACAAACGATGGCGGGTTTTTGGTGCGCGGGAGAGGACTTGAACCTCCACGGGGTTGCCCCCACTAGCTCCTGAAGCTAGCGCGTCTACCAATTCCGCCACTCGCGCATGAGTCCACAACATCTTATCACTTTGGAAGAAAAACTCAATATTTCCTGGAACGGCGCTTACGTTTCTGCCGTCCTTGATACCGTTCGGCGAACGATGTCAGCCCCCTAAACGCGACAACCGCCCAAACAGCATTTACTACCACACTTATATAAGCGCGTAAGTGAGCCTGGTAAATGATAAGTAGCAGCGCCCCGATGGTGTTGTCAAGCTCGTACCAAAACGACTTATTTTTCCACTGACCTATACTAGTCCTGTAAAAGCCAAGCAGTATAAGGATCGCGCCAATCGTGCCTAAAACCGAATAGACGTATTCTGGCATGGCTAGTTATGGGGCATGTGGTCGTACAGGTGGGCCAAATTATATTCCTGACGCATTAAAGGCTTAATGTCATCCAACACAACACCGACCTTAACACCTGGGTTAAGCGTACCATAGGGGTCAAATATCTGTTTGACCTGCATAAACAACGCATACACCTCAGGTCCGTATAACTGCTCCAGGTATGGGGCACGCAAGCGCCCATCACCGTGTTCGCCCGTGGTACTACCACCTAACTGCATCACG
>DATLEQ010000021.1:0-12084 GCA_035525115.1 Candidatus Limnocylindrales bacterium
ATTGCAGATGACGTATAGCATTGTGTGGGTTGGGTGTTGCGCTCGTCGGCGTAACATTTGTAGTTGCCAATTGTCGGATCCGGCTGCCCGTCAGGGCCATAATTGGTCATTAGTTTATGGGCGACGTCAATCGTTTGGTCAACACCAACAATACTCATAGCTTTAATAGCGGGGACATTGCGTGACCCGCCAAGTGCGTACCGCAGCGTCATAGGGCCTGGATAGCGAAAGTCATAGTCTACCACGCAGTCGCCGCCCTTTTTAGGGCCAGTTGTACAGGGATAGCCAGGCGGAACCGGACCGACCGTATCATAAAGTACCGATCCAGCACCGACATTTTTTTGGGTATCAATGAGGGCAGCATAATCGTAGGGCTTAAATGATGACCCTGGCGGCAATTCCAAATCGTGGGCATAGTTGTTTTGGCCATGATCAGGGTCATTAAAATCATCACCGCCAACTAATGCCACCACTTGACCTGTCTTTACATCTTCGGCGACAAAGGCTGCTGTATCACCACCTTGGCGGCGTACCTGAGCCAGGCCTTTTTGAACCTGTTGCTCTGCAATGTTTTGGGCATTAAGGTCAAGCGTCGTCGTAACTCTCCATCCGCCGAGTTTAACCAGTGTAGAACCCTTTGATTTTGCTAAGGCTTCTTTGGCTGTCAGTACAAACCAAGGTGCCTTAATACCGTCGTAGTGCCCTTTGCGTGGTTGGATCTTAGCTAAGAAATCAACCTTTGTAGCATCATCATGCTCTTTTTGAGTTATCATACCTTGTTCTTGCATAAGGCCCAAAATATAATGCGCCCGGCCAATAAGGCCTTCTTTATCAAACTTGCTCACATTGTATGGGGAATAAAAATTAGGGGACTTAGGGATTGCGGCCAGCATAGCCGCTTCGTCTAGGGTTAGGTCTTTGGCGGCCTTATGAAAATAATCCTGAGCGGCCGCTTCAACACCATAATCTATGCTGCCGTATGGCGCGGTATTTAAATAACCGGTTAAGATTTCATCCTTTGAGTACTCGCGTTCAAGTTCTACCGATAAGATTAACTCCTTAACCTTACGGGTAATGGTCTGGTCGCGACTCCAGTCTTGGGTTAACTTTACGAGCTGCTGTGTAATTGTCGAGCCACCCTGGGTACCGCCTTTGCCAAAAACGTCATTGACACCGGCACGGGCAATACCACGAACGTCAAATCCGCCATGTTTATAGAAATCCTTATCTTCTATGGCTATGGTCGCCTTTTTGATATAAGCTGACATGTTTTCGCCCTTGATGGGGATACGCTTCACAGCATCATAGTCTTCCCACAACAATGTCTGGCCGGTGCGGTCGTAATATTGAATACTGCCACCAATATTATTGCCAGATACGTCTTTAATATTGGGCAAGTCCTTGCGGAAATAGGCGAATACGCCAATGAGCAATAAGAACACCGCCAGTGTACCGATTCCAAAAATCTTTAAAGCCATAATGGCGCCATCACGACTGAACCAATAACGGTACAAACGCTTAGGGTGCAGCCTAAAGAAAAATCGCTTAACCCGGGATTTTGGCATCCCGACCATGCGCTCTGCCCGCTTCTGGGCATAGAGGGCTTTTCTGGCTTTGATCTTATCGCCTATCGAACGGTTAATTTTTATAGTTTGTCCGCTTTTGGTGACAAAGGTACTTTTGCTTTTACGGCCAACATTCCCGCCCCGGTGCCTACCGCCCGTGTTTTGACTTGTCATTTGGTTATTCTACTCCCATAGGTATGTTCCTATAGTATAGCAAAATATCGCAGTGAAAATATGCAGAAAATACCTAAAGCTTGCTGTCTTTGTAAGCTATACTAAGTTTTATGAGCGATACAACCTTATCACAGGAACTACAGTGGCGAGGATTTGTTAACCAAACAACATTTAAATCCGCCACCGAACTTGATGGCGAGCCGCTGACCTTTTACTGGGGAGTTGACCCCAGCGCCCCTTCCATGACCATTGGAAACTTAGCCGCGGCCATGATGGTAAGGCACTTTATAGAACATGGCCATCACGCGGTCCTATTAATAGGCGGCGCAACCGGTATGATTGGTGACCCGGATGGTAAAACTGAGGAGCGTAATTTAAAAACACCCGAAGAAATAAACATCAATAAGGCTGCAATCGCAGCGCAATACACCCAAATTTTCGGCGGCCAGCAATTTAAGCTGGTGGACAATTATGAATGGTTTAAGGACATGGGTTATTTACAGTTTTTGCGTGATATCGGTAAGCACGTGCCAATGCGGCAAATGCTAGGCCGGGAATTTGTACAAACACGTTTAAGCGAACAAGGTGCGGGCATCAGCTACGCAGAGTTCAGCTATGTTTTGATTCAGGCTTATGATTTTCTGTATATGAACCGTGAGATGGGTGTGAGCCTGCAAGTTTGTGGCTCTGATCAGTGGGGTAATAGTATCGCAGGTGTTGACCTTATACGCCGCCTAACTGGCAATGAGGCGCACGTATGGTCAACACCGCTAATTATAAACAAAGCTACGGGCCAGAAATTCGGTAAAACCGAAAATGGCGCGGTATGGCTAGACGAAAACCTGACAAGCGTGTATCAGTTTTATCAGTTCTGGTTAAATACCGATGATGTAGGCGTACAAGACTATCTTAAAATCTACACACTGTTATCTAAAGGGCAGATAGAAAACATCTTGGCCGAATTCAAAACCAAACCATCCGAACGTTTGGCTCAAAAGACGCTGGCATACGAGGTTACAAAATTGGTACATGGAGAATCAAAAACTAACGCCGTTGTTAAAGCAAGCAAACTTGTCTTTAGGGATGGGGACTTAGCTAATTTATCGTCCGAAGAAATACGTATTTTACGGCATGAGCTGCCATTTGCTGAAGTGCAAGAGGGTAGTACTTTTGCGGATGCGCTTGTCAGTACCGGCCTTGCCAGCAGCAAATCTGACGCCCGGAGGCTAATTGAACAAGGCGCGGTAAATTGTAATGGTTCTCGCGATGTCACAGGCGCCGAAGACGCTATACATAAACAAGATGGCATTGACGGGTATTTAGTTTTGTTTAAGGGCAATCAAGCCGCGATGATAGAAGTGAAGTAGTGTATAATTAATCTTCGTTATGCCAAATACAACTAAACCGACACCGAAAAAAGCGGACCAATACGACGAGGGCAACTATAATTACCTGCACTACTGGACAGGCCGGGATTACGAACATGCGTCAGAGGAAATGGCAATCCGCCGGCTTTTAAAAGGGAAACATTTTAATACGGCAGCTGACATTGGCGGTGGTTATGGCCGCCTATGTGTTTTTTTGAAGAAGTTTGCGGACCATGTGACTTTAGCAGAGCCGTCTCGTCAGCAGCTCGCTATCGCCAAAGACTACCTCAAGGATTATCCGGAGATTGACCAGGTCTTAACACAGGCTGATAACCTTAAACTGGCAGATAAGTCACAAGACTTAATTACGGTAATCCGGGTTATGCACCATTTGCCTGACCCTACGACCGAATTTAAAGAATTCAAGCGGGTGCTGAGTGACGACGGCTATTTAATATTGGAAGTAGCCAACTATGCCCATGCTCGTAATCGCCTGAAACATCTCCTAAAAGGCAAACGGCTGCCAACGGATCCAGTGGATATCCGATCTAAAGAAAACCGACGGGATGATGAAATAGCCTTTGTAAACCATAATCCGCGCACGGTAATTAAACACATGGCACACGCCGGGTTCCGTGTAGAAAAAGTACTCTCCGTGTCCAATCTGCGTAGTCCGCGCTTAAAGCGAATTATACCGCACGGCATCATGCTTAGCCTTGAGCGGGTGATGCAGCCCACCCTAGCTCCCACATATTTTGGCCCCAGTATCTTTTTGCTGGCACGCAAAGCTAAATAGAATAGGGCCCCATGCCGCACCTTGTGGAATCGTGATTTATACTAGCTATATATGACTCTAGACAGTCCGTTGACGGACATTAAGGGAATAGGCCAGCAATTAGCCAAAAAATTCATGGCTCTCGGTATTAAAACAGCCCGGAATCTTATTGACCATTATCCTCGCCGCTTCGAAGATTATTCCAATATCCAAACCATAAAACAGATTAAGCCTGGTATGGTAACTATCAAGGCGACCATAAAGCAGTCTGCCGGGCGGTATGTTAGCCGTGGCTTGCATATTACTGAGGCGATAGCCAGTGATGATACGGGCAGTGTGCGCTTGATATGGTTTAACCAACCTTACCGTTCAGCGGCTATTAAAGGCAATCAAGAATATTATATATCCGGCGAATTTGCCTTACGCAGGCAACGCTTAAGTATCCAAAATCCCTCTGCCGAACTCGTTAGTAACTTTCCGTTAAATACTGCCAGGATGGTACCGGTTTATAAAGAAACGAAGGGATTAAAATCAGGCCAGGTCAGAAAAGCACTGAACGAGCTCAGGCCAATTATAAAAGAACTGCCCGAGACGTTGCCGGCTTGGATAGTTAATGGCGAACGTTTGCTGAGCCGGTCTGAAGCCATAGTGCAAATACATTTTCCAGAATCGGCTAATGACTTGGCGGCGGCTCGGCGGCGGCTCGGTTTTGAAGAAGTTTTTCAGCTTACATTAGCTGCGCTCCTTAACAAATACCAGCTTCTTACCGAACAAGCCCCGGTTATTCCGTTCCAGGAAGACGTAGCCCGCAGCTTTGTCAGCCACCTGCCATTTACATTAACAGACGCGCAGAGACGGATTATTTGGCAAATTTATAAGGATATACAAAAGCCGCAGCCCATGAACCGTTTGATTGAGGGGGATGTCGGTTCCGGCAAAACAGTGGTAGCTGCTATGGCGGCACTTATGGCTATCAATCAAGGTCAGCAAGTGGCTTTTATGGCCCCGACAGAATTATTGGCCCGCCAGCATGCCCATACCTTGTTCAATTTATATGGCCCTTTGGGGATGAGCGAAACGGTGGGATTGCTTGTCGGCGGCTTAAAGTCGGCCAGCAAGGCAGAAGCTCATAACCGAATATCAGTTGGTGACATAAAACTTGTGGTCGGCACACATGCCCTGATACAAGAAAAAACAGATATGCACAATTTGGCATTGGTAATCGTTGACGAGCAGCATAGATTTGGTGTGGAACAGCGTAAAAAATTGCAGGCAAAAGCTGGTCATATGCCTCATCTTTTAAGTATGACGGCGACTCCAATCCCGCGCAGCCTAGCCCTAACACTATATGGCGAACTGGATATTTCAGTGCTTGATGTCAAGCCAGCCGACCGCAAACCGGTTAGATCAAAAGTTGTGCCGCTCGTTGGCCGGCAAAAGGCCTATATGCATGTTGAGGAGCAGCTTGGTTTGGGCCGTCAGGCCTTTGTTGTTTGTCCATTAATAACAGAGTCTGAGTTCATGGCCAGTAAATCAGCCGAGCAAGTATATGAGGAGTTGAAGACAGGGTTATTTAAGCATAGAAGAGTCGCCTTGCTGCACGGTAAACTTAAGCCCGCCGATAAAGACAAGATTATGCAAGCGTTTGTAAAACATGACTACGACTTATTGGTGTCTACGACGGTTATTGAAGTAGGCGTGGATGTGCCAAATGCCAGTGTTATGGTTATAGAAAATGCCGATAGGTTTGGCCTGGCTCAGTTGCACCAATTAAGAGGCCGTGTTGGGCGGAGCGACCAGCAGGGCTACTGCTACTTGGTTTTAAGTGATAACAGTGCGCCTAGCATACGCATGCGGGCCTTGGAGAGTTCATCAGATGGGTTTAAGCTTGCCGAATATGACCTGCAGCTTCGTGGGCCGGGAGCGATTTATGGGACAATGCAGCACGGCCAACTTGACCTTAGGGTAGCCAAATTAACAGATACGCGGCTGATTGCTTCAGCACGGTCTCGGGCTCAAGAGTTTATAGATAGAAAGGAAGATTTGGTACAATATAGGGAACTATATGAGCATGTACGAAATAATCGAGCCGTCACAAACCTAAACTAATTATGTATAGCGGGTCAACACTAACAAGAATGTCTGGACGCGTCCTGGGCGCGCATCAGAAAATTGACCGGGTGGCCCGCAAGCAGCTCTCCGTCCTACTATCAGATGACAATTTGTTCCCGACCAGTGGAAAGATACTGCACTTTGAGGGCAAAAATGGCCCCGATGCCATCAAACGTAAAAGTCCTGCCAAGGACGAGCCCTGGCACTATTTCAATCCCTTTGATGATGACGACAACCAGCTTTTGGAACTTATAACAGGCCACTACAACCGCCTTGTAGCCGAGCTTAAGGCGGGGAATAAAGAACGAAGCGCCTTTGAGGCCGCGTGGTTGGCCCATGCGCTCGTGGATGGCCTGACACCCGCGCACCACTATCCATATGAAGAGAAACTTACAGAATTACGAGGGGGAGCCGGTATAGAAACCCGCACTACTATCCGGGCTAAATGGATATTGCCAGGTGAAACCCGCGGAGAGCAGCTAAAGAATAATTGGAAAATGTGGGGCGCAAAAGGGCTTTTTATGACTCACGGCCTATTTGAAATGGGCATAGCCACCATCATTGCGCCGCTCACGTTTGGCGAGCTACGTATTAAGGATGACGATATAGTACAGCTGCAACAAAAAGGCGTAGCGGAATGGTTTCGCCATATCGCACGAGAAATCGCGGTACTCAACATGTATGAAAACTACTATCAAAAGGGCTGGACGCCAAAGCTAGCCTGGCAAGTCCGGCATAAGCTCGGGCCAGTCCTAATAAAAACAGTTGCTCTCGCTTGGTACGGGGCGCTAATTGACGCTAACCTGGTGGAAGTATGAGGGTTATAGCCGGCAGTTTAGGCGGCCGGCCATTTGATTCGCCCAAAGGCCATCGTACCCATCCCATGAGCGATAAAATACGTGGCGCTTTGTTCAACATGCTTGGTGACATCAATGGGCTAACATTTTTAGATGCATTTGCTGGCAGCGGTGCGCTAAGCTATGAAGCTGTCAGTCGGGGCGCTGCTGAGGTCCAAGCCATAGAGCTAGATAAAAACGCCCAAAATACCATAAAACAAAACATTGGTAAATTAGGTTTGGACGAAAAGATAGCGTTGTTTCCAGGCAGCTGTTTGCGTTGGTCAGCTCGCTACCACAACAAGTTATTTGATGTTGTAATGTGCGATCCGCCCTATGACCGGGTGCTCATGAATGTAATCAAAAGGCTGTCACAACACGTTAAAGCCCAGGGAATATTAGCTTTATCATGGCCAGGCCACCTTAAGATAGAAAGCATGAATGGCTTTGAACAAGTCAAGGCTCAAGCTTACGGCGACGCGCAACTGGTTTTTTATCGCAGAACTCTGGTAAAATAAGCCGGTCAATGCGGATGTGGTGGAATTGGTAGACACGCCAGTTTTAGGAGCTGGTGCCGTAAGGCGTGAAGGTTCAAGTCCTTTCATCCGCACCATGTAAGGAAAAGTATGGAACCAAGTTTAATACATTCTTTGATTGGGAATCTGGGCATTAGCCCGGACTTGTCGAATAAATTTACCAACTCGCCCGGGTCCAAGACGCGTCAAAAGAATAAAGTCGGCAAAGGCGTGCAGATTGTCGTAAATGTTAACGGCGTAATCGCAGAAAAACGCCATACCAGCCTTAATAGCGAGGCTGGTACCTACAAAGAAGGCTATCACGCAGTATTTTTGGACAACAACCAAGTATACTTTGGAAAATTGCGGCGCTTTGCAGACAGCGCAAGGTTTGTATCATTAAAGGACGTCTATTATTTACGTGACATCAGCGAAGCGGCCGTGTTAAACTTTGACCTTATTAAATTGGGTAGCGAGATCCACTCGCCAGAAGACGAAATGCATATTAATATTAGTAAAATTTTGTTTTGGGAGAAGCTAAAAGATGATGGACCCATCGTAACTGCTATCCTTAACTTTGAAGTCATTAAAGCATAAAGCCCACATTTGATAAAGGAGACCGATGACGACAAGCACTGAAGCACTAAACGGGATACGACAGCGTGAAGGCAATTTGCAGCGGCGTACGCTAAATCGGCTCGGTGCCGCAGCTTTGGGCGTCGTGTTGTTATTTGGCGTGAGCGAAGCTAGGCCGTATGTCCAGCCGCGGCTTCAGCGCTCTCTGGAACATGGCACAAAATTAGCAAGCTCTGCTTACGACTCAATTACTGACCTGCTTAATAGTTTGTCATATGAACCTCGGCAATACGATAACCCGTTAGAAAATACTATTTATGAAGAGGTCGCCTTGGGAAGGGCAGGCAAAAAACAATTGCCGGTTATAGAAGGCGTATTAGCCGTATCTAACACAGATATGAGAGCACAAGCCGACCAGCTTCCATCATTTGCCTTGCGGAACCCAGTGTTGGTGGATGTAAAAAACGGCGACCAAACCGACCAGTATCTGGTCGCACATAATGGCCGGACGGCCGATACATTGAAGGACCTGTTATATATACCTCTGCAAGATGCCCAATTTTGTACCACAATGGACGGTATGCCAAAAGTTGTGAATACGACTTTGGGCAGTAAACGTCTGAGCAGATCTTTTGAGGCCCCTAATGTCGGCACGGTAGTGTATGTGCCTGAAGACATAGCCGCTGGTTGCCAGCGCGAAGTAGCGGTCTCAGAGATTAATAACCACACGCTTCACCCAGCCGCATAGCTCTAGCAGGATATTATGGCATGCTTGCGAAGTATGGACATGTGTGTTATAATGTATTTATGTTTATAGTAACTAACCAACATCATCAGCATATATTGCCGGAGCGCCTCGGTTAATTTGCTATTGTTTTAATACGTACACGCCGGAGCTGCTCTCCGGCGTTTTTATTTGTCGCAAAGATTACTGTGGCCACTATTATTTTAAGAATTAGGAATACACTATGTTAAATGACTTAACACTTATTTCGCTGACAAAAAAATTGATTTCTTTACCCAGTTACGTTGATAAAGCACAAAACGAGATTCCGGTAACAGATTTTTTGGTTAAGCTGTTAGAAACGGCCTTGCCCGAGATGACAATAACGAAGCAGTATGTTAATAATTCCAGACGCTACAATCTTATAGTTACTGGTGTTAGCAAACCAAAACTTTTTGTGATTGGACACGTCGATACCGTCCAACCAAAAGAAGGCTGGAAAACCAATCCGCTTAAGCCCGTGGTACAGCAAGGAAGACTGCTTGGTTTAGGGGCAGCGGATATGAAAGGCTCGCTTGCTGCTTTTCTATGGGCGTTATTGAGTGTAAAACAGACCATTGCTACTAATGAGTTGATGTTACTGCTGTATGTTGACGAGGAGTATGACTTTAAGGGCATAAACTGTTTTCTGCAAGATGATGCAGTCTGTAGAATTAATCCTAGGCTGACACTTTCTCTTGACGGTGCTCTAGCTGTCAGTGCTGGCTGCCGAGGCTTAATTGAAATCAGTCTGCGCATTAAAGGTAGAAGCGGACACTCATCCAACCCTAAAAACGGGGTCAATGCAATCACGCAAACCCTCCTGGCTTATCAAAAGCTAGAAGATGAGTTAAATGGCCTTAATAACCCTATATTGGGCCCCACAACGAGTAATCTTGCTTATCTCCAAGGCGGAGTTACTCGAACCGAAAATGTAGTGCCCCTATGGGATGGTCAAGGTAATGTAATTCCTGACACGGTAGATTTAGTCTTGGAGGTGCGTCCGTCAGTCCAAGGCATTGACGGACAGTTCATTTTAGGGCGATTTAAGAAGTATCTACAAGACCAAAAGCTGAAAATAGAAGACCCAATTATAAGACACGACATAGCTCCGTGGGCAAATAGCCCCGACAAACAATCCCTAGAAATACTGAGGGGTGCTTATAGAAAAGCTGGCGTGCCATTTAAGGTAGCCAAACAACTCTACACAGGGTACGTGGATGTTGAAATGGTAGCCAGAAAAATAGCGACACCCACGTATGTTATTGGCGCAGGTGGTTTTAACAGACACGGAGCCAATGAGTATGTTCTGATCAATCAGCTCGAGCAAGCAACTTGTCTCTATCGAGAAATTTTGAAGGAGATGCTGTCATGACATATGAATCAGTTATGTTTGAAAGAATTGCCGGAAACCCACCAGAACTAGATAAATCAGACCTCATGTCGCTAGCTGGTTTATATGCACGCGTATTTGCGGGTGAACCTTGGAATGAATTCACGGTATGCCCGCTTGAAAGCAAGTTTTTTGGAAAAGATATGCAGCCAGGCCAATCGTGTTCAACCCGAGGCTGTGAAGCAACTTTAGCTTTAGCATACCCACGGGATAAAACAATAGAGTATATAACGAATGAACTCTCCCGTCCGCAAGCTACATTGTTTCTTCTACGTGATAAGGACGAGACGGATAATCGTATCGTTGGGTTCAGCTGGGGTTTTGCGTATTCTTCACCCGATGAATTCGCAGAGCAAAAATATCAAACAGACGAAATGCAAACAGCAATCAGTGAACTACTTCGTGACATGCAGCTGGGCGCGAACGGCTTATGGTATCTTTCCGAGTCCGGTATAGAAGATGATAGTCGCTATAGAGGCCAGGGCTGGAGTAGAACGTTTCACACTGCCCGGCTTGCAGTGGCGGAGACTCTAGGGCTTGACGCTATTCAGAGGACAAACTGCTATGGCAATATGTACCGCACTTCCACAAAAACAATGTCACAAATTATGGGGCCAGAAGCTGAGCCTGAGCTTCTAACGAGACAATTAAGACTAACAGGTAAAATCATCAATGATCTGCTTGATACTGAGAATTCTGAACGAGTCCTGTTTGCGAAGCGGCAAGGAGAGTCTTAATTATTTCGGCAATACTGTTTCTAGACACTCGCATTGGTACAGGGTATTAAGTTATAATCGGAGTAAATTATGGCACTATCTACCCAACCATATAAAGGCGCACGGGATTTCTACCCGGCTGATAAGCGCGTGCAAAAATATTTGTTTAGCATCATGCGGCGAGTTTGTGAAAAGTACGGCTACGAGGAATATGATGCGCCCATTTTAGAGCCGACTGAGTTGTTTGCTAGTAAAACGAGCGACGAAATTGTAAACGAACAGACTTATACCTTCGTGGACCGGGGCGGCCGAAGCGTGACGCTCCGTACGGAGATGACGCCAACAGTATCACGCCTTGTGGCCGCAAAGCGCCAGGAACTAGCCTATCCCCTCAGGCTGTACTCTATTCCAAATTTGTGGCGTTATGAACGCATGCAACGCGGCCGCTTGCGTGAGTTCTGGCAACTCAATGCTGACCTATTCGGGGTGTCAGGCCTTTCGGCCGAGCAAGAGCTAATACAGTTGTTGGACGACATTATGCAGGCTTACGGTGCTACTCGCGACATGTATGTAACCAAATTAAACAGTCGTAAGCTCATTAATGCTTTTTTGGGTGAAGTTTTGGGCCTAAACGAAACTCAAATAACAACTATGGTCCGCCTTATAGACCGGATGCACAAAATGGAACACCCTGAGTTTATTGGTCAAGCTGATGCCATATTCAGCCCTTCACAGCGTGAGACAGGTGCCAGCGAACAGCTGTTTGCATTTTTAGATAATCCGTCACTGGATGCACTGCCTGCATCTATTGCCAGTCATGAAGCTGCTCAAAGCTTAAAACTGTTAGCCGCCAAACTAGAACAAGAGAAAATCACAAATGTTGTATACGACCCGACATTAATGAGAGGGTTTGAATATTACACAGATATCGTATTTGAAGTTTTTGACACAGACCCCGAAAATAATCGCGCCATGTTTGGAGGAGGCCGCTACGACAGTCTGGTGGGCCTCTTTGGTGTAGACCCATTACCGACCGTTGGTTTTGGGATGGGTGACGTGACACTTCTCAATTTTTTGGAAGCACATGGTTTATTGCCAAAGCTGCGCCCTGAAACAGACCTTTATATTGTTAACATCGGCGGTGCCGACGAAGCATCATCAAAGGCAGCTGCCGATCTGCGTGAAATGGACGTAAATGTTGCTACCGATATAGCCGGCCGACAAGCTGATAAACAAATTAAGGCTGCTGAGAAAAAGGGGATTCATTATGTGTTGTTCGTAGGCGAGAAAGA
>DATLEQ010000025.1:0-44194 GCA_035525115.1 Candidatus Limnocylindrales bacterium
TACGCAGCGGCTTACTAAACTTGATGAAACTAACCGCCGAGTTGTTGATGTTGCCGATGAGTTAAGGACTTTGCAAAATGTCTTACAAAACCCTAAACAGCGCGGTGTACTGGGTGAATATTACCTGGCACAAGTTTTAGAGAATGTGTTGCCGCCGGAGCGTTTTGCCTTGCAGCACAAGTTTAAGGATGGTGAAACCGTTGATGCAGTAATCACCTTAGAAAAAGGAAAATTACTGCCTATAGATTCCAAATTCAGTCTTGAAAACTATAACCGCTTAGTAGAAGAAAAAGACAAACTGCGCCAAGAAACAATAGCTAAACAGTTTAAGCAAGACCTAAAAAACCGCATAGATGAAACGGCCAAATATATACGGCCTGCCGAGCATACTATGGACTATGCTTTCATGTTTATCCCGAGCGAAGCCATTTATTATGACCTGCTTATTAACAAGGTTGGTACTGCCGGGACCTCGGCGCGTGACCTCATAGAATATGCTTTCCGCGAAAAACATGTCATTATCGTCAGCCCGACGACCTTCATGGCTTATTTGCAAACTGTGTTACAGGGACTGCGAGGCTTGCAGATAGAAGAGCAGGCTAAAGAGATTCAGATTCGCGTGGGACAGCTTGGCCAGCACCTGGGTGCCTACGAAGCGTATATGCAAAAACTAGGGAACAGTTTAGGCACGACCGTTAACCACTACAATACGGCCCACAAGGAGTTAAAAAAGATTGACAAAGATGTTGTTAAAATTGCGGGCAGAACTGCTGGCATAGAGCCCTTGCTGCTAGACCGCCCCGTTAATAATGAACCAGAATAATTTGCTATACTGATTGCCAAATGGAAATATTCAGTACACCATCTGCCAACCAAGAGTATAGGGCGATGGAGGAGTTATACGGACAAGCGCGTACTCGTGGACTACATTGGGTTGCTTTCTTAGATGTATGTTTTGATGGCGGCGATAGCGTTGAGGAAGCAAGTCAGCTCCTTCGTGACCGGTTGCTAGATTCAGGCGATGGCGTAGCTTATTTAGATGATCCAAATCGGCAATAGTTATCTGCAGTTAAGGAGGTCAATTGCCAGGGCGGCTGTCCAGCTGAAGTTTTTAGCGCCTGCAGGCGTACCGTCAAGTGCACTAAAATATTCATAACACCCACTTTTCTCCAGCATTTCCAATGTTGTTTCGGTTAGGGCCGCCGCATGATCGGCAAAACCCATACGCTTAAGGCCGTCAATAATCAGCCAATTGGTGTTAATCCAGGTGGGACCTTGCCAGTATACGTGCGGCTGAAACCATGCTGACTTAACAGGAACGCTTGGTACCGGATAAGCCGTACCGAATAGATCAGCATTTTCCAATAGCCGAACCAGATGATCGGCACGGTCTTTGGTTATGGAGCCGGCATACAGCGGCATCAGCGTGGCAATAGAAGGCTCTTTTAATAATGTGTGGGTCACGAAATTACGTGAATAATATTGTCCCGAATAGCCATCCCAAACCTGTTCAAGGGCCGCTTCGGTCCGATCCATTCGTTCTAGTAACTCTTCCGAGAGGTCCTCTTTGATGAGCTGCGCAATACTTCGCAAATGCTGGTTGGCGCGTATCAATATGCAATTGAAGGTCAGGTCCTCAATTGCAAATAGCGAATGGCTCAGTATTTTATTAATGTCGTAGCTTTTGCGCCGCAATCGCCGCTGTATGCTATAGAAAGCCAGCGCTTCAATAGGGTCTAAACGCTCTGCCCCAGGGATACGCTTGGTGTCACGCCTGAATAAGTTTACGATCCAACCTGTGTTAAGCTTTTTGGCAGCCCGGATCCAGAAGGCTAGTTGATGGTCATGTAGCTCTTGCATCCAGGGCGGTGTATTATCTAGGCCAGTTTCCCAAGGGTGGATCTGCAGCACTAACCCTTCGGCGTGCGGATCACGCTCCGCATATAGCCACTTGTGATAAGCAAGTAATGCCGGATAAGTCTGTTTATACCAGCTACGACGCTCGGCTTTTTTTAATAACTCACCAATTTTCACGATAGCCTCTGCCAACATCGGCGGCTGGGTGATGCCGGTTGTGGCGAAGGTGTCGGGTGAATAAGGGCTGGACCAACTACGCCACAGCTCACGGTCCCTGCGATACTGGCTTTCTGCATTAAATATCATATTTGGCAGCATGCCATTATGCCATTGGCCGCGCAGTAAACTGAGAATCTCAGTCTTAGCTCTATCTATATTGGTATGCCTCAGCCCGACAGCTATAAAACAACTATCCCATAACCACTGATGAGGATATAAGCCTTCTGCCGGAACCGTATAACCACCCTGGTCATTCATTTGCAGTACGTCTTTAGCTTGTTCTAACAAATCCGTCTGCTCTGCGTCCATGGCTGCTAGTATAACGTGCTAACGGTAGTTGGTGAAACTTAGCGCAAAATCATAATCCTGCTGCCGCAGTAGCTGCATGACGGCTTGCAGGTCATCCTTGCTATTGCTTGTTATGCGTACTGCCTCGCCTTGGATCTGGGATTTAACTTTGGGATAATTGTCACGTAGCAGGCTTGTAATTTTTTTGGCATTATCTTGGTTTAAACCTTGTTTGAAAGGGACTTCTTTGGTAGTTTTTAAATTTGCAACAACGGCTTCTTTAGAGGTATCCAGCACCTTCTGGCTTTGGCCCCGTGCGGCCAGTTTCTTGCGGACAATGTCCAAAATAGCATCGGTTTGCCATTCGCCATTGCCCGTGACCTTAAAACCGGTTTTTTCACCGTTGAGCCATTCGAGCTCTGCGGGAGTGCCTTTAAAATCGTAACGGCTGTCTAGCTCGCGCTTAGTTTGGTCAAAGACGTTGTTCATCTCTGCCTTGTCATACTCACTGACCACATCAAAAGAAAATTGCGCCATGCGACCATTATCTACTAAAAATGAAGATTTAGGCAACTAAGGTTTCAGGTGTTTGTTCGGCCCCAACGTTATAAAACGCTACTTCAGTAGATATAATTTTAGTTCCTAATTGCGAGCTCCCGTCTATTAGGCCAAAAACGTGGACGGGTCCATCAGGCGCATCGGAAGTCCGCATATGAAGGTATCCGGTTTGATTGGCTGACTCGGGAACAACTGTCACCGTGCCGCAGGTAATGCGCGTACCGAGATGCTTGGCTGGCTGTGCTAAAGAATGTCTAGCCGGTAGGATATCCGCTTCAAATTGCTTTTCTATTGCAATAATTGCCTGACCTAGGGTTAATGCCGATGAGTCCAGGCGCTCACCTACTACATAACCCTGCATAACTTCAAACACATTCCCCTCCACTGTTTTTATGCTTATAGCTGTAGTGCACACCCTTACTTTTCTGTGGCAAAGCCGTTATAATTACAACCAAATGGAGTATAAAAACCCTGAAGTAAGGGCAGCAGCTGAGCTATTAAGAGAACGTATAAATACCTTGGGTAATAAGCGGGATATTTTAAAGGCCATTGAACTTAAAGCCCTTTATGAGGAAATTCCACAATTACCAGCTAGTGAACGGGCGGCATTTGGCATGGAAATTAATGCCTTAAAAGAAGAGCTTCAAGGTTTGGCCGATAGCCAGCAAGCAGAAGACACAACCTTAGCGCCAATTGACGTGACCGCCCCATTTGATATAAATACGCCCAAGTCCCGTAAGCCGCATCTTATGACTGCCGAATACGGTAGCCTACACCCTTTAATGAGCGAAATCCAAACTATTTCCGATATTTTTTATCGGATGGGCTTTAATGTTTCTGAATCGCGTCAGCTTGACGATGAATACCATATGTTTAGCGCCCTTAATTTCCCGGCTGGCCACCCAGCCCGCGATGATTACGACACCTTTATGACCATTGAAAAAGACAAAAATGGCAATCCATTAATTGCCCCGGCACACACGAGCACCATGCAAAATCGCTTGCTTAAAAAATACAAACCAAACCTGGAGCAGGGGATGCCGATAGCCGTTTTAGTTCCTGACCGGGTTTTTAGAAATGAGGATTTAGACGCCCGCCACGAACATACCTTTTACCAGCATGAAGGTATTTATGTAGGCAAGGGCATACATGCCGGCCACCTTATGGCAACGCTCAAGACATTTTTGAGTGAATATTACCAAACAGACCTTGACGTTAAGACCCAGCCATTTTATTTTCCATTCACTGAGCCTAGTTTTGAATTTGCCCTTAGCTGCCCTTTTTGCCAAAAGAAGGGTTGTAACATTTGTTCACAGACCGGGTGGATTGAACTGCTGGGCTGCGGTATGATTCACCCAAACGTACTTAAGATGGCCGATATTGACCCGACTGAATATACGGGTTTTGCATGGGGCGGGGGTATTGACCGCTTGGTGATGATGAAATACGGCATAGAAGACGTACGCCATTTCCACTCCGGCAGGCTGGAATTTTTGAGGCAGTTTGTATGAAGATAAGCCTAAATAGCATCCGCGGACTGAACAAACGTTACGGGTGCGCCGGTGATATCGCGCCCTTAGGCATAGATGACCTAACTATAAAAATGGGCGCCCAGCTAGGAGCGGTAGAGCAGGTTACCGATATTGGTAAAAAATACCAGGGCGCGGTACTGGTAAAAGTTCTGAAATGCTGGTCGCACCCCGATTCGGACCACTTGCATGTCTGTAGTATTGACGACGGAGGTATTACACCCGATGTCAATAGGGGCGCTGACGGTACGGTAGAGGTTGTATGCGGCGCACGCAATGTACGTGAAGGCCTTACTGCCGTCTGGCTGCCGCCCGGCGTGACAGTGCCGCAAAGCCTTGACAAGGAGCCGTTTGTTCTAGAAGCACGGGCAATCAGGGGTGTTGTGAGCAATGGAATGTTGGCGTCAGCTAAAGAACTTGCGTTAGGCGACAACCACGAAGGTATCCTAGAGATAGATGGCTCTATCAAGCCAGGGACCTTATTTGCTGATGCCTATGACTTGAGCGGCGACTATTTAATTGATATTGAAAATAAGATGTTTACCCATCGACCCGACTGTTTTGGCTTTTTGGGTATTTCGCGTGAGCTAGCCGGTATTCAGCGGATGCAATTTAAAAGCCCAGCTTGGTACACAGTTCAGCCGCAATTTCCGGGCATCGAAACGGAGGAGTTACCACTGAGTGTACAGAATGAGTTGCCTGAGCTGGCACCGCGTTTTACGGCTATTACCATGAGCAATGTTGAGGTTGGGCCAAGCCCTATGTGGCTACAGGTCGAGTTAACTAAAGTCGGGCTGCGTCCTATTAATAATATCGTGGATTACACTAACTTTTTCATGCTGGAAACTGGTCAGCCGCTTCACGCCTATGACTATGATAAAGTTGCCGTCCTCTCGGGCGACCAAGCCAGTTTGGTAATTCGGAAGCCCCATGCCGGCGAAAAGTTAACCTTGCTTAACGGTAAAGTAATCGAACCACATGAAAATGCCATTATGATTGCTAGCGACAAGCAGCTTATTGGTATGGGCGGTGTTATGGGTGGCAGCGAGACAGAGGTAAGTGAAACTACACGAAATATTATTCTGGAGTGTGCTAATTTTGATATGTACACCATCCGAAAAACGGCTATGGAGCATGGCATTTTTACGGATGCGGTTACTCGTTTCAATAAAGGGCAAAGTCCATTACAAAACCTTGCGGTACTGGTTAAGATTGTCGACGAGATCAGAAATTTTGCCGGGGGCAAGGTGGCAAGCCGTGTCATAGATGACAATCATTTGCCATCAGAAATGCTTGAGCGGGGATCAGTATTCCCAAGCATCAGCGTAAGCAGTGGTTTTATAAACGCGCGGCTCGGCCTGGGGCTGAGCGCTACCGAAATAAGTCAATTGCTGGGCAATGTAGAATTTAATGTGACGCTTGAGGGTGACAACCTAATAGTAACGGCACCTTTCTGGCGTACCGACATTGAAATACCTGAAGATATTGTAGAGGAAGTAGGCCGGTTGTACGGTTATGATAAATTGCCGCTGGTGCTGCCTAGGCGCGATATTTTACCTGTGTCAAAAAACCCACTGCTCGTAGTAAAACAAAGCCTACGGGAAAGCCTGGCTAAAACCGGGGCCAACGAAGTATTAACATATAGCTTTATCCACGGCAACCTGATTAATAAAGTCGGGCAAGACCGAGAGCAAGCCTACCGGCTATCTAATGCACTTAGCCCCGATTTACAGTACTACCGCATGAGCATAACGCCGAGCCTCCTAGACAAAGTCCATCCAAATATTAAGGCAGGCTACCGTGAATTCGCAATTTTCGAACTGGGGAAGGTGCATGTAAAAAGCGAAAATGACCCAGCTGAACCAGATGTGCCTAAAGAGGCTAACGCCCTCGGGGCGGTCATTGCTGCCGATGACAAAACCGCCGCTCGTGACGGGGCTGCATTTTATACGGCCAAAAGATATCTCCTGGCTTTACTGCAAGAATTTCAATTAGACCATGCCCTTGCTTTTGAACCATTAGCAGGTGCGGATTTGTATGAAAATCCTTGGCTACAACAAATGGCAGCGCCTTTTGAGCCTGCCCACAGCGCCGTGTTGCGTGACCAAGAAAAAATGGTCTGGGGTATTGTCGGTGAATATAAAGACGCAGTCAAAACAGCATTAAAGCTGCCGGAATATACGGCCGGATTTGAAATAGATCCCCTTGTATTTTTACTGAATACATCCAAGGCGAAAATATATGTTCCGCTACCGCGTTTCCCAAAAGTCCAGCAAGATATTACGCTAAAAGTTTCTAGTGATGTGCCATTTCAGGCGGTTTACGATCTTTTGAACAAACATCTAAAGTCTCTGGAAGACATGCGCGCCACATTGCAACCACTCGATATTTATCAGGGCGGTAATGATCCTGGCCACAAGCATCTAACATTTCGTTATACTGTCGCGCACTACCAGAAGACGCTTACCACCGAAGAGGTTAATACCATATTAGATCAAGCAGCAGCAATGGCGCGCAATCAACTACGTGCCGAACGAATTTAGAAGAGATTTTTAAAGCTGTTAAACTTTAACATATGCTTGTCACGTCTCATATATTAGCTGGTGCTGCACTGGGAACGTTATTTAGTAATAGACCCGGTGGTGTGGTCATTGGCTTTGGAGTAGGCGTATTGTCTCATTACATACTTGATGCTGTACCGCATTGGGAAAGGTTGTTTGGCCCCCACTACAATAATACCTTGTCTAAAAACCATCATGATTGGCCGAGGCATATTTTGGTTCAAGGCGCCATGGACCTGTTGGTGGGTGTGGTTTTGTTAAGGTATTTTGCTTTTCAAGCAAATAGGCCACTCGCTCAAGCTATTTTTTGGGGCGGCATAGGCGGTGCCTTACCTGACATAATAGATAATGCTCCATTTTGGAGCCACATGACTAAAAACCTGCCATTTTTAAAGATAACTATGCGTGTCCACAGGCGTGTCCATATACCTGTTACAAAGCAACTTAAGTTGCCAAAATATACTGGCCTTCTGACACAGCTGGTAATATGCTGCTCTGCGGCCTGGTTCTTAATAGTCGCCGCAGGCCGTTAGTATAATGTATCGGTACGGCACTAAAGCAGGAGCGGTTTTACTCAAAGCTTGTTAAACTGTGAACTATGAAGCAGTACAAAAAGCTGTTAGCTGGCATTTCGCTTGCCACCCTCTTACTTCTTACGGTTATGCCACGAGTGCATGCGGACGTAAACGACTTTGTTATTAATGATTTTTCAGCAGACTACTATCTTAGCAATGACGACCGCCAAGGGATGTTGCATGTTATTGAACAAATTGATTTGGTATATTCAGATTATAACCACGGTATATTACGGGCGATCCCCAACAAATACAAAGGCCACAGCCTGGCGTTAAAGATTAACAGCGTTTCATCCTTAAGCGGTGCTCCAAGCCAGTTCACCACCTATAAGCAGAACGACAATACGGTACTTAAAATAGGCGACCCTAACCGTACGGTAACAGGACACCAGAAATACAGGGTGGACTACACGGTTAGTAATGTTATCGGTTTTTATAACGACCATGATGAACTCTATTGGGATATAAATGGGACAGGCTGGCGTCAGCCATTCAACCATGTGCAAGCTCGTATACATTTGCCGCCCGAACTTAAAGCTACAAAAGTGAAGTGTTATGCAGGGCCCGAAAACTCAACGGCAGCTAACTGCAGTTACACTAATCTTGGCGATGTTACCCAGTTCGATACCACAAATAAACTTAATCCTCTGGAGACGTTTACCGTAGTACTCGGTTTTAACAAGGGTTTCTTTACGCCTACTTCTTTGAGCGAGCGAGCGGCTGCCTATGCCCCGACCGTTTTGTCCTTTATAACGTTGCCTTTACTGCTAGGTGGCGGTGCATTCGTATATTGGCTAAGAAGGGGCCGTGACGCTAAGGGCAGTGGAGTTATCGTCCCCGAATACGAACCACCCGACCAGCTCAAACCAATAGAAGTGGGGGCTATAGCTGACTTTAAGATTGACAACCGCGATATTTCGGCCACCCTTATTGACATGGCCATTCGGGGCTACATAAGCATAACGGAAGAAACTGAGAAAAAAATACTGAAGGACAAAAAACATTATTCTTTAACTATAAAAAATCCCGACTTTAGCAAACTTGACTATTTTGAAAAGAGTCTTTTAGAAGGTATTTTTAATAAAATCGATGTGTTGGGCTTAGCCGGTAAAGACGGGCTGCCAAGTGCAGGGATGTCTGTACGCCTAAACACTATTAAGGGGTTTTATGTCGTGGTTCGTGATGTGAGGGATGATGTGAGTGACGGTTTAACGACCGAAGGCTATTTTAGGGGCAACCCCTTAAAGTCAGGGAAGGTTTTAGCGGGTTTATCAATCAGTATTTTTTTTGTTCTATATATTTTTGCAGGAGCTTTTAAAGGTGCTGGCGTAAATACTGTCGCCTTAATAGCGGGTGCCGCCTTTGCAGCCGCATTATGCGCCTTGTTTGCACGGATTATGCCGAGCCGTAGCGAAAAAGGTGTCATGACCCGTGAACGTATACTCGGGCTTAAGCTCTATTTGGAAACTGCCGAAAAAGACCGTTTGAAAATGTTGCAAAGTCCGGATGCACCCTATGCAGCCCACAATCCGGAGCCGGTAAAGACAGTTGAACTGTTTGAACAATTGTTACCGTATGCCATTGCGCTTGGCGTAGAAAAGGGTTGGGCTAAACAGTTTGAAGGCATTTATATTCAACCACCAAACTGGTATAGCGGTAATTGGAGCACGTTTAACTCGGTATACTTTGCGTCAGCCCTAAATGATAGTGTCAACGCCATGGGTACTGTATTCGCACCGCCCAGCAGCTCGGGTGGCTCCGGCTTTTCCGGCGGTGGCGGCTTTTCTGGTGGCGGCGGTGGCGGTGGCGGTGGCGGCGGTTGGTAGTATGGTGGTAAGCTTTTAGGGATGAAAGATATTTGGCATATCCTAAAGTTTACCGGCCAACTTAAACGGTACTACATTTCTATTTCGGTAATGACCATTTTACTAGCTGCAATGAGCCAGTTAGTGCCACTTCTTACTAAACGAGCAATAGATGAGATCACTAAGCTATCTCAAGGCGGGCACGTCAATGTTGGGCTCGTGGCAACGCTAGCCTTTTTGATTTTTCTCACTGATATCGGCCAAACATATCTTGGCAATATTAGCGGCTATTGGGGCGATATACTTTCTATTAAACTAAAACAGCTTATGAGCAAACGTTATTATGAGCACTTATTAAGCCTGCCCCAGCGTTACTATGATACTGAGCTCACCGGTACTATTATTAATCGCATGAACCGGGGCATACAGGACATCGGCGACTTTATCCAGATGTTTAGTAATAACTTCTTGCAATTCATCTTTAGTACGATATTTACGCTCATCATTGTTGCCTATTATGCGTGGCCAGTGGCTTTGATGCTGCTGTTATTATACCCGGTGTTTATCTGGATGACAGCTAAAACCAGTACCAAGTGGCAAGATTACCAAAAAAAAGTTAATAACTATGTAGATATTGCCAGCGGTCGTTTTGCCGAAAGTGTCAGCCAGGTTAAGGTAGTAAAAAGTTTTATTCAAGAAGCGCGTGAATTAAAATATTTTGACCGCCAACTACAAAAAGCAGCTGAAACCGTACAGCCGCAAAGCCGATATTGGCACCGGCAGGACAATCTTCGCCGCAGCGTATTAGCGTTAATATTTTTCGCCGTCTTTATATACATTTTTGTGGGAGCAGCCCACGGTACCTATAGCATAGGGACTATGGTGCTTTTAATTCAATACTCTATGCTTATTCGCATACCCATCTTTAGCATTAGTTTTCTGGTAGACCGGACTCAGCGGGCGGTGGCCAACAGCCGAGATTTTTTTGAGGTAATGAAAGAACAGCCAGAAATCAGCGACGCATCCGGTGCCGCCGAACTTGCGATAACGGCGGGGAGGATTGACTTCAAGCACGTATCCTTTAGCTATGACGTAAACCAGCCTGTATTAAAAGATATTACGCTCTCTATAGAGCCGGACACCAAAGTCGCATTGGTGGGTGAAAGTGGAGAAGGTAAAACGACACTGACAAATCTGCTGTTGCGATTGTACGAACCGCAAAGAGGCAGCATCCTGATTGATAAACAAGATGTACAGTCTATTACCCAGAGATCATTACGCCAAAATGTTGGGGTGGTTTTTCAGGACCCTGCTTTGTTTAGTGGCACCATTCGTGAAAACATTGCCTATGCAAACCCGCATGCCACCGACGACGACATAAGAGCAGCCGCCGAGGCGGCGAATGCTGATGAATTTATAAATAAACTCGAAAAGAATTACTTAACTGAGATAGGTGAGCGAGGCTTAAAGCTCTCGGGCGGTCAAAAGCAGCGAATTGCTATAGCCCGTGCCTTATTAAAAGACGCACCCATTCTAATTCTTGATGAAGCTACCAGCAGCTTGGATAGTAAATCCGAAGCGATGGTGCAGCAGGCTCTAGAACGCCTCATGCGGGGTCGCACCACAGTGATTATTGCCCATCGTTTGAGTACAATTCAGAATGTAGACCAGATAATTACCCTTAAGAATGGACGTGTTGATGAAATTGGAACACCGCAGGAATTGTCGCGTAGCGGCGGTATTTATGACCAACTACTAAAATTGCAGCGGGGCAAGGATAAAGAACAAAACAAGAAAAAACTCCAAACATATGACATATCCGCATAAGCTATACTTGGTGTTATGAGAAAAGCCGTCCGAGCAATTGTAATCAGAGACAACCAGTTACTGGTCATGCATCGCAACAAGTTTGGCAAAGAATACGACACATTACCCGGCGGCAAAGTGGAGGCCAGCGAGTCATTACAAGATGCCCTGGTACGTGAACTTGGCGAAGAAACCGGTGTTCGTATCGCCAACCAGCAGCTAGTCTATATTGAGCATGCAGGCGAGCCATATGGCGACCAATTTATATTTTTGTGCGACTATGTCTCCGGTGAGCCATTACTAAATCCTGGCTCTGACGAGGCCGCCATCCATAAACTGGGGAAAAACCTTTATACGCCCGGATGGGTAGATCTCAATGAGTTGTCACAAAAGCCTTTTGTCTCTGAAAGGCTAAAAAACAAAATAATACACGCCCTTCAGGAGGGCTGGCCGGTTGTGCCCGATGAGTTCTAGCGTTGCTATAAAAACACTAGCCTAGGACTACCTTTAAAGGCTATACTTAAGGACAGTTATTTTAAGGAGGGACAGTATATGGCGAAACCGCATCAACGCGTTTTTGCGCTGATCGCAGCATTGTTGTTTCTGGGGACATCCGTAGCACTTAGCGCGATAGTTGTTTGGCAGATTCATCAACAGAACCAAGCAGAAAAGACCAAGTCGACTGATTCAACCAACGAGTCAAAAACAAGCGAATCCACTAAACCTAAGGAGGGCCAATTGCAAGGCACCAAGCTCGCAAACTTTACACCAACTGACAGCGTACCCGCGTTGCAAAAAATAGACCTAAAGGAAGGCAATGGTGACGTTGTTAACCCTGGCGATACGGTCACCGCCCATTATACTGGCGCCATAGCCAAGACGGGAATTATTTTCCAGAGTTCTCATGATGGCCCGAACCAGCCCATACCATTTAGCTTGTCCGGGGTCATTAAGGGTTGGACGGATGGTGTACCTGGCATGAAAGTCGGTGGCATCAGGCGATTACTGATACCAGCAACCGAGGCTTATGGCGCTAACCCTCCACAGGGCTCCGGCATCCCTGCCAACGCTGATTTGGTCTTTGATATTGAGATCGTGAAAATTGGCCAATAATGGCAAAAAACACAACATGTGGGGTCTTTACAATTAGCATTAACGCTATATATAATATAAAGAGCTCGCATAAAACAACAAAATCAAGGAGATAACCCTATGGTCAAAAACATTACTATTTTTACTACTAATACGTGTGCCTACTGCGGTATGGTCAAAAAATGGCTCGGGGCCAAGGGTTATGAATACGAAGAAGTCAATTTAGATCAAAACCCGGAGCGCCAAAAAGAAGCTTATGAAATGAGCGGTGTTTTGAGCGTGCCTGTAACGGTTGTTACTAAAGGGGATGATACACGTGAAGTTGTGGTTGGGTATAACCTTGCCAAACTAGCTCCCGCCATAGCCTAAGACTTATCGCTGCGGCTTTTGTTGCAAGCTTTCCATTGCTTAACAAACCATACTACACTCCGCTCGTTACTCAATCCTTCACTTCAGTTGCACTCAATTAAATAACCCTTTAACATTAGGTAAATAATGGCAGAAGATAAAGAAATTCATGATGTAGTAATGGTGGGAGCCGGGCCAGCCGCCTTAACGGCGGCAATTTACACGTGCCGGGAAGATATTAAAACGATTTTATACGAAAAAGCCGTAGTGGGCGGCCTGGCTGCAATAACTGATTGGGTTGATAACTATCCAGGCTTTCCGGACGGAATTGCCGGTCTTGAGCTGGCTGAAAACTTGCGAAAGCAGGCTGAACGTTTTGGCGCGGACATACGGCTTGGTGATGTCATGGATATAACAGATGATGGTGACTACAAAAAATTAATAACTACAGATGGCGATGTTTATGCCCGGACGGTTTTAATAGCAACAGGAAGTGACTACAAAAAGTTAGGCATACCGGGAGAGCAGGAATACTACGCGCGCGGCGTGCATTACTGCGCCACTTGTGACGGTGCTTTTTATCGGGACAAACGGTTGGTAGTAGTTGGTGGTGGTAACTCCGCGGTCCAAGAGGCTTTATTCTTAACAAGGTTTGCTACGCATATTGACCTTTTGGTACGTAGCGAGCTAAAGGCAAGTGAAATCTTGCAGCATGAACTCAGTAAACAGGCGAATAAAATTACCGTGCACTTGGGCATTAAGACCGAAGAGATTGTAGCGATTGACAACAAAGTCACAAGCGTCCGCGGTACTGATTCCACAGGGCAAATAGTTAACTACGAAACGGACGGCGTTTTTGTTTTTATTGGGCTTTTGCCAAATACCGGCTTTTTGCAAAATAAACTTAGTCTTGATGACGTTGGCATGATTAAGACCGATGAAACATTGCAAACCAGTATGCCAGGAGTGTTTGCGGCCGGCGATGTACGCAGCGGTGCTACGATGCAAATAGCGAGTGCGGCTGGCGAAGGCGCGACCGCAGCAATGATGATACGCAAACATCTAGAATCCTTCGCCCTGTAATATAAAACTTTACAGTATGAAGTTTTTTTGGCAAAATGTATAGGATGGAGAAATTTGAATTACCCACCATGTATGAACTTTGCCTGATACACGCACGTGCCGACCGAGCTATGCGGAGCGTAGTATCACGACAACTAGAAAACCATGGCATCACAATGATGGAATGGCTCACACTTGGTGTCGTTTTGGCTGGCCCAAAGCAAGGCGTCAGTATGTCACAGATTGCAGCAACACTTGACGTGACACTGCCGCAGGTAACTGCTTTGGTTAGCAACTTACTGGACGCTAAAATGATCAAACAGCGTGTGCTTGCCAGTGACCGTCGTGGAAGACAGGTTATTGGAACACTTCGAGGCAAAAAAACCTTAGCCAGGCTGGAAGGTACCATTGCGGAAGCAATGCGTGCGTGGAGCAAGGATATTCCTCCTGATCAGTTGAAGGCATATATCATAACAGTGGCACGTCTAGCAAATAAGGATAATTAAAAAACTATTTACTTAATATTATTAAGTACTATACTTAATAAAGTAAACTATTATTTAAGGAGGGTTAGGAATGAACGGAAATTCAACAAAATCAGCAGCTATGATAGTTGCAATCGTGGCACTAGTAATAGGTGGTGGTGCCGGCTACGTATTGGGCCATAAGAAAGACGACACAACTAAAAATGTTTCGAGCCAGAGCAACAGCGCTCCTGCAACAGATACTAAATCGGCTGGGCTAAGAGTTTTGTTAAACAACCTAGAAGCTCAGCACGTTGACTTAGCTTCGGCAGCTACAAGGGCTGGATTTAGCGGAGACAAATCATTCCAGGCTGCAGCTGGCGCATTAGACAAGAACTCTCACGCATTAGCAGATGCTGTCGGTTCAGTCTACGGCAAAGAAGCTGGTGACAAATTTTATGAAATATGGAATAGTCACATTGGTTTCTTTGTAAATTATACAGTCGCCGCCTCTAAGGGCGACAAAGCGGGCATGGACAAAGCAGTCCAAGATTTGAACGGCTACGTGGAAGCAGTTTCTGCCTTCTTAAGCGGCGCCAACCCTAATTTACCTAAGGATGCCGTCGCTCAGCTAGTTACGGAACATGTTGGTTTACTTAAGAATGCCGTAGACAAGTATGGAGCGGGTGACTACGCCGGTTCTTACGAAGCGCAGCAAGCCGCTCGTGACCAGATTACAACTAAGATAGCTGACACCTTGGCTGGTGCTATTGTCAAGCAAAAGCCAGAAGCTTTCAAACAATAAGTTGTAGGCCATTAATTTGCGTCAAACACAGGGGTACCGGCAGTCATTTATGGCACGGTACCCTTTGTTTTTAAAGCATAAGAGGGATACATTAATGCGGAAGGAACCATTATGAAAAAATTGACCCTGATAATTATTGTGTTAATTACATCTATAGGAATTGGTAGTGTTGTACTGGGCAAGAACGACAAACCTGATTCTGCCAGCCATGATATGGCGAATACGACTTTTGGAGGTGACGCTAATAGCAAATCTAACGAACCGATAGCTACTGATAAGGTGACAATAAAGAACTTTGCTTTCGTACCTGCCAAAATAACTGTTAAAAAGGGTACGAAAGTAACCTGGATTAACGATGATAGTGCCCACCATGATGTCACGCCCGATCAGGCAAGTACAGATTTTGTAGCCAGCAAACTATTGGCCAACGGCGAAAGCTACAGCTTTACGTTTGAGAAACCAGGAACCTATGCTTACCACTGTTCGCCGCATCCTTACATGAAAGCTATGATTACGGTAACGGAATGATCAAGGTAAATAGGTTGCTCCATAGACCAAACATTAAACTTATATTGGTTGCTATAGTAACCGGTGGATTAGCCTTTGCGCTGGTGTTTATTGCAGGTCACAAACACGCTCCTAAAAGTGCCAGGTTTTCATCCGACTGTGGTCAAAGAACTACATGTATCGCGCTTGAAAAAGACCAGGCTCAACCGAATGCGGTAACGGTGCCCGTCGGTGGTTATGTCCAATTTAATAGTGCCGATGGACGGCAGCACAACATTGGGTTGGGCGGCGGCGACGAACATCATGATGGCAAACACGTTCATCTGGGTGCGTATGCGTCAGGCGATTTTAAGGCGGATGAAGGCTGGAAAGTACAGTTTAATGAAATGGGCACATACGACTTTCATGACCACTATCATCCGGATATCCATGTAACTGTGGTCGTATATCAGCCCGGCGGCGACTACAAAATTAAATAGCAGGATAGCCGGGGAAAAAGTCTAGGACCAGCTTGTCCGGGCGTATTTTTTTAAATTTAAGTTCCTCTTCAAGTCTTTCCACCATTAGTTCTGGCCCGGATACATATATAAGGGCCTCTTGGATATTGGGAAGCAGGCTTAAAATAGTGTCCGCAGTTAAAGGGCCTTTAATGCCTGGCCAATCTGATGTCTGTTGTGATAGGATTGTTTTTGGTTTTACACCGTAACTTTCAAATAAATCGATAAAAGCTATATCATCCTTATTACTTACTCGATAAATTATCGTAACATCACGGCGGTCATTATTGTCACAGAGCCACTTCACCATACTGCGGACAGGCGTGATCCCCAAGCCGCCAGCCACAAAAAGCAAGGGCAGTTGATTATCTTTGGGTAACACAAAATCACCCATCGGCTCTGAAATCATGACCGACACCCCAGGCATTAAGCCAAAGAGGGTTTGCTTGAATGTGCTGCTAGGACCCGCACATTTAGTTGTTATGGCCAGCAGCTCTTCGCTCGGCGAAGACGATAGTGTAAACCAACGCTTTTGCCCGCGTTGGTCTACGTGCTTATGAGGCAACGTTATTTCAATAAACTGCCCGGCAACATAATCAGGTTTAGTTTCTGCACGAAAGAAAAAGGTTTGGATATTAGGGGCGACAAGTTCAGAGCCTTCGTATGTGATATGCATAATCTGCCCTAAGCCCGGCGTGAGGCTCTTTTACCCCGTCGTTTTGTCTTGCGCAAGAACTGCAGTTGATCTGGAACGTCTGTTGTTATGCTTATCCGCGGATATAGTAAGCGTAGAAAACGTGCAATCCACGGCGTATTTACGGTGTATACCATTATATCAAGACGATGATATCGGGCAAGAAAATAAGTAATCGGATTCAGCAACCAGAAATTTAAGTCCACACCAGTCAGGCCCAATACCCTAGCGGTATGGATAACGTCAAATGGCTTTGTATCCTCCAGCGCATACACGCGAATATCGGGCATAAGCAGGTGGAAGGAGTATAGCTCGCGGTGACTAAAAGAGATAACCTTAAGTTTGCTGACATCTTCTAACTGTCCTAAGAATGTAGCTAATGGTTTGGCCCAACCGTTTTGTTTTGCCTCAATGATGACAGGTACATTTTGTGCTTTCACAATTGCCTCGGCGAGCGTTACTATTTCTTCTCCGTTATTGAGCCTGATTTGCTTCAGTTTGGCCAGCGAATTTTCTGTGATCAGAGAAGATTTTTCGCTGACACGCCCGAGGTGCTTATCATGACTAAGTACTAATTTGCTGTCTTTAGTCAACCGTATGTCAAACTCTATGGCGTCTACGCCCGCATCAATAGCGGCTGCTATGCTTTCGGCAGTATTTTCCAATGCCAGGCCAGCGGCACCTCTGTGACCAATGATATTCATACTTGTTTATAGTGTACAATAATACCGAAGTAAATGGAGGAAACCACGTGACGGACTTTAATCAAGTATTGGATGCTGGAGATGTAGAAGCAGGTCTTGTAAATACCATTGTAGAGATACCAAAATGGTCAACCCTTAAAATTGAATGGAATCGTAAACTGGCTATATTTGAGCTTGACCGTGTTGAGCCAAGCATTTTTGCTAAGCCCTGTAATTATGGCTTTATCCCACAAACACTAGATGATGACGGTGATGAGCTTGATACGCTGATTCTTACAAACGATCCCATCCCTACTGGCGTTTATCTGAAAGGCAAGGTTTTGGGTGTCCTGAATTTTGAAGATGATGGTGAAATGGACCATAAAATCATTATTGTGCCTGCTGATGACCGCAATACTGGTAATGCGCTGGAGTCATTGGATGACCTTCATGAGCAATGGAAACAGAAAATTGAACACCACTTTAATCACTACAAAGACCTTAAAAAGCCCGGCACTACAAAAGTCTTAGGGTGGGGTAATGCCCAGGATGCTAAAAAGATCATCTTTGAATGCATCGAACGCTATAAAACCCACGTTTAAAACGTCCCAGCTAAAATACTGCTTTACTGATTCCGTCCGGTGCCATGACCGGGCTTGCTTGAATTGCTTATTGACTTTTGGGGTCAAATAGCTTGATGGCTAGCCAGAACAGCGGCAACATGCACACAAGCGTGGCTACGCCGATTACGTTGTAACCATGATAATACCCAAGCCTTGTGGTACTTATAACGAATATAGTCGGCAACCAAACCTCGTTACACCTTATAAAGAAATTTAAAGTAGAGATCAGAGTAGCTTTGTAGTGGTCCCGTCCGAATATTTGTAATAAGTAGTGTTGGTACATGATAGCCCGCAGCCGCCAAAAACCCATATATAAAGCAAAACTTATAATTACTAATGTTAGGTTTCTGCCAAGGCCAATAATCAAGAAGAAGCCGCTAAACACTAGGGTATCTATCCAGGTATAAGTTAGCGCCTTTAATTTACGCAAATGGTGGATATAAAAACCGCCTATAATTCCCACGATGCTGCCACCCGCAAAAACCAACCCAAACATGCTTGGCTTTAAGCCCAGGTCTTTAAATACAAGGTTGGTAAAATCGGAGCTCGTGGTATTAAGAGCTGAGATTATCCCGACGCAAATAAAAAAGAGGAGCGAGGACCGGGATACGAAACGGTGCAGATTAATAGCGAGATCATGGGCCGGATTGACCGTTTGAACCATTTTGGTCCTGGGCGGTTCTGTTATTGCCATGGCTACGCCAATTAATGACAAGTATGCCAGCGTGCCAAACAAAAATGGGACCCTGGGGTTAATTTCGTATGTCAAGGGTATGAGTGCTACTAGGACTACATTGCCCATTAACCCAAAAGACTGCGCCCGTCCGACAACTCGCGGGTAGTCATGACTGCGCTTGAGGATTACCAGGCTGTCGTGGATAAGCGCCTCAGCCGCTCCGCTTAAAAAAGAATAGCCCAACGCGTCAAAGACCGTTGCGATTACGGCCCCAGGAAACTGCGGCCAAAAAGCATAAAATAGTGTCCCAATCGCAGCTAACAAACCACACATAATCAGTGCTGCCCGCCGGGTTAATCTGTCCGCTAAGTAGCCCGTTGGAATCTCTGACAGTAATGAAACGACTGCGCTAACAGCTGCCAAGATACCAATCTGCGGCACGCTTAGGTGTCCTACCAGGACTAAATAAACCGTCGTAACCGGGAGGAATACCCGCTTTGTAAAAATTTTCAGGATACCGTACAGAAAGATATTGCGCTCATAGGCGTTATGCATGACTTCTTATTATACTTGTACGGGCAAGCATATGCGGTTTATAATGCTGGTTAGATAAAGCCTGAAAATAAAGGAGTTGTATGAAAACACGGATTGCAATAAACGGGTTCGGGCGTATTGGCCGCAATGCCTTTAAGGTAGCGTTTGATAGGAGCGACTGTGAAGTTGTTGCCATTAATGACCTAACTGATACTAAAACATTAGCCCACCTCTTAAAGCACGACAGTAATTACGGGACCTATCAGCATGATGTCAGTTATGACGAGACAAATATTATTGTTAATGGTAACCACATCAAGGTACTAGCCGAAAAAGAACCTGCCATGTTGCCATGGAAAGATCATAAAATTGATGTTGTTATAGAATCCACGGGCTTTTTCGTTGACCCGGCTAAAGCAAGGGCACACATAGACGCCGGCGCACATAAGGTCGTAATATCGGCTCCCGCAAAGGGTGAAGGTGCCACCACAGTAGTGCTCGGCGTTAACGAGGATCAACTGGAAGGTGCAAGCGATATTATCAGTAACGCCAGCTGTACAACCAACTGTATAACTCCCGTTGCTGCAGTTATTGAAAGCCATTTTGGTATTGAGAAAGCTATGATGACCACGGTTCATAGTTATACGGCAAGCCAGCGTTTGCAAGACGCCCCTGCTAAGGATTTGCGCGAGGCTCGAAATGCGGCCGAAAACATTGTTCCGACTACGACGGGCGCATCGATAGCTGCCGGACAAGCCTTACCAGCGCTGCAGGGAATCTTTGGGGGTCTGTCAGTCCGGGTACCAACGCCCGTCGTGAGCCTGAGTGATTTTGTAATAATTACCAAACGCAAAGTCACCGTTGACGAAGTAAACGAAGTATTCCGGAAAGCCGCCGAGGAGCCTTTTTATCAAGGAATCCTAGCCGTAACTGACGAGCCACTGGTTAGCAGCGACTTTATAGGAAATAGCCATTCTTGCATTGTTGACGCTGCATTAACAGCGGTGGTGGCTGGTAATATGCTGAAAGTTGTCGCTTGGTATGACAACGAATGGGGGTATAGTAACCGTCTGGTAGAAGTTGTTGCCGACACGGGACGTTTGCTGCACCAAAAAAATGATCACACCGAACACCATGACTAAATATGACACAAAAACACTACAGGGATAAAAGATGAAGGTTTTTGTAGGGGCCGACCATAACGGTTTCTATCTGCGGAACAATCTTGTGCAGTATTTAAAACGGGCTGGCTATGACGTGCAAGACGATGGTGACCTTCAGCTAGATCAAGATGACGATTTTCCTGTTTTTGCCAGCCGCGTCGTACACGACATGCAGGCTTCTGACGACCCAACCGTACGAGGTATTTTGATTTGTGGTAGCGGTCAGGGTATGTGTATGGCGGCCAATAGGTACAAAGGGATTCGTGCTTGTATGGGCTATGACCGCGAATCTATCAAAGCTACCAGAAACGATGAAGACAGCAATGTGCTATGCCTAGCTGCCAGAGTTTTAGAAAAAGACAAAATAAACATGCTTGTAGAAACTTTCCTCAATACCCCTTTCTCTCACCTTGGTCGCTACCAGCGGCGTCTCAAAGAAATGGATAATTTATAAGCCCATGAGCTTGATTTGTCCAACAGTTACGGCAGTAGATTTGCACCAATACCGTGAACAATTGGAGCGGATTAGTCCATTCGCTAAGCGTATTCACATTGATGTAATGGATGGGGAGTTTGCGCCCAGTATATCACCACCACTAAATAAAATGTGGTGGCCGCCCGATGTAACTGCCGATTTGCATTTAATGTACCACCGCCCCATGGATTGCTTGCAGCAGCTTATTCAGCTTAGGCCACATATGGTTATCATTCATAATGAAGCCCATGTGCATCATATGCACTTTGCAGGTGAACTCCACAAAGAAAATATTTTAGTGGGCCTGGCTGTTCTGCACGATACGCCTATCGAGCATGCCTATCAGATTATGCATAGTTTTGACCACGTGCTGGTTTTTAGCGGTCATCTTGGTTATCACGGCGGTGCGGCTGACCTTGGGCTTTTAGACAAGGTAAAAAAAATCAAACATCACCATCCGGATGCCGAGATAGCCTGGGATGGAGGTATTAATGACCAAAATATCCACCAGCTCGCAGAAGCCGGGGTGGACGTCTTGAATGTTGGCGGCTTTATCCAAAGGTCTGCTGATCCACGAGAAGCCTACGAACAGCTCGTCGAGTTAATGAATCAATAGAAGCAATGATTTTTGTACTTATGCTTTAGGGCTGTATACTGTTAGGCAAATGGTGCAAAAATACACAATTCATGAGCTGGAACTTCGAGCTGTTGAGATTCGTGAAGACATTATTAAAATGCTGGAACATGCGGGCAGCGGACATAGCGCAGGTCCGTTGGGACTTGCCGATATTTTTGCGGCGCTTTATTTTGACATTCTAAAGTATGATCCAAAAAAACCCGACTGGAACCAGCGCGACATATTGCTGCTTAGTAACGGCCACTGCATACCAGTACAGTACGCTACGATGGCTCATGCAGGTTTTTTTGACCGGAAGGAATTATTGACGCTTAGAGCATTTGGGTCAAGGCTGCAAGGCCATCCAGAGCGATTAAGGTTACCAGGACTAGAAAATACTAGCGGTCCGCTTGGTTCAGGACTCAGCCAGGCTGCTGGTATGGCCTTGGCTCTGCGAATGAATAAGGATCACCACCGCTGGATATACTGTGTCATGGGTGACGGTGAGCTTAACGAGGGCAATATTTGGGAAGCCGCAATGCTGGCCGGAAAATACAAGCTGAATAATATTATCGGCATTATTGACAGGAACAATATCCAGATTGATGGGCCAACCGAAACAGTTATGCCATTAGAAGATTTAAGGGGCAAATGGGAAGCCTTTGGCTGGCACGTAATAGAGATAGATGGCAATAACATCGAAGCGGTAATTGATGCCTGCGCAATGGCACGCGCTGTCGTTGAAAAACCGGTCCTTATAATAGCCCATACCATTCCCGGAAAAGGTGTTGACTTTATGGAGTATGATTTCCATTGGCATGGTTCACCGCCGAACGCCGAACAAGCCAAAGCCGCGCTTCATGAGCTGCGTACGTTGCAGGGTAGGATTAGGAGTGAACATGAGTAGCCGCACGCACTCTTTAGGAGAGAACCGTGGCTGAGTTGTATTTAGTACCGGATATTTTAGCTAAAGATATTATTATGGAGCCTAACCGTAAAGGCTTTGGGCGCGGACTTTTAGAAGCGGGCAAACGTAACCAGGATGTGGTCGCTGCCTGCGCAGACCTTACTGACTCCACCCAGATCAGCTTATTCAGGGACGCGTTTCCGGAGCGATTTATCGAAATCGGTGTAGCTGAGCAAAACTTGGTGACGGTAGGTTCAGGGCTGGCCGCTATGGGAAAAATCCCATTTGTAAGCAGCTATGCCGCATTTAGCCCGGGACGAAACTGGGAGCAGATACGGACTACTGTTTGCTTAAATGACCGCCCCGTTAAAATTATCGGCGCCCACGCAGGGCTGTATACAGGTAAGGATGGTGCCACGCACCAAATGTTAGAAGACATTGCGCTTATGCGGGTGCTGCCTAATATGGTGGTGATCGCACCTGGCGATGCACTTGAAGCTGAAAAAGCCACATTGGCCATGGCAGCAGACGAACGTCCTAACTACATGCGGCTGGCCAGGGAGCCTATACCTGTTATCACAACTGACCGAACACCCTTTGAGATCGGCAAGGCGTACATATATGCGCCAGGTTCCGACCTCACCATTATCGCCACCGGAACCATGACATATCCGGCGCTGGTGGCCGCCGAACATTTATATAAAGACGGTATTGATGTTGAAGTTGTCCATTGTCCCACCATTAAGCCCTTAGATGCCGTTACTATTCTAAAAAGTGCCGCTAAGACAGGCGCAGTTTTGACAGTTGAGGAAGCCCAGATCAACGGTGGTTTGGGCGGTGCCGTAGCAGAGCTATTGGCCGAGGAGTTACCAACCCCGTTAAAGCGCATGGGCATGCGTGACCATTACGGAGAATCAGGTGACCCTAAGGATTTGTTGGAACACTTTGGTTTGACTTATAAACACATAATGCGGGCTGCCCACCAGCTGGTAGAAAGAAAGTAATGAGGATAAATTATGGCACTAACACTCCGGCAAATTAGAAAAAACTGCGACGATGCACGTAACGCAATGGCCCGGGCAAGGGCAGAGCATTTTGCTTTGGGTGCGTTTAACCTAGACAACCAAGAGACATTGAAAGCAGTTGTGCATGCGGCTGCTAATAAGAAAGCTCCTTTGATGGTGGAAGTCAGTCAGGGCGAAGTAGACGCGCTTGGTGTTGATAACGTCCGCGATATGGTTGATAACTACAAAGCTGAGTACGGTGTTGAGATTTATATTAACCTCGACCATTCACCTTCGGTAGAATCAGCTAAAGAAGGTATTGAGGCCGGCTTCGAGTTCATCCACATAGATATTTCACAAGCTAAAAAAGATGCCAGCCACGAAGAAATCATTGAAGGCACACGTCAAGTTGTGGCGTATGCCACGCTAACCGGTGCACTCGTAGAGAGTGAACCCCATTATTTTGGTGGCGGCTCCAATGTCTTTACAGAAGCTTTTGATTATGAAGAGATTAAAAAGACATTTAGTACGCCCCAAGGTGCCCAAGAATTTGTGAATGCGACTGGTATAGACACGTATGCCGCCGCAATCGGCAATTTACATGGCCAGTATCCTGTGCCTAAAAAGCTAGACCTGGAATTATTGCAGCAAATACGTGATGCCATTAGCTGCAATATTAGCTTGCATGGTGGTAGCGGTACGCCTGGCCATTATTTTGTTGAAGCCGTTAAAATCGGTGTTAGTAAGGTTAATATCAATAGTGATATGCGGGCAGCTTATCGCAAAACCCTGGAAAAGGTACTAGCTGATAACCCCACCGAATACGCAGTAGTCAAACTTATGGATACGGTTATAGATGCCGTGCAAGCAGTCGTGGAAGAGAAAATTGATGTATTTAACTCCGCAGGTAAATCCCAGATATGACCTACCTGGCGTTGACTGACGGACTATGTGAACCCAATTGCGGAGAGGGTCTAACCCTGGCTTTAAAGTTATTTTTGTTTGGGAGTCTCACGGTAATTACTCTTATAGTTATTGTCATCGTCGTCCTTAGAGGGGCTTCAAAAACTCAAAGAAGAGAACAACAGGAACGAGAACAAGAAGCAATTCAAAATACACCCGCGCCTGCTAGCTGGCGCTTCCCAGATACCAGTACGAACGGGGAACAACAGAAGAATAAAGCAGATGATAATAAGCTTACTTAACTATCGTGGCTTTACTATGATACACTAAGCACAAGCACCATAAATAAGAACTATAAAAGGTGGGAGATGAGTCAAATTGATGTACTGAGTATCGGCGACGTTGTAACAGACGCTTTTATCAAGTTGTTTGACGACCGTGAACATACTTACAGCAATGAGCACGGCAAATGGTTGGCTATGCCGTTTGGCCAGAAGGTCCCCTTTGATTATGCGCAAGTGATTGAGGGCGTCGGTAATGCAGCCAACGCGGCCGTTAGCTTTGCAAAATTAGGGTTAAAGAGCGGACTGATAAGCAACGTGGGTGGCGATTCATACGGTCGCGATATTATTAGTGCTTTGCACCACAGGGAGGTTGACACCCGTTTCGTGCACATTAATCCGGGCAAGATTAGCAACTATCATTATGTGTTATGGTACAGAGAAGAACGCACCATTTTAATTAAACACGAGGAATACGATTACCATTGGCCGCGCTTTCGGGCCACCGACATACCAAAATGGGTTTACTTTAGTTCCATCAGCAAAAATGCCATAGATGAATACCATGACCACGTCGCCGACTGGCTACAAGACAACCCGCATGTTAAGTTTGCGTTTCAACCCGGTACCTTTCAAATTGAAGCCGGTGCCGAGCGGCTAAAAGCACTATATAAACGAACGGAAGTCCTTATATTAAACCGCGAGGAGGCTGTTCAGGTATCCGGTGGCAGCTATGATGATGTACATGGTCTTATAAATCGTTTGCACGATTTAGGTGCTAGGACAGTTATCGTGACAGATGGCCCGGCCGGGGCATATGCCAGTGACGGCACAAACCGCTTTAAGATGCCTCCTTATCCTGACCCTGCCGCGCCATTTGAGCGCACAGGTGCGGGCGATGCTTTCGCATCTACATTAGTAGCAGCCCTTGTCAAAGGTAATACGTTGGAGGGTGCCTTGCAGTGGGCGCCAATTAACTCAATGAACGTAGTTCAGCACACCGGTGCGCAAGAAGGGCTGTTAACTGAACGCGAATTAGCGGAATTGTTAAAAGTTGCACCCCATTGGTATAAAGCCGAACAATTTTAAACGTTTCTTATTCAAATCTTATCGCAATAAGCCAGGGATGCTTAAGTTGCTGCGACGAGCCATTAAGTACTTACTGCGCCCATTAATTCCGTCACTAACTCCTGTCATACTGAGAACTCTATCGCAAAGAACCTTAGCATTGCAAGCGCAAGCTTTACTGGAGGTAGTACCGGTGCTATGCTTATGCTAAAGGATTGCAAAAGGAATAACCAAAACGTGTGTAAATTAATTGCCGAACTCGTTGGCGCTGACAAACAAGTATTGAGGGAGATGATAACCAGGCTAGAACATGCCAGCGGCGCGCCAAGTGTAGACGTTCGCTTGACGGGCGAGATATACGGCAGGCTCCACATGAAAATGCGTGAACTTGGCTTGGACCCTAATGACACGACACCCCATGAGCTGTATCAAGCACTCTTAAGCTTGACAGCACTACATGATAGATTTCTGGCTCGCAAGTTAGGAATTGAAAATCCACAGGATGCATCGGAAGTCCTGCCAGCGGTTGTAGATTTAGTAAACCGTTCTGGACTGCCAAAACAAACGTGGGCACTTAAACAAACAGCCGCCAGGCGCTTGCTTAAAGCTAACCCACCAAAGACACTCATGAAACTGCTGCGCTATCGTTCAGCGGACTCTTTGCTTAAACGTGAATCGCCATCTATTGTTATGACAGCTGCGATGCATGTTGAATCTTTGTCATGGCGGGGGCATTTCTTAAAATCGTATACGCGCTTGCATGCTAATGACTTTGAAACACAGAACATCCAAATAATATATTTAGACAATGTGCGCTGGAAGGCGGTTGGTCACATATACGCCTTACAAAAGCGAACTCCCATACTGCATTTGTCCGAAACGGGTACCATTGCCGTGTTGCCCCTGCCGCAACAATCATTTAACGGGTTGACCTTGGCCAGCCTGCTTTTAGTCCTGCACCATGTTAATGATATTAGGGCTCACAGTACTTACTTTAAGTTTCATCACATGCGGGCTGACTTTGGCAAATTCTTGGCTCAAGCCACAAACGACCAGAACAGCCATCATGCACTGTTGGCTGGCCAGCCGATTCACTGGCGGATTATTCACCGTTATTACGGCAGCCAACCCAATATTAACCACCCTGAAATATTTGAACCCCACGTGCAACCTGAGGACATGGCATACCGCAAAGCCGAAGCCACTCTTTATAAAATTGAGCCTGCACTGCATTTTTGGCACAACAATGACTACATAGGATTGCCCCAACCTGATGGACCTATCAGTTTTAACTTAACGGACATGGCTATGAACGTACTGAACCATATACCGTACAGCCAGCGGGCGAATTATCATATGCGCGATGCATTGTGGAACGAGCTATATGGAAGGTATATAGGTGAGCGCAACCTGGAACGTGAACTATTGCAACATTTGGACGAGAAGATAATCCCAGAACCTAGTATTGTCCCAGATTTGGAGTTTGCCTGGTGAAAAATCCCGTCCAGCCGCTGCAATATTCTATATGTGTGTCAGGTGCTGCCAGCGGTGATACGGTTACGGACGATAGGACCTTAGCCACCCGGATTGGGGCGGCAATTGCTAGGCGTGGACACGTCACCACCACCGGTGCTACCGTTGGTTTACCGTTTTTTGCTGCCAAGGGCGCTAAAGAAGCAGGTGGCATGAGCATTGGTTTTTCACCCGCAAGTGAAATCCGCGACCATATGAGGCGTTACCGACTACCCAGAGAATACTTTGATTTTATTAACTTTACTGGGATGCATTATGTAGGCCGGGATACCCATTTGATACAGTCGTCCGATGCAATAATTACTGTTGGTGGCCGCTTCGGTAGTCTTCATGAATTCGTGACGGCACTTGAGGCGCATAAACCGTGCGGAATCTTGGTTGGCAGTGAAGGTGCAGCCGATATAATCCCGGAGCTTATGAAAGTCTTAGAACCTCCTCGCGAACACTTGGTTATCTATGACGAAAACCCGGAAAATCTGGTAGAACGAATTGTTTCCATTCTGGACCAAGAATATGCCGACATTATTGAACAAATTAACCGCAATGAGCATTGGTACCTGAACGGCAAGCGACAAGGATGAAGCAAATGCTTATAATCAGTTCAGGCTTTGTAGCAATAATAATGGCTATATGGGCTGGGTGGGCATGGTATCGCCATAACTATGGCCCGATTGACAGTTTTGAACAATGCGAACAAAGTGGTCACCCCGTCCAAAATTCGAATCCTCGGGTTTGCATGGTCGGCGTCAAGCGGTTTGTCGAACCAACAGACTAGTCTGAAATGACGCCTGTTACAATTAATAGGTGGCAAGACTGCAAATCAAATCAGACTATAAACCCGCGGGTGACCAGCCAGCTGCGATTGCCAAGCTGACAGAAAACCTTAATAATAATGTCAAAGAACAAGTATTACTGGGTGTTACGGGTTCGGGCAAAACGTTTACTATGGCAAATGTTATTCAGAACTTGCAAAAGCCCACCCTCATCTTAAGCCATAATAAAACCTTAGCGGCACAACTTTACGGAGAGTTTAGGCGTTTTTTTCCTGACAACGCCGTGCATTACTTCGTCAGTTATTTTGACTATTACCAACCAGAGGCCTATATCCCCCGCTCTGACACGTATATAGAAAAAGATAGTCAGATCAATGAGGAAATAGATCGTCTGCGCCATGCTGCCACTGACGCGTTGCTCACCCGGCGTGATGTCATCATCGTAGCTAGCGTTAGTTGTATTTATGGGATTGGCTCAGTGGAAGATTACGGAAACTTGGCGGTTATTATTAAAAAGGGCGAACGGCGTATCCGTGACAAATTACTAAGACAGCTAACCGATATTCAGTACCAACGCAATGACATTGATTTCCACCGCGGGACGTTCCGTGTAAGGGGTGACGTAATTGACGTTTATCCTGCCGGTGAGGAAGCGGCTTACCGCACCGAATTTTTTGGCGATGAAATAGATAGGATTACCCAGATAGATCCCCTTACCGGCGAAATAGTTCGTTCACTGGACATTTTAAAAGTTTTCCCGAGCAGCCACTATGTAACCCCGCAGGACAAACTCAAAATTGCTCTAGGACAGATTGAACAAGAGTTGGACGAACGGCTGGCTTATTTTAATAAACACGGTTTGCTACTAGAGGCCCAGCGTTTGCAGCAGCGCACAAGATTTGACTTGGAAATGCTAGAAGAGACAGGCTTTGTTAAAGGCATTGAAAACTACAGCCGGTATCTCACTAACCGCGAACCGGGCGAACAGCCTGCCACACTGCTAGATTATTTTCCAGACGATTACTTAATATTTGCTGACGAGTCTCACATGACGTTACCGCAAGTGCGCGGTATGTACAATGGCGATAGGGCACGTAAAGAAGTCTTGGTGGAGCATGGGTTCCGCCTGCCAAGCGCCCTAGACAACCGCCCGCTCACTTTTACTGAGTTTGAAAAACATATTAACCGGATAGTTTATGTCAGTGCCACACCTGCCCAATACGAGCTATCACGCAGTCCTCAACCAATAGAACAAGTCATCCGCCCGACTGGCTTAATAGACCCGCTGATTGACGTGCGACCAATTGAAGGCCAGATTGACGATTTGATAAATGAAATTAAAGATACAACCGATAAACATCAGCGTGTTTTAGTCACCACCCTTACTAAAAGGATGGCAGAAGATCTGACAGAATATTTGCAAGAACTTAATGTTAAAGTCACTTATTTGCATAGTGATGTAGACACGCTCGACAGGACAGATATCTTACGTGATTTAAGGCTTGGTGTTTATGATGTGGTTGTCGGCATTAACTTGCTTCGGGAGGGCTTGGATTTGCCGGAGGTGAGTTTAGTAGCTATCCTAGACGCGGACAAAGAAGGTTTTTTGCGCAGCGAGCAAGCACTAATACAGACGGTCGGTCGGGCTGCGCGCCATCTTGAGGGTCGTGTCATAATGTACGCCGATCACATCACTGGCAGTATGCAACGAACTATTGATGAAACTACGCGCCGCCGGGCCATTCAAGAAGCTTACAATAAAGAGCATAGTATAACCCCGGCAGGGATTGCCAAAGCCATAGAAAAAGGTATGCGTCCTGATTTGCCGGAAGAAGCTAAAAAAGCCAAACTTGACCTAAAGAAAATCCCTAAAGACGAATACGGACACCTTATTAAAGACCTTACAGCACAAATGGAGCTAGCCTCAGCAAATTTGGAGTTTGAAAAGGCTGCCGAACTACGCGATATTATTGCCGGTATAAAATCTAAGCTCTAGCTACTTTAGAGTTAGAGGCGCAAGCAGTTTGAACATATATTTAATTGATCTATAATGCCTATCAAATGACCGAGCATCAACACTACGGCATGCAGCATTGGTATGAAGCTTATTTGTTGACAGATAAATTGGACAAAGATGCCTGGCAAAAAATATTGCTTGGGATATCACAGTATATTGGTTTTTTCAAAAGCTGGAAGCTGGTAGTTAGTATCGATAATAGTACAGTGCGCTATTTTATAGGGACAAATAAAGACGTCAGCCTACTGTCCAATAACATTGAAAATATTGTCTTACGGCCCATTTCGCCTGATCTACTGGCCATTCCGCGAACTTCAGGCAAGCAGCGGTTTATACAGTTTGTCGGTGGAGGCAATTTCCTGGACCTCCGCGAAAAATACCAAGTCAAGCGAAGCCTGGAACTTACCCATATTATTTGTACCATACGAACATTTAATGCAGAGAAGGCTCACACCGCTATTAGGCTTTGCTTTAAGAATCTAGCCGGCCAGCATGCTTCTGCCAAAAAAACCCTTTTCTTTCTGCCGGCTACCTTGTTGAGTGTAGACTTTGTTGCAAACACTAAATATTTGCGCAAGAAACAGCCAAAGTACTTAGACATCCAAAAGGCCATGCACATAATGCAAAGTGACAATGTCGGAGCTGTTTTTGAGGTAGATACATTTCCGTACTTGCCCAAAAACTATTATTTACCGTTACAGAGTTATGACTTTGATAAGCACTCTTTTATTATCGGTGCCAGCGGCAGCGGCAAGTCCAAGCTTATCCAGCTTATCGTGAGTCGCCTCAGCTCGGCACAAGGCTTAAAACAAAACTACCGGATTGTGGTTATTGACCCGCACGCTTCACTAGAAACCGACCTTAAAACAATACCCGACAACATTATCGTAAGTTTTAAGGGGCAGGATGACGGGGCAGAGTTATTTGGCGGCGCCGGCACGGACATTTCCGCAGCCACAGAACTTACCGGCACATTGTTTAAGTCATTATTAGCAGACCAACATAATCCCAAGGTTGAGCGGGTATTACGCTTCAGTTTATTTGTGCTCATGACCGCGCAAGTCATGTCCTTGGACAAACTTAAGCGCCTTTTAACCGACATTGAGTTCCGAAACCAAATTTTAAACCACGTTCAAGAATACGTGCCGGCTAATATAGTTAAGTTTTTTCAGACCGACTTTAATGAGCTGCGTACCCAAAGCTACAACGAAGCCATACTGCCCATTGTCTCGCTGGTGGATGAAATGCAGTTGCAGCCTTCACTTGGCGAACAAAACGAAAATACCAGTTCATTGTCCAAGCTCATTAGCAGTAATTTTCTGACTTTATTCTCTTTAAATAAAGTCAGTATGGGCGAAAAGGTTGTAAAAACGGTGGCTGGGTTACTGATTCAGCAAATATTCTTGCTGGCCCAAGCCCGAACGTTCAATGAAAAGATAATCCTGATTGTTGATGAAGTCTCGGTGGTTCAGAACCCAGCCCTCGCGAGCATCTTAGCAGAAGCACGTAAATACAACTTATTCGTATTTCTTACCCAACAATATTTTGGCCAAATAGAAAAGCCTTTGCAAGACGCAATTTTTACAAATGTGGCTAATTATTATGTATTTCGGGTTTCGGAAGAAGACGCACGATCCCTGGAAGGCAACCTGACCATTGAGATACCAAAGGAGATCTTGTTAGCTGAAAAGGCTAAGGGCAGTAAGGAATCTGAAGTACGCGTTAAAATGCTGACCGCCCTCAACGCGCGGGAATGTTTTTTGCGACTGAGTAATGATGGCCAAATCTTACCTTGCATTAAGGCTCGAACAGTTGACGCTGACCATGATGTACCCACCGGCACTGTCCAGGAGTTACGAACATACGACCAGCCAGGGCCGCAAATGCCTGCCAAGTTCATTGAGGGATCTGGCCCCGAACTAGGCCCTGTCAGCATGCACGAGGCGGCTCAAGCTGATGCACCAACAAAGTATTTTAGTAATGAGTTGCTAGGCGAAAACGATGTCCAGTCCATTTTAGGCAAGGTTGCCGAGACCCGAGAAGCGACGGGGCATATGGCGGATGCCGTAAGTTTGGACTCGGGTAGCACGACTATACCAGTAGAACTATCACCGGCTGTATCTGTTATACCTGAGGCTCCAGCGGTACCTACGCCTACACTTCCCGCCCAGCCTATGAACCTAGCTTCGTTGCTTGCCAGCCAGTCATCGTCACGTAAAAAATTAGTTAAATAGATAAGGAATAATCATGGATGCCGCAGCCGCCAAACAGACACTAGACAAAATAGTAGGACAAATATTTGGCTACCAAAACCCACTGAGCCTGGACCAGGCTATGCAAAAGTTTGCTTTTGACGTGCGGCTGCCGCAACAGGTTTATGACAGCACTACCAATGAACCCACGTGGGCCCAATCTACCAACCCAAGTAAATTTATTACCATGGAAAATGCCCATAGCCGCAGCGGGGTGGATGATTGGTTAATCCCTAAGCGGCCGCTAAATAGCTTGCAGGATATTTTAGCGGCGTGGGCGGACACTAACTTTATGGCTACAGAAAGACAACTGGAAAGCAGCAATGTTTCCGAGTCTGATAATATCTATAACTCACAGAATGTCTACCGCTCGCTAGACATTAACCAATCAAAAAATGTTTTATTTAGTGACGCCGCTAATAACAGTGAATTTGTAGTCGCGTGCCAGCGCTCAAATGCGCTCAGTTTTTGTATCCGGGTTGAAGACAGCAAGCAATGCTCAAATAGCTTTAATGTTATTTGGTCGGCGAAAGTGGCTAACTGTTTGTTCGTACAAGATTGTTATGACCTGACTGATTGCATGTTCTGCTCGCACATTACCAGCAAACAGTTCTGTATTGCCAATATGCAGTACGAGGAAACGGAATACCGCAAGCTTAAGGAGCTGGTCGTGCGCTGGATTCTGACCAGCTAGAGCTGTTATACTAACGAGGAAATGGCTAAATTATCACGGGATGATGTATTAAAATTGGCTCGGCTTGCCCGACTTGACTTAACAGACGAAGAAGTCGAGCAATTTGCCGCCGAAATCAGTAGTATTCTGGGATACGTTGAGCAACTGCAATCGGTGGACGTTACGGGTGTTGAGCCAACTTATCAAGTGAGTGGTCTTGCGAATGTAATGCGTCCAGACGTAGAGATAGATTATGGCGTGTCGCCGGCCGACTTACTTAAAAATGCACCGGCAACTGAGCGCGGTCACATCAAGGTTAAAAGGATGCTAGACTAATGGGCAGCCAATGGCAACCTCTGGCTGATATGGCTGCCAGCGTACAGGCAGGCCGTATTAAGGCAACGGATTTAGTGGCCCAAGCGCTGGATACGATAGATGCTAAGAGTGACTTTAAGGCTGTTATTAGTTTAACGAGCGAACGGGCTTGGCAGCGCGCCAAAGAAATAGATCAGCGCGTGAGCAAAGGTGAAACTATTGGGCCGCTAGCCGGCGTGCCCTTTATAGCTAAGGATAATTTTTTGACGTTTGGCGGTGAAACCACAGCCGCCAGTAATATTTTAAAAGGGTTTAATGCCCCGTATCAGGCTACGGCTATAAACAAATTGGAGGCGGCGGGTGCCATTGTAGTCGCCAAGGCAAACATGGATGCCTTCGCTCATGGCGGCAGTACGGAAAATAGTGACTTTATGGTTACTAAAAACCCACATGACCCTCACCGTGTGCCCGGCGGATCATCCGGGGGATCAGCAGCAGCCGTCATATTGGACATGGTGCCTTTCGCGGTTGGAACGGACACGGGAGGTTCTATAAGGCAGCCAGCTAGCTTTAGTGGCGCCGTCGGACTTAAGCCTACTTATGGTTTGGTCTCGCGCAGCGGAGTTGTCGCGATGGCCAGCAGCACGGACGTTATTGGCCCACTTGCCCGTACGGTGGCAGATGCCGCCTATGTGTTGGATGTTATGTCAGGCCGAGACAATCTGGACGCTACTACCATTGAGCGTGACGCCGACAGTTATATGCCGACTGAAGATTTTGATTTTTCTTTGGCTAAAATCGGCGTCATAAAGGAGTATATGGGTGACGGCGTAGAAGAAGGCGTCAAGCAAAGCATAAACCAAGCGGCTAGTAAGCTCAAAGCTGCAGATGCCATAATACAAGAGGTAAGTTTGCCGTCATTACCGCTTGCCCTTGCGTGCTACTACATTATTTGCCCGGCCGAAATCAGCAGCAACTTGTCTCGTTATGATGGCCAGCGCTACGGTTATGCGGCGTCAGAAGCCAAAAACCTTACAGAAAGCTATAACTGGTCACGCAGCGAAGGCTTTGGCCGTGAAGCCAAACGCCGTATTATAATTGGCACCTACGTTTTAAGCAGTGGATATTACGACGCTTATTATAAAAAAGCCCAGCAACTGCGGACCAAGCTTATTGAGGAGTTCGATGTGGCGTTTAAGACAGTTGATTTTCTAATTGGGCCTGTCGCCCCAACGACGGCCTTTGAAATTGGAAAGAACACTAATGACCCATTGCAAATGTATATGCAGGACATAATGACCGTAGCCGTGAGCTTAGCGGGTCTGCCGGCCATAAGTATTCCGGCCAGCACAAGCGATGGCCTCCCCGTAGGGCTGCAATTAATCGCGCCGGTGCGCGCTGATAAAAAACTGCTGGCACTAGCAAAAGCTGCGGAAGGGGTGTTGGCATGAGTGTAACCTTTGCGCTTATAGTCTGCGCTGCGCTCGTAGGGTTAAGCATAGCCTCATTTACAGCTTACAAAAAATGGCCCCGGCGTTTAAGAGGCGATAAATTCGCTGCTAACTGGAAAGAGCTTCAAACATATTGCAAAGATAAAGCTACCTGGCCTTTGGCCATCCTAGAAGCTGACAAGTTGCTTGATATAGCACTTAAAAAACGTAAGCTTAAGGGCAGGACTATGGGCGCCCGGCTGGTAGCGGCACAACGCTTATTGAGTGATAATGACAATGTATGGTTTGCGCATAACCTTGCCAAAAAAATCGCCGCGCAAAGCGACCTTAAGTTAAAAGAAACCGATGTTAAAGACGCCCTCATGGGCTTTCGGCAGGCATTAAAAGACATAGGAGCATTGCCCAGTGGTGAGCAGCGAAATCCTTGAGCAATACGTGCCTACCATTGGCATTGAGTGCCATGTCCAGCTTAAGACGCGGACGAAGTTATTTGCAGCGGTTAACAACGATGCGCGCGATGCCGCGCCAAATACGCTTATCAGCCACATCTGCCTTGGCATGCCAGGCGCGCTGCCTGTCCTAAATGAAAAAGCTGTTGAATATGCCATGCAGGTGGCCTTTGCGTTCAACACCAAGCCGCAAAAGTATAGCCACTTTGAGCGTAAGCACTACTTTTATCCGGATTTACCTAAAGGCTATCAGATTACCCAATTAAGCCATCCAATCATTGTCGGGGGGCACGTAGACCTAATAATCGGCAAAGAGACGCGGCGCATTCGTATCAATAGGGTACAGATTGAAGAAGATGCCGGCAAGAGTACCCACCCCGCCGGCAAAGACTTTAGCTTAGTAGACCTGAATAGGGCTGGCACACCACTTCTAGAAATTGTGTCTGAGGCAGATATCCATTCGCCGGCAGAGGCCAAGCTTTACGCCCGCGAGCTGTGGCTGTTAATGCGATATGCGGGGGTATCAGATGCGGATCTCTACCAAGGCAATATGCGTTTTGATGTCAATGTGAGCGTAAGCAAAACTGGGCAGCTTGGCTTACGTACTGAAACTAAAAACCTAAATAGCTTTCGTAGCGTAGAGAAAGCGACTGATTATGAGATCAAACGGCAGATTGAGCAACTTGAAAAGGGCGAATCCATCATCCAGGAGACCCGCGGGTGGGATGACGCAAAGCAAAAGACATTCTCGCAACGCAGTAAAGAGGACGCCCACGACTATAGATACTTCCCAGATCCCGATATACCACCCGTTGAACTGAGTGATACGGCAATTGAGACAGTTGCAGCGGTCATGCCCGTACTGCCGGCTCGGTTAAGGGAACGCCTGAGCGAGCTTGCTATTGACCAGTCAGCTATTGAAACCCTGATAGAAGAAATGCCGGCAGGCAAGCTCATTATTACTCTACTTGACAGCGGGTGTAATAGCGACATTGTCAAGCGCATTGCTAATTGGTTGGTAACAGAGGTTCAGGGGCTGCTAACCAACGAGGACATGTCATGGGAAAACCTAAAGTTAAATGCTCACGATCTTATAGTATTGGCAGAAATGGCAGGCTCTAACAAAGTGAGCTCTACGGGCGCCAAGGTGATCTTAAGCGAGATGGTCGTAACAGGTGGCGGTCCCGAGAAAATTGCAACCGAGAAAAATATATTACAGGTATCCGATGAAGGCGAAATAGCTGCCATTGTCGGCAAAGTACTAGCCGATAATCCTCAGGCAGCGACAGATGTAAAAAATGGTGAGATAAAGGCAATTGGCTTTTTAGTTGGACAAGTCATGAAGCTATCACAGGGCAAAGCCAACCCTGGCCTTGCAAAAGAACTTATCAAAAAACAGCTTGGAATCTAGGGCTTAGGCTGAGCCTTTTAAACTGTTAAAGGGTTTATCCATGCGTGATACAATCAGTGCATGACATTGCCTAAAGTTAGAAAAGCAGTCATTGCTGCTGCAGGGTTTGGGACACGATTTTTGCCTCAGACAAAAGCGATGCCCAAAGAGATGCTGCCAATTGTTGACAAGCCGATTATTCAATACATTGTAGAAGAGCTGGTTGCTGCCGGTATTGAAGATATCGTAATTGTGACAGGGTACCACAAGCGGTCAATTGAAGACCATTTTGACTATATCAGCGGTGATTTACGTGCCAACCTGGAACAAGGCAATAAGTTGCAGCTGCTTGAAGAAACGCAAAAGATATCGGACCTTGCAAATTTTGTGTACGTGCGCCAAAAGGGACCATATGGTACGGCAACGCCGCTTATTAATGTTCACCATCTCATAGGTAACGAGCCTTTTATTTATGTTTTTGCGGATGACCTTATTGTGGCGGACCCAAACTGTTATACACAAATGATTGGTTTGTATGAAGAAACCGGCGGCGCTATCTTGCCTTCTATCCGACTAACGTCTGATGTGCAATACGACCGTTACGGCGTACTAGGAGGTGACCTTATCAGACCTGACGTTTTAAAGATGAGTAGTATCGTTGAAAAGCCCGGCCGGGCTCAAGCCCCTTCTGATTTTGGTAGCGTTGGAGGGTATTTATTAACAGCCGACGTCTTTGATTATTTGGAAAGCGGTCAAAAAGCCCTCAGCGGTGACCAGGAATTTTACTTAACGGATAATGTTATCCAGCCCATGTTAAATGATGGTAAATTATTTTATGGCTGTAACATCAAAAACAGTGTCCGCTACGACACGGGCAATAAGCTGGATTATTTAAAAACGGTGGTTGACTTCGCCCTAAAAAATGATGAAATTAAAGATGAGTTTCGGGAGTACTTGCAAAGAGTGATACAATAGGAAATACGTATGGAGAACGCTCAGCAAATTCTAGTCATAATCTTAGGGGTCATGCTGGCTTTATTTTTACTGTTGGGCATCTTTGCATTGACCAAGATTATTCAGTTACTGGACCATTTAAAGCGCATATCGGAAAAAGCTGAAAAGCTGGCAGATACGGCTGAGAATATTGGCGAATTCTTCAAATATACAGCCGGCCCTGCTGCTATTGGGAAGCTATTTGCTAATATCACGAGCGTAGTGCTTAAACGTAAGAAATCAGGGAGGCATGACTATGAGTAACAAACGCAATATTGCAGTCGGTACCGTACTGGTTGCTGCGGCCGGATATGTTGCAGGTCTACTGACAGCGCCTAAAAGCGGACGCGAAACGCGTAAAGATATACGTACTGCTGCCCAAAAAGCTAAGGGCGAAGCAGAACGAAAGCTAAAAAATGCACATGGTGAACTCACGAAACTAGTTAATGACGCATCTGAGATGGCCAAGAGCTCAAAGCACAAAGCCAATGATGAATTAAAAAAGGCCCTTGAAAAGGCAAATAACGTCCGTTTGAAAACACGTGTCGTTTTATCTGCTATCCATGAGGGCGAAGCAGAAGATAGGGATTTGCAAAAAGCACTTGATGACGTCAAGGCAGCGATTAAGCACTTAAAGCAATATGCCACTAAACCTCAAGCGAAAAAAGCAGAATAAACCCAAACCCTCCTACGAGGATTTGGGTAAAATGCTGCAGAATATTTACGAGTCCGGTTATGCTGACCGTAACCAAAGTTACAAAATGAGCTTTATTAAGGGCATGCTGTCAGGCCTGGGAGGAGTGCTAGGGGCAACTATATTGGTTGGACTCGTGCTTTGGATGCTCTCCCTATTTAGCCACGTTCCTTTCCTTGAAAGGTTGTCAAATAACGTCCGCCAAACGGTTCAAACACGACAGAAGTAACGTTGTAATTATAAGTCTCAGTGGTTTTGATATAGTTGGGGTAAAATAGAAAGTACAAACGAGGGCAGAAAAGTCGTGGCAAAAAAAATTGAACCTAGTGATTTTGTGCATCTGCACAACCATACACAATATAGCTTGCTGGACGGCTTAACGAGGGTCAGCCAATTAATGGACTTTACCTCAGGGCAAGGTATGAAGGCCGTTGCTATGACAGACCATGGGAACATGTCTGGGGCGATTGATTTTTATAAAGAAGCTGTAAACCACGAGATAAAGCCGCTGATAGGAATTGAAACATACGTCGCTGCCCGTAAACATACCGATAAAGACCCATCCAAAGACAAAAATCGCTACCATTTGATCATTTTGTCCATGAATGAAGTCGGCTATAAAAATCTTATGCGGCTGTCTACGATTGCTAATATTGATGGATTTTATTACTATCCACGGATTGACCATGACTTGTTAGAACAATATAACGAAGGGCTCATAATATTAAGCGCTTGTATGGGTGGAGAAATTGGCAATGCCTTAAAAGAAGGGCAATACGCCCAGGCCAAAGAGACTGCATTGTGGTACAAAAGGATATTTGGTGACCGGTACTATTTAGAAGTTCAAGACCACGGACATCCTAAAAATCCAATGCATAGCCAACAGCAACAAGACATTAATGACCAAATTTTACGGCTGTCCGCCGAAGTTAATATACCTGCGGTTGTCACTGCGGATGCCCACTATTTACGTCATGAGGACCAAGACGCCCATGAAGTTTTGTTATGTGTCGGCACCGGATCATATTTAAGTGACCCAAAGCGGATGACGCTGAAAGAATTTCCTTTGCATGTTACGGAGCCTGCCGAGATTATTGCAAGATGGGGCGCAAAACATCCTGACCTGATTACGAACACAGGGGGTATTGCAGATCGCTGCAAAGTTGAAATTAAGCTTGGCAGTTACCACATCCCTCAGTTTCCGGTACCTGAAAAGGAAACTGAAAAAAGTTACTTAGACAAATTGACCTACCAGGGCTTAGTGCGCCGGTATGCACCAAAAACTTCAGCTAAAGAAATTGAAAAATTGTCGATAACAGATTTAAAAAAGAAATTAAACGCCAATATCATTGAACGTGCTGAATATGAGCTAGGTGTAGTAGATAGGATGGGCTTTAACGGCTATTTCTTAATTGTCCAAGACTTTATAAACTGGGGCAAGAACCAGGGCATTGTGTTTGGCCCGGGGAGAGGCAGCGGTGCGGGTTCAATCGTGGCTTATGCGCTACGCATCACGGAGCTTGATCCGCTCACATATGACCTGCTATTTGAGAGATTTTTGAATCCGGACCGTATTAGCATGCCCGACTTTGATGTGGACATTCAGGACACACGACGTGACGAAGTAATCCAATATTGCGTTGAAAGATATGGGAGTAATCGGGTGGCAAACATTGTGACCTTCGGAAGAATGCAGGCGCGCAACGCTGTTCGTGACGTAGCACGAGTTTTACAAGTACCTTACGCTGATGCCGACAGGCTAGCCAAAATGGTTCCACAGCCAGTTCAGGGACGTCATATCCCGCTTGAGAAATCACTACAAGAAAACCAGGAACTTAAGGCCGAATACAAGTCAAACGAAACTTCGCGAATAGTGTTAGACCAGGCTATACGCCTTGAAGGTACCATACGCAGCCACGGTGTACATGCTGCCGGGGTGGTAATCGCCCCCGATGATATTGTAAAGTTCGTACCGTTAGAAATGGCTCAAAAAGGTGTCATCACGACACAGTATCCAATGGGGCCTATAGAAGAACTCGGGCTTTTAAAGATGGACTTTTTAGGCCTATCTAACTTAACCATCATCAAGAATGCCTTAAGGATTATCAAACGCGTACATGGCAAGGATATTGATATTGGCACACTACCCCTTGATGATAAAAAAACCTACCAACTCTTCCAGGCCGGTGATACCACGGGTGTATTTCAGTTTGAATCAGCTGGCATGAAGCGATATTTAAGACAACTCAAGCCGACTGTTTTTGATGACCTTATTGCCATGAACGCACTCTACAGGCCCGGCCCCATGCAGTGGATAGATGATTTTATCGCCCGTAAGCATGGCTTAAAAAAGATTGAATATATTCATCCTGCGATGGAACCCGCCTTAAAAACTACCTATGGCGTTATTGCCTATCAAGAACAAGTCATGCAAATCAGCAAAGAGATGTGTGGATTTACCGGCGGTCAGGCTGATAGTTTGCGTAAAGGCATTGGCAAAAAAATACCTGAGGTGTTAGCAAAGTTTAAATCAGAATTTATTGAAGGTGCAATCAAGACTGTTAGTGCTGACCGTACCATTATGGAACGTTTTTGGAAAAATCTTGAAGCTTTTGCTTCTTATGCTTTTCCTAAAGCACACTCGGCTTGCTACGCCATGATCGCCTACCAGACCGCCTATTTAAAGGCAAATTACCCTGCCGAGTTTATGGCTGCCCTGATGACCAGCGACTATGATGACATTGATAGGTTAGCCATTGAAATAACAGAATGTAAACATATGGGTATTGAAGTTTTGCAGCCTGACATTAATGAATCTTTTAATGAGTTTGCTGTCGTTCCGGGCAAGAACCAAATCCGGTTTGGATTGCGGGCAATAAAAAACGTTGGTTCGGGCGCGGTTGAAGAAATCCTGCGAGCCAGAAAATCACTAGGCAAATTTGATGGTCTAGAGAGTTATTTTAGTAGTGTGAATGTACGTACTGTTAACAAAAAAGCATTGGAAAGCCTTATTAAGGCAGGGGCTTTCGATCATTTTGCAGATCGATCAGTACTAATCCATAACATGGATGTGCTGCTCGCTTATGCAAATAAACTTCAGAAAGATGCAACGAGTGGCCAGACGGATCTTTTTGGGTCGATAAGCGGTGAAAATACCAGGCCAAGCCTTAAGCTGAACGAATCGGTAACCAGCTTCAGCCAGCGTGAACAGCTGGTTTGGGAACGAGAGTTACTGGGCCTTTATCTAAGCCAACACCCCTTAGCCTCGTATGAAACTTTTTTGGCCGAGCAAACTGTTCCACTGCATACCGTTAAGCCTGAGCATGACGGCAAATCATTAAGTGCTGGCGGCAATATTACTGATGTGAGAGAAATTACCACCAGAAACGGTCAAAAAATGGCATTTGTAAAATTAGCTGACCAGTTTGGTGAAATAGAACTGATATTATTTCCTAACATATATCAGCAAACGTTAGGTATATGGGAGCGTGATCGAATTATTTTGGCAAAGGGCAAAATCACCTCTCAGGATAAGGATGGCAACGTTACGGAGGAAATCAAGATGTTGGTGGACGATGCCCGTGAGGTTACAGCCGAACAAGCTGCCGCCTACCAAGCCACTGGCAAGAAAACGCCTATGCCTAAAGGTGGGAGGCAAAAAAAGCCGAAGTTAACAGCGGCCGTGACGCCACAACGGGTATATATACGCCTGCTATCTAGTGCTAATCAAGACAAACTGCTTTCTTTAAAACAAACGATTGATGCTCACCCAGGCGAAACCGAGGTAGTTTTAGTAATAGGTGAAGCTCAAAGGCAAATCATACGTTTGCCGGGCAGGATAGCCCATGACGACGGTATTGAAAGTTTGCGTACCATAGTGGGTCATGAACACGTCAAGCTACAGTAGCTGGCTCGGATCATGAGCTTAGCGTATAAAACCCGTGGTCTTTGACAAAATAGTGCCTAGTAGTACTAAGCTTACGAGGACAGTATCTAGCAGAGGATGATGTAAAACGAAGCGTTCACCATCTCTTAATACGTGCCTTAAGCCAGCTGCATGTTTAATGAGCAACACTACCAATGCTATGCCGACCGCCAACCCGCCTACGAACGAGACCCAGGGCGCTTTCCCGCCCGTAATAGTTTGGCCTTTTACTATTGCCATTGTCCGCGGTTCGTTTACAGTTGTTTGCTCGGTTGTAACGGGCAAATTCTGTGACTTATCTGGTTGAGGTTTAGGTGCGGCTGTAGGAGGGGTGACGATGGGCGCATTCTGTTGGGTTCGTGGTTCAGTTGGTGCGGCCGTGGGAGGAGCCACTGGAGCCTGGTTAGCGCTGGCTAATACTTGCGGCTTACCATACATCGCTACCACGACAGTTTCGGGGCCGGTATTGTTATAATTGACGCCATTTGCAAAACCAAACCCTACTTCATTAAAATCAGTGTCAAGCAAATTGTCGCGATGAGAAGGGCTGTTCATCCAGCCTACGACAGTATCGTTACTTGTCTTGAATCCATAGGCTAAGTTCTCGCCTGCCTTTAAATATTTGTAGCCCTCCTTATTAACAAAGACCCATGGTTCTTCTCCGTCAGGCGTATTATGTGACCAATAATTACGGGCTACCATGTCATTAGCCTTCGCCTGCGCAGCCGCCGATAGGCTAGGGTTAAGTAGCAACTCTGAGGCACTGTTTTGCTTGCGCTGCTCATTGGTGGCCACGAGTAGCTGGTCAATGCTCATATTGGTGGCATAAGCCAATACATTTTTATCGTGTATCGGCTGCAGCGTACTAACTAGGAAGGTAGCGATTAACAGCAATAAAACAGGAATATATGGCCAATAGTGTCGGCGTTCATGTTTATGGATGTGTTTTGGTTTGCTAAGCGCACGTATTTTGTGCGGCCTATGGTGCATAAGCATTAAGTGTAACTATATTTTGATTATTTCGCAAACACACAATGGTATAAGGCCATGGCAGCAGCTTGGACTACATTAAATGACTCTTTACGGCCGCGCATGGGTATTTCGACAACAGTGTCACAGAGCTGTAATGTCTCAGGCTCCATGCCAAACGTTTCACGCCCCACAATTATGGCAACCCGTTGCGGTGGTACCCATGTGGTTAAGTTTATGCTTTGTGCTGTCTGCTCCAAACCAGCCACAACAAAGCCAGCCTGTCTAAGTTCAGCAATAGCAGTCAGTATTTCATGGCGGTGTCTCCAGGGCAAGGTGAGCTCCGCACCCAATGCAGTCTTTTCAATTTGCCGATGGGATTTTAAGGCAATATGAGGTAAGCGTTCATCGGAACCAATAAGCGGATAGGGAGTATAACCAGTTAAGTAAACCATTTCCAGCCCAAGGCCTTCGGCGGTACGCAGTAATGAACCGACGTTATGGCAACTCCGAACATTATGGACAATCAGCGCAACGCGTCTGGACATGGACACAGTGTATTCATATTTGTTGGTAGTGGCTAGTGCTTATGGTTAAATGGTAACTAGATGAGTCAAGATGCCCGCCGTGACGAAGAAATAAACACAGAACGCCGTGCTCAAATTTTGGGTTTGGCCTATACCGACACCTCAGGTATTGCGACAAAACATCTCTATAAAGACCTGTTAACCATCCATGACCTCTATGCGCTCCGTGTCATCCCGCTTATTGCTGATGACCATAATATAACCTTTGGCGTAACTAATACAACATCACAACAGACAATGGCGATGCTGCGGCAGCAGTTTTTAGACCAAAGGGTCGGCTTTACGCTTATATCTGATACAGGTTTTCGTGAGTACATGAAGCTGTATGATCCCCCTAAAACAGTTGAGTATCATGAGATCGCACTAAGCTCGGCAGGCAGCGAAGAGCAAATCCGTCAGGTTTCGGCCATTTTGGCGCAAGTAAAAGCCGGCGATATGTTAGCTTATTTGGTACAGCAAGCCCATCGCTTAAACGCATCTGATATCCACCTTGAAACGCAGCGCGATCATGCACGCATTAGGTTTCGTATTGACGGTGTACTCCATAGGATTGCCGAAACTGATGTAGACAAA
>DATLEQ010000027.1:0-3732 GCA_035525115.1 Candidatus Limnocylindrales bacterium
TTTTTGACCATGGCTATGACCATGCTACCGGCCAGCTGGTTATGGGCTTGGACATAGAACAGGAGCGGTTTGATGTTATCGAGCCTGCCTACAGCGAAGCTATTAGATATATGAATATACCCCCAATCGGTGTCCACACCCGTTGTCCGGCCCTGATTCCGTTATCAACAGAGCCAACCGGGCTGCCACCCGACCGCGCCCTGGACGTGCCTATAGAGACGATCTATGGACATTTCCTCAATGCGGTAGCTTAAAAAAGTTCGAGGTCTTGGATATTGTCAGGCAAAAAACCTTCCGGGTGCCTAAAGCCCGCCTCCCATTTGGTGCCTTTCTGGTAGCCGAGGTCTTTCATGAGTTTTGTCGGCGCATTACGCAGGTGTAGGGGGACGGGAAGGTCGGGGTTATCTCGGGCTGCACGCAGTGCCTGGTTCATAGCATCAGCAACCACCCGTGATTTTTCGCATTTGGCTAGCACGGTTGCGCAGTGGAATAAGTTGTATTGACATTCTGGCATGCCAAGGCGCTCCACGGCCTGGAATGTAGCGACAGCCAGGTTAAGTGCAGGCGAGGCCGCTATGCCAACGTCTTCTGACGCAAACACGACCATGCGGCGGGCAATAAACTTAGGGTCTTCACCGGCCTGCAACATGCGTGCCAGGTAGTAAAGAGCGGCATTAGCGTCAGAGCCGCGCATAGATTTTATAAACGCGCTAATAATGTTGTAGTGGTTCTCGCCGGCCTTATCATAGCCTGGTATTCGTTTTTGGGCGGCAGTTTCCACAATAGCAGGGGTAATAGGTTTATCTGCTGCTAGCTGCAGGGCCAGCTCAAGGTTTCCAAGCGCCACACGGGCATCACCGGCAGATAGTTCGGCCAATAGATCGGTGCTGGCTTTGGGCAACTGTTTGGCGCTTAGTTTTAGCTTTTTAGCCGCCCGTCCGATAACAGTGGTAATAGATGCCTTGTCAAGCGGCTCCAGCACCAGTACCCGGCTGCGGCTTAAAAGGGGGTTAATAACTTCAAAACTGGGATTTTCGGTGGTGGCGCCAATCAATATAATGGTGCCGTTTTCTACATGTGGTAAAAAGGCGTCTTGCTGTGCCTTATTGAACCGGTGGATTTCGTCTACAAACAATATAGTACGTTGGCCGAGACGTTGGTTGGCCTTGGCGAGTTCTATAACTTTGGTTACATCGGCTTTGCCCGACGTTACAGCGCTAAGTTCTATAAACTCGGCGTCCGTTTCCATAGCAATAATCCTGGCCAACGTCGTTTTGCCCGATCCAGGCGGGCCCCACAATATCAGGCTAGTCGGCTGTTTGCTGGCGATGATCTCTTTAATAATTCGCCCATCGGCTACCAAATGCTCTTGGCCGACTACATCGGCTAGTTGCTCCGGTCTCATGCGTTCTGCCAAAGGCTCGTTCATGTGTTCTAGTATGCGCTGTTCGGATAACAAAATAAACCAGCATGCCCGACGGCCTATAAGTAAGAGTAACCATTAAACAGGCGATTTACTATTGAATGGATTTTATGCTTATGTTATAATAAATATTAAGTTAGCGCTGGTAAATGCGGCGCTTTTTTAGATTTATGGCCGACAAACTACAAGATCCAACCAAAATACGCAATATTGCGATAATTGCCCATGTTGACCACGGTAAAACTACCTTGGTAGATGGCTTGTTAAAGCAATCGCAAACTTTTCGGGACAACCAGGCGGAAATGAGCCAAGAGTTGATTATGGACAGCGGTGACCAAGAACGCGAACGGGGCATTACCATTACCGCTAAAGTTACGGCTGTCCAGCATGATGACTACCGCATTAATATTATTGATACTCCAGGCCACGCCGATTTTAGCGGCGAGGTTGAGCGGACGCTTAATATGGCTGATGGTTGTTTGCTGATCGTTGACGCCCAGGAAGGCCCGATGCCGCAGACCAAATTCGTGCTTGGAAAAGCCCTGGCGGCGGAGCTGAAGCCAATAGTTATTATCAATAAAATTGACAAAGATGGCCGGCGTATCGCCGAGGTAGAGGATGAGCTGGCCGATTTATTCCTGGAGTTAGCCGTACACGAGGACCAGCTGCACTACCCTGTCTATTACGCAATCGGGCGTGCCGGCAAGGCCTGGAAGCAGCCGCCAACAAATGCCGAAGCAGAGGCTGACCTGTCCTGTATCTTTGAAGCCATTATTGAACATATACCAGCGCCTCATATAGAAGCCGATAAACCGTTCCAAATGCTTGTGACGGCGTTAGCCTGGGATAGCTTTAAGGGAAAGTATGCCATCGGCAGGATTACGCGGGGCAGTGTCAGGGCAGGTGATACCGTTATATTATGTAAAAAAGACGGGTCACAAACCAAAGCGCGTATTGACAATGTTTATATGAGCCATGGGGTAAGCAAATTTGAAGTTGCCGGCGGCGTGGCCGGTGACATTGTACAGCTAACGGGCATAACAGAGGCGCAGATTGGTGAGACGGTAGCCGATGTGGTTGAGCCGGAAGCTTTGCCAGTTATGGAAGTAGAGGCACCCACATTAAAAATCTATCTGGGTCCTAACACCAGTCCGTTTAAGGGAACAGAGGGTGAATTTACTACCAGCCGCCAGATAGGGGAGAGGCTGCAAAAAGAGCTTGAAGTCAATGTAGGTTTACGTGTTGAGGAGCAGGGTATTGGCTTTTTGGTGTCAGGACGCGGTGAATTGCACCTGAGCGTATTGATAGAAACGATGCGCCGTGAGGGCTATGAATTTGAAGTTGGCCGCCCGCAAGTCGTAACCCGAGAAAAGGATGGTATTACTGAGGAACCTATCGAAGAAGTCATTATAGAAGTACCGGCCGAACATGTCGGCGCCGTCCAGATGGAGCTTGGTACCCGCCGCGCTACATTGAAAGAGCAGTTTGCGAGCCCAAAGGGCGTGACCAAATTGGTATATGAACTACCTACCCGTGCACTGCTGGGTATGCGCAATATTTTGCTGACCAACACCAAGGGCACCATTATTATGAATAGCCTCATGGTAGGCTACCAGCCGCTCGGCGCCCCTTTGCAGCAATTGCGCAACGGTGTCCTTATTGCATATGAAACCGGTATTACCACACCTTATTCATTACAAACCGCCGAGGAGCGTGGCCTTGTGTTTGTCGGCCCGGCTGTCAAGGTCTATGCCGGGCAGATCGTTGGACTTAATAAACGGCAAGAAGACATGGAAATGAATGTGTGCAAAGCCAAGCACCTAACAAATATGCGCAGCAGTTCCTCTGACGGCGTGGTCCAGCTGACACCTCCGGTAATTTTTAGCCTTGAGGAATGCTTGGACTTTTTGGAAAACGACGAACTGTTAGAAGTGACGCCTAAATCCCTGCGCTTACGCAAGCGAGAACTCGACCCCAATAAACGCAAGCGACTCAATAAATAAAAAGCTGGAATTAGCAATTGTACTATGCTTAACTTGTTAAGCATTTATGGATATTTCAGACGAACAATTTGAAGCGCTTATTAATGAGTCTATGGATGAACTGCCGCAACAATACATTAAGCGTTTAAACAACGTCGCCGTCACTTACGACGATGAGCCTAGTCCAGAACAACGTGAAAAGCTTAAGCTAACATGCCATGAAACGCTGTTTGGGTTATATGAGGGCATACCGCTCACGAAGAGGAATGGCAATTACAGCATGGTTTTGCCAGATAAAATTACAATATTTAAATTGCCGATGATCAC
>DATLEQ010000038.1:0-10561 GCA_035525115.1 Candidatus Limnocylindrales bacterium
TCAATCTCGCTTCTGCCGCAAGCACAACTAACCTTACAAAGATCCGTTATTACAAAGGGCGTTCGGGTGCTCGGCAAATATTCTGGAATAGCCTAAAGGCTAAGAGCACGGCTTATATTTACAGTGATTATGGACGCGCCCGTTATGTTGGGAAGAAATTTTACGAAAATTTCGTGGTTGAATCAAAAAAACGTGACATCAAAGAGCATGTGCTTATGAATACAAACCCAGCTACATGGCAATCCATCAAACGTTTTAACTATCCTGGTTCTCCCATTGCTAGAACTAAAGTTAAGGATCTCCGCTTTCTGGATCAAAAATATCTAAATATAAAAGGTGACACTTTAATTTACGATAACATTTACGCCCAGGTTTATTTGAAGAATGTAGAAATATCGGGTTTTGAAATTGAAAGCTCACAGTTCGCAGACACGCAGCGTGCACTTTATAAAATTCTGTGGAACATGGCACAGCCCTTACCCCCCACATTGAGCGAAGCAGAAAAGATGAACATTGACTTTAATGGAGTAGATGACCCACATGTTGGACGGCTACCACTTGATCATTAGATCACATCCTTGACCACCTGTATTTGAAAAGCGGGGTAGTCCATCTCGCTGTACAACTTCCTTAGTCGGAACTATCATTCGGGGGATTATAGTGCACAATTACGAAATTGGGATTTTTATTGTAAAGAGCGTGCCTTTCTTGAGCTCCGAATCTACCTCAATTGTGCCACCATGCAAATCAATAATTTTCTTTGCCCAGTAAAGGCCTAAGCCAGTACCCCCTACTTTTATGGATAACGGGTTGTCCAGGCGTGAAAATTTATGAAACATTTTTTCTATGTCCTTTTGGCGGACACCTACCCCTTCATCCTTTACGCTAACACAAATATTATCTTGGAGCTTGAATACCTTTACTTTGATTGTGCAGCCATGGGGTGTGTACTTGCTCGCATTATCAATTATGTTTTCAATAACCATACGAATTTTATCCGCATCTATTTGAGCCTTAAGTAATGGTTGGTCATGGGCAAATAAGACAGTTTGTTGCCTGTCAGTAAACTTTGAGTTTTGCTCATGAATAATATTCTCGGCCATGGCCACTAAATCCGTTTTCTGCTTAACTAGAATGACTTTGCCGGCGTCAACTTTAGCTACTCGTAACAAATCATTTATGATATTTATCTGGCGCTCATTACTCTCGTAAGCCTGTCGTAAAAAAGTCGCTTGCTGTGGTGTTAGCTCGCCAGCGTAACCTTCTAAAGTCATACCTAGATATTGCTTTACCCCGGTAGCTGGCGTGCGCAACTGGTGCGACGCGACTGAAATAAATTCATCTTTGGCTTTATTAAGAAGCACCAGCTGAGCACGCTGGGCGGTAAGCGCAGTGGTAATTTTTTCCAATTCATTCTTACGTGCAATTGTCCGGTGCAAATCATCAATATCAGTACACGTTCCAAACCATTTGACAATCTTGCCCGTTTTGTCTCTAACGGGTAGGGCCCTGCCCAAAAACCAACGGTATTTTCCCGGCTTTTGGCGGTCTTTAAACCTATATTCTATCTGGTAAAGCTTACCTGTCCGTACTGACTCATACCAGGCATCCATACAGAGGTGTTCATCGTCAGGGTGCAGTACGGTCGTCCAGCTTTGGTCGTCCTTGCCTGTCTTGAAACCGGTATATTCGTACCATTGTTTATTGTAATAATCCACGTAACCATCAGGGCGGGCGGTCCAAACAATCTGGGGCATAGAATCAGCTAACGAACGGAACCGTTCCTCGCTATCACGCAATGCTTCTTCGGCTAGTTTTCGCTTGGTAACATTCCGATTGATGCCTAATAGGCGTTCAGGACGGCCTTTATCATCGTGGAAAACGCTGGCCCTAATAGCAATCCATTTCACACTTCCGTCCGGTTGGACAATTCGGAATTCGCTGTCAAGATCCTTACCATTTGTGGCGTCGTGCAGTTCGTGCTTAACCCTGGCTCGGTCATCCTCATGTATACGTTTGAGCCAATTGGTGTATTTATGAGCAAACCCATCGGCTTTCAAGCCATAAATAATTTCCAGCTGCCGGGTACACAGAAACTCCCCACTCTTAATGTTCCAGTCAAATGTACCAATATTGGCAGCCTGTTGAGCCAATGTAAAACGTTCCTCACTGTCCAGCAGTTTTTGCTTGGCTTGCACTTGTTCAGTTACATCTACTGCATGGGCCATGATACCCTGCACCTTGCCCTTACTATTTTTGAATGGCTGGTAGACAAAGTTCACGTATCCCTCTGTCACTTTACCCGTATCCTGTCGCTCAAGTTTGAGTGGCATTTCAGTACCAATAAAAGGCTCACCGGTCGTATACACTTGATCTAATAATTCAAAAAAGCCCTGTCCTTTTAGTTCCGGAAAGGCCATACGTACACTCTTGCCAATTAGGCTTTCTTTTCTGCCAACCAATTTCATATACAAAGGGTTGGTAAATTCAAACACATGGTCTTTGCCACGAGTGACACCAATGGCAGCCGGCGCCTGCATAAAGAGTTCATGCAGCCGCTGCCGTTCACCTACAGCCTCCTGCCGAGACCTTTCGGTTTCTCTATACATCCTGGCATTGTCCAAGGCTAAAGCAATCCGCCTCCCGAGTTCCTGGACGAACCCAAGGTCGTCTTTGTCATATATTCGCCCTGGCGCCACCGACGAGAAAGTAATCGCGCCTATTACTTTGCCGTGGACTACTAACGGTATGCCCATATATGATTTTAGGCCAATCGATTTTACTATTTTAAGGAGCTTCGGGTTGTTTTTTATCGTGCGGTATACTTTTTCATCAATGACAGCCATTAACTCGGCTTTGCCGGTTTTTAATATTTTATGTACACCATGGGTAGTGTCCGCGTCCGATTTGTACTGGTCATATAGCTCCGTAACCAACTGTACTTGCGAGGGATCCGTATGGTTGACTGTGATATCGCTGATATTATTTTCTTCGTCCACCGTCACGATACGGCAGTAATCAGCGATATTAGCCACAATTAACTGGGCGACCCTTTTTAGTGTTAAATCATCTTCATAGCTAGCGAACAAGGCATCACCGACTTTGTCTAAAAATATTTGTCTTTCCTCGGTTTTCTTGCGCTCGGTGATATCCTGAAATGTAACAACCGCGCCAACCAGCTTATCTTTTTCGGCTATGGGCGTACTGGTATATTCCACCGGGAAACTGGCACCATTTTTTTTCCAAAACACTTCATTATCGATCATATGGACTGTTCCGTCACGCAGGGCTTTATAGATGGGGCAGTCCTTTTTGGCATAGGCACTGCCATCGGGTTTTTTTGAGTGAATCACAAAATGGGCAGGTTTGCCTAAAAGCTCCTTGTCTTTGTAGCCAAGCATTTTGGCGGCAGCCGGATTTATAAACGTTATTTTTCCTTGTATATCAAGCCCATATATTCCTTCTCCGGCTGATTCCAAGATAAGTTGGTTCCTATGCGCCAGTTGTGTTACTGAATCGTGCGATTGTTTTCGCTCGTTGATATCGCGAAAGTTAGATACTATAGCACCGATTTTGGGGTCACTCAGTAAATTTGTGGCCGTAGCCTCAATCCATCGCCATGACCCATTTTTATGGCGGCCGCGCATTTCAATTGTCTCCGACGTGCCAGGGTTATCTAGAAGTTTTTGGAACTTCTGGCCTATGTAAGACAACTCGTCGGGATGCATTAACTTAAACCCATTTATTTTTACAAATTCTTCCGGTGTATAACCAAGCACCTTCCTGATCCCAGGACTGACATAGGTATAATTGCCTTCTGAATCTGATAAAGCAATAATGTCAGAACTTTTTTCAATTAGCGTCTGATAGCGTTCTTCATTTTGTCGTAGCCTATCCGCAGCTTTCTTTTTGTCCGTAATATCTTCTTGGACGCATAGCCAGTAATTCTTGTTGTTTAACGCTAAGGCCGTGATTTTAGCCCATGTAATAAAAGGCGAGCCGTCCTTTTTGCGATTACTGAACTCACCTTGCCAGACGCCTTTTTTCTTTAATTGCCGTATAACCTCGCTGACAATCTTTTTATTTTGTGCGGGGTTATAAGTATTCTGCACCGTCACATGCTGGCCAATAAGTTCCCCGCGCGAGTACCCAAATATCTCGTCTTCTGCCGGGTTAGTATAAATAATCACCCCCGATTCGTCAGACAGGCTAACACCCTCTTTCATGCTTTCTAGTACTTGTTCATAAAATCGCTCGCTGGTAGAAAAAATATTGTCACGAATATCTTTTCCTGAAGATGATTGATTTTTGGGGCTACGCTTGAGCGTACCGGTGGATTTAACGGGAGACTTATTTGTCATAATATGATTAAAAGAGCTCCCTCCTACTTATATCGCTATGAATTATACAGAAATTCAAGCAATCCTTATAGATCCGATTTAAGTGTTACGCCCGCTTAATTCTTTTCCATACTTCAAAATGAAAGGTAATGCCATTTTGGGTCAGGTCAGCACCCTTTTGGACTAGCGTAAAGCCCGGCTGGAAGATCGGGAAAAATTTAGTACAATCAAAATCAGCATGTAGCTGAGTTAAGTACAATTCATCTGCCAAATCCAACGTGCTTGCAAATAAAGCCGCTCCACCCAGCACCCAGACATCTTCCTGTGTTTTTTGCAAAAATTCAGTTGCATCTTCAACCAACAAAAAGCCGTCACGCAATTTTACGCCCCGTTGGCTCGCCACAAAGTTGGTAGGGTTAACCAGCGGCTTGCTTAGCTCGGTATACATACCATAGCCCATAATAGTCGCGGCACCTTTAATTTTTTGATGGTAGTATTTAACATCAGCAGGAATCTTACCCTGCCAGGGTATGCCTTGCTCATTGGCTATGCCACGCTTACTATCTAGAGCCGCAATAAACCTAATCATGTGGTTCCAGTATGATCGGCCGGATGTAATGCATCAAATAAAAAGAGCCCGTAACCAACAGCAGGGGCTCTGGCCGAGCCATTAGCTCGCGAAAAGCAGCTTGGGGTTCCGAGGCTATCTCCCAATTATGAAAATTAAGTTTTTCACACAGGGCACTAATTACTTGTGGGTCGGCGGATGCTGTGTGCATTTCTTGGTTTGGTATGAAGCTGGTAATTATAAGCTGGCTGGCCAAAGGCAACAATTGCTGTAAGTTTCCATATATTTTTTGCTTGTGGCTATGTACAAAACCAGTCATTACTGCCATTTGCTGCACTGGGTAGCCATAACGGACCGACGCCATGAGTGCTGCAAGTTTTTGTGGGTTGTGGGCGCCGTCCAGAATGATGGTTTTGTCCTTGTAGGTAATCGTCTCCATGCGGGCTGGAACTTTAACGGCCATGGTTTCGTTTAATTGGGCATGGCTCAATGGTGGCAAGCCATCACGGGTCGCAATAAATTTGTATACCTCCTGGGCCAGATGCCAGTTACGGCGCTGAAATAGCGGCAAAGATATGACCAACTCGTTATTGTCCGGCGGCAACACTTGATGCAGGTTGGCTTGCTGGTGGGTACACGCGTGCTGTAATACCCTCGTAACAACAGCGGCTTGTTTATAGCAAAAAACTTCGTTATGACGATGGATAATACCGGCTTTTTGAGTGGTTATTTTTGTGAGGGTATTGCCAAGTATTTTAGTATGGTCGTATCCAATGTCCGTAATGACGCATACTTTGTCTGGCTGACTAGCTATGTTTGTAGCGTCGTGCAGGCCGCCGAGGCCAGTTTCAATAACAGCATAGTCAACACCTCTTATTGCAAAATACCAATACGCAAAAGCCACCAATAGCTCAAAATAGGTAGGCTGGGGATCGGCACCTTTAATTAGTTGTAAGAACTCAGCTAACCTGGCGCAGAACTCTAGCTCACTAAGTGGCTGCAAATTAATTTGGATGCGCTCGGTCACAGTCATAACATGGGGAGACACCGTTAACCCTACACGCTTACCGGATTGTTGCAGCATTGCGGCCACATAATAGGCCGTTGAGGTTTTGCCGGAAGTACCGGCAATATGAATAATCTTGAGCTTGGTGTGCGGATCGCCGAGCAGCTTCATCAACGGCTTCATGCGCTGCAAAGTTATATCTTTGCCGGTCAATGACCTAGTGGCGGGGATGTAACGGCTTAATATAATATTGGCTTGTTTCAGGTTGTGTATATCCATCTTTTTGGGAGCCTCCGACCAGTGGTGAGGTTGAATGCTTAATATAACACTATTTACAGATATGGCAACATCATTTGGCGCTACTCGTGAGCTTCGTAAACCGCTGATAGTCAAAGCCCACTGATGGATTCGTTTCGGTAAGTGGAATATAGCGATCCGGCTTGAATGGCGGTGTGTTCACGACGGCTATAACCATATCGGTGGGAATAGTAAAATGGGCGGTATCGGGCGGGATTACTATAACGGAGCCAGCGGCAACTTGTTGCTCGTTGTCACCCACAACCATTAGTCCGTGACCTTGCAGCACAAAATAAACTTCTATATCGGGTGCTGGGTGAAAATGTGGTTCCGTGTACAAAAGCTTGCGCATGTCAGCAATAGAAAAATCCTCGGCTGGCCGACTGAGTGGGTTAGGCAGTTCATAAATTAAACCACAACCAGATTGTTTGGCGGCAAACCCTTGGATGGTTTTTGTCCAGTCAACAGCTTTCAGATACTCTTGCCAAGCCTGCACAAGACTATCAACTGAATTAGTAGGCATATATATAGGTTATCAAAAATTGTTTAGTCTGGTTTAATTATGGCGACGCCTTTAATCAATTTATACCTGAGTGTTGGATATTTAATAAATAACCGGACTGGGTTGATATACGTACTTATATTAGGTATACGGCCTAAGGCTTTTTTAAGGTTTAGGAATCACGGAACTATTTTTCCTGATCCGCGCTGATTAAACACAGTTAGGTCTTGCTCCATAGCTTAGGCTACAATGGGCTGCGCAATAATCCACAAGCTAGCCATTGTATAAATAACCATTAATGCCAATATGGGATATTGGCTCAATAAAGCTTTTTTTGCAGAAGGGAATAACTTTAAGGCTACTATGTGAGCTAAGTAAACGGCAGCTATATGTCCGATTATGATTAACGCTATTTCTATGTACCAGACAGCGGCAGCGCCGATTATGCCGGGCTTCACCACGTAGGCACCCGTATTAAATAAATTCCAACCTAGCCCAAGCGGGTCAGACGCTAGCCTTATTATTGCTTGTCCCTGGATCAACAACACGGTGAAGTAATGGGCAATATGATAAGCAATTGCTATTGGTACAAGAGTCAAGCCAAATCGGACAGCTAGTTCTGTAATAGAACGCTCGGTTTTGATAATGCGTTTAACAATGTACATAAACAACCAATAAATAGCCAAAAAAAGTAACGGTGAAGCAGCCAACATCACTGTTTCATTGCCAATCACATTAAATACAATCCTGTAGGCCGCCGTCTCGCGTAAACCGTCAAAAGAGGTGGTGGACAAGATAAACAATATAAACAATAACCAGCTCACGGCTGGAGTAGTTTCGTCTAGAAGGCCCACAAACGGTGGCCGCACATAAACCTTATAACCATCATATTTCACTGGCGAAATATGCCCGAAAAAGCCAAAAAACACGCTAAAGAAGTCCCCATAACGAAACCAAATGTCTTTGCCGTACATTATTGCTCCAATAATAGTCAGCAGGCTGTAGCCGATAATAACTACTGAAAGGTTAAATGGCATAATACCCCACCCCTTAGACAATAGCTCTAGCCATATAACGGCAAAATAGAACCCAAGCGCCGGGAAATAACCTAAATGTTGAGGGTAATGAAAGCGCGGTTTAAATTGCTTGCCCAAGTGGGGCTCTATAAACTCAAATAATATCTTCAGCGGATTAATAAACTGCCAAATATTGCCTATTAAAAAAACAATATAAGCGAACGCAATTAAAAAATATACCCAGAATAACGTTGGAATTATATTGTCATGAAAGCTCTGGGCCCCTGCTATTCCAGCCAGGACTACAAAAGCATAAAATAGGACACTCAGCCCCGCAACGATTCTGACAAAAATGCGCGGCAGTATACCTACTAAACGTTGGAGATAATCATCGTTTGCATGCTGGGAACCCACAAAGAAGGCTACGACAACAAAAGATAGGATAACGGCTGCGGCTCCCCCGTAAATAAATAGCCACAATGGCAGTGGTAAGTTATAGGTTTGCCCGAATGCATGGGCCAGTAGTGGTTCGGGAATTACGCGCACGGCCTTATTTTGGCAGCACTTGCAGCGAACCAAGCCCGGCGCCGGAGCGTTCTAGCTCATAAGGAAAGTTACCGGTAATGTTAGCCGTAAAGCGCAGTTCTGCTGGTTTATCCTTGTGTAGTTCAACGGCCTTATCATAACCATGCAAGTGAAGTTCCTCATCCTCATCACTAAGTATACTAATTACTACGGCGTCACCCTGCGTAACCTTAAGCACACTGTCAGCTGAGGCCACTTTTCGGTCTTTGATAACTAAATTAAGCGTTTTAGTCGCGGGTGGATTCTGGCTGGTGTTAGTATCCGGCGCGGCCGTACGCTTTGGCTTAAGTGCTATAAAACTAATAACTAACAGCATTACGGCTATGGCAACAAAGAGTAGCTTGCGTCTCATAATATCTCCTTATTCATCCTAGTATACAGTGTAGTATTCTGTCCCTAAATAGTTACGGCCGCGATTACCCTAGGCCAAAATAACCTGATACCCATCTTATGGTATCTCCAAACCGCGGTGGATATGAAATGATTGAGGCTTTTTTGTAAGTTTCTGGCTGTGAAAGAATGTCTATCATAACTGCCGCTACGTCCGCCCGTGATACATGCGTTAAAATACCAACCCGAAGGTTTTCGGTGGCAAAAGCGCCCTTTTTTCTCCCATCAGTTTAAGCAGTGGGGCGGATTATAGTCCAGTCCAGGCCACTGTTTTTTATAAGCCGCTCCTGCTCGTCCTTTTCTTTAAATAACCATCTAAGGCCAAGCCTTAGAACTAGCCTAGCAAAAGGCGTGCATAGCTTTGCGCTGTCGCCAGCCCCGATTGCCGTAACACATATAAAGCGTTTGTTACCATTTGATGCCATTGCCTTTACTATGTTATCCGTACCCTTTGACAGTACATAACTGCGTTTTGTCACTGGCGGCCCAATTGCTTTAAGGGTGGGTAACCCTAACGCACAAATTACCGCATCATGTCCTTGCAGTGCTCGTTGTACCGCCATAGGGTCAAGTACGTTCCCGGGCTTCAATCGGAGTTTAGGATGTTTAAACTTTATAACTGCCGGGTTTCGCGCAAAAGCCGTCACGCTATGGCCCTGTTCAAGGCCCCATTTGACAGTCTGGAGCCCAATACCTCTGCTACCGCCTATTACTAAGATATCCACTCTGTATATGATAACAGGCACAATTTAATGCTTCTGCTCTTGTGGGTACAACTTAGCATACGAAGTTAGAACTATTATGTGTCTCTCAATGTAATAACATTGGAACCTGAGATATCAAGCGTACCTTTATAGATAATATGGGGTATGAACTGATAGTTAAAGGGTAATTCACCTGTTCCGATAAGTGATTTGTAGTATGCCAGGGTAGCATCAGGTATAATTTGCAGCGACTCAAAGTCTACATCTTTGAGCCACTTTATATACGTGTTTTCTTCTCCGGGTGCTGTTTTAAAGAATACGACCGTCTGGTGTGGATCTAGGTTTCTTAGGTTAATTTCAAAAAATTTGTAGGGCGATACATTGTCTATTAACCCTAGCTCTTGTTGTAATTCAAAAACTTTTTGTGGGTGCAGGGGTAAAAATTGTATTACATCATTCCACAAACAATCGAGCAGTGGAATTTTTCGTTCAAGTATTTCTTCGCGTCCTTCATATTTTTCCAAATTCTTATCACGGGTTTCTGCCATGGTAGCATCCATTCGATTCAATGGAATTAAATGCGTGCCAATCATTTGCTCAGGTACACCGTGATATATAAAATTCATATACTTATGATAGCAAAAGTAGACGCCGGTTCTGACGTATGCTAATTAAGTCTCACTTGGTACAGCACTTAGTACAGGTTAGAACAGTTTTTATTTTAGAATGACTGCCTACTTAGACCGGCCTTTTTCGAAAGTAAGCCACCAGATATGCGCTTGTATAAATGTAATTACTGTTTGAACTGCCAATGCGATGAGTGCGGTTCTAGTGTGTCCTGCACCGAATTGGAATCCAACAAAAGTCCCAAATGGCAGCATGACAGTTGTTAAACATATAGTGGCGAGTCGAAGCGAATTGTATTCTTTGTTTTTGCGAGACATATAACTAAATATATCAGCAGAGTAAACATAAGTGAAATGGTACACCAGATAGGATTCGAACCTACGACCTTTGGTACCGGACACCAACGCTCTATCCAGCTGAGCTACGGGTGCTAGAGATGAGATAGCTAAAGGCTTTTTTCATCGCACCGACTAAATGGAATACATTTTGTCGGGTTGCTCTTTTTCTCAAGGCGAAGCAACAGGGG
>DATLEQ010000052.1:0-9188 GCA_035525115.1 Candidatus Limnocylindrales bacterium
CCAAGGTTTTAGCATCGTGGGATTCTTTTTTGCTCAATATTTTACGGGAGGTCAAGTAGTCCAGAATGATTATTCGTAAACAGCCTGCTACCGGGATAGCTACCAGGCCCCCGAATAATCCGCCAAAATTCACACCGATAATCACCGATGCAAATACAAGTAGTGGTGACATATTAGTAGAGTTGGCTTGGATTTTGGGCTGCAAAACATAGTTTTCAATCTGCTGATAGGTAATGTAGTAAATCAGCATACCAAGAGCCGATACCGGGGAGTGAAACAGGGCGATGGCGCTGACAATAACGGCGCCTATGGTATGGCCAACCAGTGGTATCAAGCCGCATATAAATACTATAACCATAAGGGCAATCGGATAACTAACGTGAAACGCCAGGAGAGGCACCAAGATAAGAACGGCTGCTAGTGCCGCTAATGTTACTTGGCCGTTAACAAATCCGGTTATAACCTTATACATGTCGTGGGCAATTATTTCGGCATGGCGTTCTTTGTTGTCGGGGATTAAGCGACGAGCAAAGCCAATCCACGCCGGCCCCTCAATAAGCATCATGAATGTTAGTACCAGTATGGTTAATGTTGAGAATATGCTACTGGTAATACGCGTAAAGCCCGAGACGGCCGATCCGGTAATTTTTTTTAAGCGGTCACCTAGCTCACCGGATAGTTTTTGGGTTTGGCCTTCAAGCTTATACTTGCGGATAAATTGGCCTAGCCCGCTGTTTTCACTTCGGGCATCCTCCACCAGCTGAGGCGCGACATCAATAAAATTGCTGGTTTGGCGGACGAGCGGCGGGACGATGCTTGCCAAAAAGCCAGCCAAAAGGGCAATGATAATAAAAAACGAGATGCTGGTAGCTAGCTTGCGGCTGCCCCGGCGTTTGCCAGGCAGTCGCTGGGCCAACCAGTGTACTGGTACATTTAACGCCAAGGCCAAGAAAAAAGCCGTAAAAATCAAAATAAAAGCATGCCGCGCCGTGTTTATAGCAGACAACAAAATATAAGAAGCTATGGTTAGTAGCAGTACACGGACGACCGTTTGATTGGAGACGGTTATTTCTACCGCGCCTTCTTTACTTTTACGCCCAAAGTGAAACATATAGCTATTATCGCACGTCTTGGCGCCGATGCAATAAAGCTGTTTGATACATTCCTATTATTTGCTGGCCAACAGTTTGAATATCATAGGTTTTAACCAGTTGCCGTTGCCCTAAATGGAGGCTGGCCCGCAACTTTCTGTCTTGCAGCAGCCGTGCCAACTGCTTGGCGGCAGTTTTGGAATCCTTAAAATCAACCAGGGACTGCGGCAAATTACCCAGTACACTCCGGTAACCTGGATTATCACCGCCTATCACAACCCCCGCACCTGCTGCCATGGCCTCTAACAGCACTATGCCGAAGCTTTCGCCTCCTATAGAAGGGAAGATGGCCAAGTCTGCCGATGCCAATAAGGCTACTTTGTCTTCTTCCGTAATATAACCCAAAAAAGTCACATCCAGGGAAAAACTATGGGCCAGTTTTTCCAATTGCTTACGCTGCGGGCCTTTTCCGGCTATAACAAGCTTTATGTTTTGGCGCTCGGCAATCGGTAATGCCCCTAAAGCCAGCAATAGTTCTTTACAGCCTTTTCTGGGCACCAGGCGGCCTAAGAAAACGATCCGACGAGGATGTACTCCTACGGAGTTCTTCCATGCGGCTAGGTTGATCATGTTAGGGATAACGGTGGTGTTTATCCCGTAAGCCTGGCTGGCAAAAGCCTGGGCAGCTGGTGATACGCTGCAAATGCAGTCAAAACGGCCAAGACTGAGCCGCTGCATTTTGCCAAGCATAAAGTTAGCATCAAACTGTAGCTTACTTAACGGCAGTACATGAAAAGTACCCACCACAGCCGCCGATGTAGGGGCATTTGCAATAACCTTGCCGGCCATTAGCGGGCTATATGGCATCTGTACGTGCAAAATGTCGTACTGCTCACGCCCTAACAGTACCCGTATGCGGCTGCTCGGGGCGTAAAGCGGCATGGTAAAGCTATTGCCGTTAAACCGCATGGTTATATTTTTTGCCAAGCTATGAATGGTGGAAGACTTTTGCTTCGTTTCGCCCACTAGGTAATGCACCTCATGGCCCTCAGTGGCCAGCCAGCGGCCTAGGCTGCGGACATACTGCTGGACGCCATCGTTACGGTCCAAGCTATCGTCAAATACCAAGCCAATTTTCATGCCTGGTAAATGGTTTTTTTATACAGGCGTTCGTAGGCATCGACAACTTTCTTGTAATCATATTGCCTTACATATCCGATGGCCCATTGTCTCCATAATTCCCTGAGCCCCTCGTCGTATAACAGCACATTAAGCCGGCGCGAAAACTCTTCGGTATCTTTGGGGTTAATGATAGAAATCGCACCGCGGCCCTGCATAAGCTGAACATACCCTGCGTTATTGCCAAATACCGATACGAGCCCTGAGGCCATGGCTTCTAACAGCACTATGCCAAAGCTTTCACCGTACAAGGCCGGGGAGCAGAATAAATCAGCTGTCGCTAAAAGCTCGAGCTTGACCGCCTCATCTACGAATCCTAAAAAAGTAACGTTGGGTACCTCTTGATCCTCCACCATGGCTTCAAGTTTTTTCCGGTCCGGGCCCTCGCCGGCTATAACCAGGCGGACATCGTCTCTGGATAATAATGCGTAAGCCTTGATAAGAAACTTTAGGCCTTTTCTGGCCTCAAGACGGCCGATGTAAAGAATAGTTTTAACCGACGACGGCTTTTTCTTTTGGTGCTGACGATATTTTGCCAGGTTAATACCGTTTGGGATAATCTCTACTGACCGGTGGGTACGTTCCCTTACAAACGTGGCAGCCGTATCTGACACGGCGGTCATAGCGGCAATGTGGTTGTAGATTGGCTGCGAATAAGGCTTTCGCAGAGCGCCAATAGTCCACGCCATTGGGCTGTGTGGATGGATGGCATGAAAAGTCGCTATTACCGGGCACGTCGCTTTAGCCACAATTTGTGCACCCAGTACTGGCACTTCGGGCTCGTGTATGTGCAACAGGTCAAAGTTTTCCTGTGCCAGTAACTCATCGACAGCATCACGGCCTAAACTTATACCTAACTCCAAGGTCGTTTTGATGGGTGTGTTTAGTTTAGTAGAGGTGCCGATAAAGATAGTATTGTCGGGCAGTAGCCGGGCCGAACCGCGTGGCTTAGGTGTCAAGATTATCACTTCGTGGTTGCGGCCTCGAAGTTCGGCTGCTTGAGCGAGGACATGCTCTTGTACGCCGCCGCCGCGGGAAATGTCGTACGGACAAACAAGTCCTATTTTCATGATTACCATAATTATACCAACCCTAGGAGGAATTGCCCAAAGCTACTGACCACCTCCTAGGGCTTTTTAGCAAGCAACCGTCGTATTTTGGCCGGGATTAGCGGCGCGGCTGCTTCCATATCTGCAATAATTGAAGGCGCATGGTTATCCGTAACAGCCTCAACCTGTTGGTAATCATTAAAAATAATCTGCATGTGTTGGCCCACGGTGTGATTGTCAAAATACCGGTCTGCTTTGACAGAAATATGCCATACTGGCAAATCAATTGTTTGACTGCAATTGTCAACATTCAAAAATTCAGATGAGGTTGCCATATGCGTGCGCAGGTCGTTAGCATGCCATAACTTTATTTCAAAGTTCATGGTTTTGTGTCGCTCGGCCCTTGTCATATTGGCAAATTTTTCGGCCGCCCCATGCGTATGGCTATAGGCAAGCCGCAGCACCCAAGGATGCAAACAAGCATTCCTAAAAAATATAGCTGGTAATTTCAAGGAAAAAAGCCCGGTACCGGCCCGATATATCGCCATGCGCCGCTTAGTAAACACAAAATCGTTTTTATGCGAAAACCCTACCACACTAATCAGCAAATTAACTTTTTTAGCCAGGTCAGGGCAGCGTTGCAGCATACGCGTCACGATGACAAAACCAAAGCTTAGGCCTACGATAGTCACTTTTTTTCGGTTATATCGAAGCTTTACAAAGGCTGCTAAATAATCAGCTAACGCGTCAATGGTAGGCTTTTGGCCTATAGTATAAAAACTTTCCATTCCGCCAAAACCCGGCAGGTCAGGCACTGTTACGGCACCATATTGGTTTAAGTCTTGCACTAAACCCCACCAGCGCTCCAAAGATGAATGATGGCCGTATACAAACAATATCTCTCTTTTTTTATTGCCCGGGGCGGGTACGCGCAGCATCCGTCCTTCCAGGCCATTCATCGTTAAAGGCACAATAAAGTCAGCAGCTAGTTTTGGTTTGTCGTGAGGCATATATTAACTACATTTAAAGCGTTAGGCAGTTTTTTGGCAAGCAAATTACGCCTTAGTTTGATGGTGTCACTTGATATTATGTGGGTTCATGTTATGTTAATGTTGTGAAAAGCCCAGATAACACGCTTTTAGTTCCGACTGAATTATTAATCATGGGCTTTAGTTACGCCCGTTCATTTGTTGGGTGTGGCGCCTTTTCCTTGAGGCAACTTGCAATTGTTTCGGCTAACGAAGGGTACCCTATTGATATTTCCAATTTATATACACCAGCAGGCGAACTGGCTGTGCGCGGCTTTCTGCAGGATGAAGTAGCGGCTTCACATGATCATGGACATGACTTTCCATTCCGCGGGAGAGGCTATAGCTTCCTGGAGCCAGGTTTCGATCCCCTAATCGCTACCGTGATGCGTGGTGTTCGCAAATCAGAAAAAACACTACCAGATTTATTAAGGCTGTCTGTCAGCGTAAAAGCTATCGACAAACAAGGGCAATTTTTTAAACGGCTGCGAGCCCAGCTTTTAGATCAGCCCAGTTCAGTTATTTAATATTCTTCAGCTAGCACACTACTATTTATTTACAGGTAACCGGCGGCGTGGCGTAAGCGCCACATATACGAATGTTGCGGGATTGCCTCGGCGGCGGCCAATGGTAATTTGTAGGACTGGTCGCCGACGCCCAGGCTTAGTTGGCCGATTTCGTCAGCTTGCTTCACGGCTGGCCCAATTTTATTGATTTTGACTTCCTCTACTTTGGGGCTCTGCCCGTTCCATGTAACCGTAGTCAAGCCCTGGCCCACGACCAATGAAGTTTCAGTACCGCCAGCCTGTCTGATGCGGCCCACTATTTGGCTGGTTTGGATGGGTGTACTGATACTAAAACCACTAAAACCAGCATCAATCACCGCTACAGAGTCATCTATGGCTTGTGACAAATCAGGCGCACCCATTATGACACCCACTAGCGTAACGGTATGCTCAGCATCAATGGCACGGCGGGCAGAGAACAGGTAACAACCGCCAGCCTCATCTGTATTACCGGTTTTAATGCCTACCACCCCGGCCTCGCCTAATAGCCGGTTCACGTTAAATACCTTGCCTGCTACCGGCAAATCAGCTTGCGGCTGGCCGACTATCTCGGCAATTATGGGGTGGTTCATGGCAATTTCGGCTAATTTGGCCAAGTCAGTTGCTGTGCTGACAGTTTGCGGCGAAAACCCGCTGGCATCGGCTATGTGGGTATTGGGCATGCCTAATGTCTTGGTTAGGGCGTTGGCGAATTCTAGATAATTTTCGGTTGTCCCAAACGCCCAACGCACCAACACGTCCGCCATGTTGTTGGCTGACGGCAACAATAATGCCTGCAACGCCTGGTACTCACTTAGCTGCTCACCGGCCTGCACGGCCACCACAGACTGGTCTTGTGCAATGTACCGGTTATAGGTGGCTACGTCTTCTGCCGTGATCGTTAATATAGGCGGTGGCAGCCCGTCGTTTATAGGGTGCTCTTTTAAGACCGCCAAAGCCGTTACCACCTTGGCTACGCTGGCGATAGGCAGCGGTTTAGGGTCGCCGTTTTGGGCTAACATGCCAAATCCAACAGCCCCTACAGCGCCTTGGCCGTAGGCAGGCCAGGGGATACTAACGCTTGGCTTGGGCGGTATTGTTACTTCCATCGTTTCAATTTTGAGTGGGGCAAGTGGGATCACAGAAACCACAACCACATACACACCAACGAGAGCTAGCAGCAAAACAGGCCAAACTCTGCGCCGCTTTTGGTGGGTCTGCTCATGGATACGGCGCTTGCGGCGCTGTTCTAACTCCCGTGGTTCAAGCACATGCATTATGTATCTAAGTATAACCAAATTGCCGCCGAAGTTGTACAAAACAGCAACCTACGTTAAAATCACCCTTGTTTCCACGCTTAAAATTAAGCTGTTGAAAAGGAGATATAGCAGCGGTTCCAAAATTGTGAGAGGATTCACGATTTTGAGAGGAGACAGCTTGGTAGGGTTGCCAGGAGTGCCGAGCAAACTTGTTTTGTCGGCAATACGGCAAGATTACCATCACGCGTTGACAATGGGGAGTGGCCAAGCGGTAAGGCACATGGTTTTGGTCCATGCATTCGGGGGTTCGAATCCCTCCTCCCCAGCCATACAAGAAGTCGGGTCATTTGGCCCGGCTTTTTGTATTACTTGGGAGTAGGCGACCGAGAACCCCTAATAGAGTGAGCATAGCGAACGAGGGGTTCGGCAAAGCAAAGTAGCGCGCAGGAATTTATTCCGAGCACAACTTTGTGGCGGAGGCGTTAGCCGATAACCCTCCTCCCCAGCCAGTTGAGATTCGAACTCTAGTCAAATATGTAGCCACGCCAGAAGTGATTGTATTAACAGTACTAGTAGCGCATACTCAAAAATGACATTAAGCATATAGCTAGAGGGGGGCTTATGAAACGTTATTCTTTAGGTGGTATCATTTACATAATTATTGGGATTATCATGGCGAGTAATCGAGGATACCTCGGAGATCTAGGATCAATTTCTCATTTGCTTTCAGCTATACTCGCAGTTATTCTATGGCCACTTCTCTTACTGGGAGTAAACTTACATATTGCGATATAGACCGAGACATTCAGTCAGTGAAACGTACAGCATGAATGTATGTAAAGTCTATCCTTTTCAGGATTAGTTCGTGCAAACTACGAAAAAGTTCCAGACCTATATGCTCAGCCATAATAATGAACATTCTGCTATAAGGCAGGGTGCTTTTTTATACAGTGTGATGCGTTATCGTTGTTTACGATACTATTTTGTGTCAAGACAAAGAGAAGATTTGTGACTTCTTTACAACCCCAGCCAGCTAACCACACTTCCTAAAATTGGTTTTTGTTCTCTTGGAAGCTGTTTTAGCTCGTCGGGCTGGAGTGTACTGCGCCATAGGCTTATCGTCAGGTAATATGTTACCCACGAAATAATAATCAGTTTGCCGTAGTGATTGTGGCGCTGGCTTAACATCAAAGTCATAATTACCATGGCAGACATGGCAGCAGCGGTAAATGGCATGGTTATCCTTCTAAATTGGGGGGCACTTAAAATATGAGCGAATTTGGCGGCTGGCATGAGTGTCAAGACGATAAACACCGCAAAGATGTACGCATTTATCAAAGGGGCTGTAGCCAGCAGCCACAGAACGGTTACTACAAAATTCCACTCCGCGGGGAAGCCCCTGAACCAAAAATCTTTTGTCTCGATATCTTTTCTGGAAAACCAAATAGCAGACGTCATAATGACTACAATACTTAGGGTCATTTCTAGGTGCACAGGCAAGAGGCTAAATTTTACCGCAAATAAGACCGGCACTACCACACAAGTAACGTAATCAACTATCAGATCAAGGGCGTTGCCATCAACAACTGGCGTATATTTTTGGACATTTACATATCTTGCTAGCGGGCCGTCAATACCATCTATAACCTTGGCAACCATCAACCAGATTAGTGATTGCTCGGCCTGGCCATTTAATATGTTGACCATACTGGCCATGGCGCACAGTACGCCTGTGGTAGTTAGGGTGTGCACGCCCCAGGCCATTAAAATGTTTTTCCGATTAGTTTGTTTGTTCACTTAGACTTTATAATAGCACGAGAGGTATGGTTTTTGTGAATAAGCTTGGAGTTGGGTGAATGAAAAGTGGGCAAAAAGTTAAAGCAAAGGCACGGCGTGTTGTAGACGCTTCATTTGCACCCGATAGACGCGCTTCTACTGCAAAGGTGTGGGTCGCTTTAAATCTGCTATATGACCTCTTACGCACTGGCATAATCACACTAGTGTTTCATAAGCATGGCTTAAACGGTTGGACATACCTGACCCTTACATTGCTATTTTCTATACCTTTCAGTCTGGCAAGTTTCAGACTGTCTGTAGCACTGGTTGAGCATAACGTAAAAAATGGATTGCTATACGGGCTTCTGAGCATCGTGTCATTTTACGCACCTGATTTTTACATTATTGTTGTTAGCCGGCACGTGCCGCTTGGGTTATATATAATATTAGGTATGTATTTGCTTATTTCTAGCACTGTTGGGATAAGGCGAATATTTAAAGGGCACGCTGACTAAACTTAATAAAGAAGTTTTAAGTATTAGCGTGGCTGCTTAAGCATAAAGAACATATCTAAAGCGTCGTAGGCCTCGCATATTTGCCCTAACAGGATATGCTAAAGTTAAATTTATGCAGACCGACCCGCGATTGAGTAAAATTAAAGACTGCCTGTACCGTATTTCGGTTAAAGCAATAATTGTAAAGGACAATAAGGTCCTATTGGTTAAGGAACAGGATGACGAATGGTGGAGTTTCCCGGGGGGCGGTGTTGATTACGGCGAGGATACAGCCGAAGCATTAAAGCGAGAACTAACAGAGGAACTAGGCGTCAATGCTTCTGAGATTAATGCAGACAAGCAAATCATCTTTATAACAATTGGCGCAATTGTGGATGGCGTCCCACGAACTAATTTGTTTTACCATGTTGACGTACCTTCTACTAGTATTAAAGCGACAGAGCACGTCATTGAATCGGGCTGGTTCTTGCCAGAAGAGCTATATGCGCTTCACTTAAGCCCAACCACAGGTGATAAAGCCCCTTTAATAACCGCCGTGACTGAACAAATCTCAAAGAATGCACTGTGAGTAACGAACGTGTAAAGCATACCTTATCACTGTCAGTGGGATGAAAGTCTTATTATGCAACTTATACACGAAGCGTGGTTTATACTAACAATAGTAATCAGGAGGGAATATGCTAAATGGGGACACGGCGTTCAGTGGGTTTTCGGTTAACGACCTAGCAGCTGCTAAAGACTTCTAT
>DATLEQ010000053.1:0-5522 GCA_035525115.1 Candidatus Limnocylindrales bacterium
ATGACGGTAGCGACGAGCAAGGGCTGGAGCATTTCAATAGTGTCCGGTATATAAAGCACGTCGCTTGTTAGCTTGGTAATTTGTTTGTTGCCCTTAGTGGCTATGGCCATGACGGGCCCGCTGCGCGCCCGGATCTCTTCAATGTTAGAAAGGGTTTTTTCTAGTAAGGGTGAATCACAGGCAAGCGCTAATGTCGGAAAGTCCGGGTCAATCATAGCCAAGGGCCCATGTTTCATCTCGCCGGCGGAATAGCCTTCGGCATGGATGTAGGACACTTCCTTGAGCTTTAATGCCCCCTCGAGGGCGCACGGATAAAGGTAATTACGCCCCACAAACAGAAAATCACGGTAGTGGGCGTATTTTTTAGCCAGCCGTTCAATATCTGCCGTATCTTCCAAAATTTTGGCGACTTTCTGTGGGAGCTTGGTAAGTTCCTTAAGCACTGGCTTGTACTGGGCTGTGCGCCCTTGGTTAAGGTGAAGCGCGATTTCGGCGAGTATGGTGACCTGGGCTATAAACGCTTTGGTGCTAGCTACGGATTGTTCATGGCCGGCGTGGCAGTAGACGCCAGCATCAGTAATACGGGCAATGGTGGAGCCGGCGGCGTTAACGATACCTAAGCGCAGTACGCCGTAATTCTCAACCTTTTTGATGGCCGCAATCGTATCGGCTGTTTCGCCGGACTGTGAGATTGCGAGTAGCGCTGTGCTGCGGGAAAAAGGCTCGTTACGGTACTTAAACTCCGAGGCTAGTTGAACCTCCACAGGAATGCCGGCGAGCTCCTCTATCAGGTATTCGCCGACCAGGCCGGCGTAGTAGGAGGTGCCGCAGGCTACGATGACAATCCGGTCTATATAGCGCAATTGTTCGGTGACGCTTTCTAGGCCCCCCAACTTAACGGTGCTTGTTTCGGCCTTTATGCGTCCGCGAGTGGCGGACTGGATGGTTTGAGGTGCCTCATAAATTTCTTTGAGCATGTAGTGCGCAAAGTCGCCCAAGGCGGACCGTTGATGGTCATAATTAAACTCCTCGGCTTTTCTCTGTACGGCAATGGCCTTGCTGATGTTATGTATTTTTATATCATCGGCAGTTATTTCGGCGATTTCGTAATCGTCCAGGTAAATCACTTTTTTGGTTTTGTCCATAAGTGCGGCTGCGTCTGAGGCTAAAAAATGTTCCTTTTGACCGACGCCTATCACGAGCGGACTGGACAAGCGGCCCACATAAAGAGTCTCTGGGTGATCGCTGCTGATGGCGGCAATAGCGTACGCCCCGACTAAATCCTTGAGGGCTTTTTCAAAGGCGGCCAAAAAAGATTTTTCGGTTTTTCGGTAGTGGTCAATGAGATGGGGGATGACCTCGGTATCGGTGCCCGAGCTAAAGTGGTAACCCAGGCTTTTTAATTTGGCCTTGATATCTTGGTAATTTTCTATGATACCGTTATGGACGACAAATACCGTTCCGGCGCTATTGCTGTGGGGATGGGCATTGTTAGCAGTTGGCGCGCCGTGTGTAGCCCAACGCGTATGGCCAATGGCAATGTGCGTACCAGCCACGCCATCTTGTTCTAGTTGATGGCGTAAGTTTTCTACCCGCCCTACTTGCCGGACAGTGACAGGCTTTTTCTTAATCATGGTCGTAATGCCGGCGGAATCATAGCCGCGGTACTCCAGAGACTGCAAGCCGTCTAAGACAAAATTAGTTGCTTGGTTTTTGTTTCCTATATATCCAACAATTCCACACATTATTAATCCTTTGCTTAAGCTAGAAGTCAGTCTGAGTGATGGTTCCAGGCCTGTATGAGGCTGGGTTACTTATTGTAGTACACGTTCCAGTTCGACCCGTAATTTTTTGTGAAAAACTGCTGTACTATAAGCCTGGGCCGCTGATTTTATATCACCTTGTATATAATTATTGGTTTTAAATTGCTGGAGGGCTTTAATTAGCGAGTCGGTAGTTTGGGCTTCAAAGAATAAGCCGGTTGTGGGGGTCACATAGTCTAAAGCACCGCCGGCTTTGTAGGCAATAACGGGCGTACCGGTAGCCATCGCTTCTACGGGTGTAATGCCAAAGTCATCAGTTCCGGGGAAAATAAAGGCCTCTGCAGCCGCAAAATGTTTAACTACTTCTTCGTCTGGTGGGTTAACCACAAAGTTTATGGTTGGCCCAGCTAAACGGACCAGCCGTTCGTGATCCGGGCCGTTGCCAATAACGGTCAAGGGAACGCCTAGTTGTGTGCAGGCCGTGACGGCTAAATCAATGCGTTTATAGGGTGTTTGACGTCCGGCAATCACAAAGCCGGCCCGCTTTTGGGGCGGTACGTTTGCAAATCGGTCCGTATCAATGGGCGGGTGGATAACTGTGCTGCGGCGGCCATAGTATTTCTTGATGGCTGCTTGGGTGTGCAGGGAATTGGCAATCATGTAGTCGGGGCGCTGGGCGGCCTTATAGTCCCATTTACGTAGCGGCCATACAAGCAGGCGTAATCCCAGTTTGGCTAGCCAATTAAAACCGGTTGGAAAACCGGGGTTATGCAAGTATTCATCATACCGGCTCCAGTAATAATGGGTGGGGGCGTGACAGTAGTTAACATGTAACGACGGCTTTTTAGTCTTAATGCCCTTTGCTTCGGCGCCGGAACTGCTAAGGATAAGGTCATAGCCTCCTAATCTTAAGCGGCCAAACCACCAAATCCGCAAAATCGGCAGGAATTTGCGTAAGCGCCCAAAGGGCCCCCACTGCAAAAAGCCGGTAATAACCTTGCCGTCCAGCTTCTGCCGCCACTCCGGTGTGCAATAAGATGTGTAGATAGGGGCGTCAGGAAACATGCGGTGCAACTCATAGACGACGCGCTCGGCACCGCCACCGACCAACCAGTCATGTACGATAGCGACTTTGAGGTCCGGCTTCATCGCGACCCGGAGCCCGTCAATACCATGCGCACGGTTTTGAGCAGTATGGTTATGTCTGACCAAAAGCTCCAGTTCTGGACGTAATACAGGTCAAGTTTGCGCCGTTCATCAAAGCTGATGTCTTTGCGGCCGGAAACTTGAGCCAAGCCTGTGAGCCCTGATTTAACGCTTAATATGGTGTGGCGCTTCTCGTAGACGGATAACTCACGGGGGACCAGCGCCCTCGGGCCTACTAGGCTTAGGTCACCCTTAAGGACATTGATTAATTGGGGAAGTTCATCCAGGCTGGTTTGGCGCAAGATAAGCCCGATTTTGCTCATGCGGGGGTCATTGGGCAGGTAGTCGCCGTTCTCCCGGAACGTTTTAGCTAGCTCGGGTTTGCCCATAACCTCAAAACCCTCTTCTGGGAGCATGCCGTTATATTTTTTCTTTAGGGTCCTGAATTTATAACACTGGAACTCGCGGTTGAATCTGGTGAGCCGTGTTTGCTTAAAGAAGATGCCGCCCCTGGGATCGAAGAGCAGGATGCCTAAAGAGGCCAGTACCCAGAGCGGGGAGCTTATGACCAGCAGGAGCAAGCTGGCTACTATGTCGAACAGGCGCTTAACAATGCGGCCCCAGCCGATAAGGGCGGTCTGGTGGACGGCTATCATTGGAAGGCCTGCGAACAACTCAACGGTTATATTACCTACAAATAAGTCGGTGTTGCCAGGCACGAAACGGTAGGCCACATGGTTGTGCTGGGCGTAATTGAGGATGGCATTATTTTTTTCTTGGTTCCCGTATAGTTCGGTTTGAATAATGCTGTGGATGGGACGCCGGATACGGAAAATGGCATCGTCAAATCCGGCGTAAGTTTGGAATTTCTCTGATGTGTCAGCTACTAAGGCCAGGACGCGCAAACCGGTCTTTGGGGTGTTGCTGATCGCCTCGGCAATCTGTTCTGACGCGCTAGTATCCCCAACAATTAAGACATTGCTGATGCCTATGCCAAAGCTATAAAGCGAACGCCTGACGAGGCGGGCAAGTGAACGGAATAAAACCAGGAACCCAAAGCCTATGGCCAACCCGTAAACAGGTACGAGGCGGGCGGGGAACAACCCTTTGTTGGTGACAAAATCATAGCCAACGACTACCAATATGCCCAAAAAGGCGCCTACCAATAACCTGCCCATTTCGGCAAAACGCCGTTCGTAAATATGCTGGCTATAAAGTCCGATGAAAGCGTGCATCAAAACCCATAGCGGCAATACGGTGGCGACGGCGAAAAAGTACGTCAGAGCCGGTATCTGTTCGATAAGGGGACGGGGGTCGTATTTGACGCGCAGGATATAGGCGGCACTAAAGGCTGCTAATAAAGCCAAGAAGTCGCCCACAATCAGTAATAAGGCGTAGACAAGCGCGGCATTATTTTTCATATCTTGGAGAGGGGGTGCTTCCTTGTGAGCTCATTAACCACAGTATGTTATTTGCCATAATTCTTGCTCAATTGTAACACTCGCCCGCAATCTATTTGTTATACTGCAACAGAAAAGCGAAAGCGTTATGGCATTACATTTAAAGAAACAACAAAAGCGTGAAGTTAAGCGTATAACCGCATATATGATAAGCGGCGGCGCTTATTTTTGGTCGGGCTATATAACGTTTTTTGTCATTGATAAAGGCTTAAAGGGTAGTTTTTTCTGGGCTAAGTCGGTCTCTACGTTAGCGGGTTGGACAGTAAATTATCTACTGCAACGGTACTGGGTGTTCAAAAACCCAAAGCTGGCCAAGCATCAAACTGAGGTTACCGCCCGGTACACCGTGATTACGATAACTGACTTTGTACTTGATTACCTGATTGTATTTGGCCTTAAAACCATTGGGCTGACCCCTTACTTGGGCCAGTTTGTATCATCCGGATTCTTTACATTCTGGAACTATGTTTGGTATAAATACTGGGTTTTCCCAGAAAAGTTCAACACAAAACCGGCCCACATAACGGTTCCAAGGGTAGTCGCCCATAAGGCACACGGCCATAGTGCTTATCATAGGATGTAATGAATGTCAGATGCCAATACCGTTCGCCCAACTAAAAAACAGCGCGCTTTATTAACATTTATAGAGTCTTTTATAGCCGAGCATGGTTATAGCCCCAGTTACCGTGAGATTATGGCGGGCTTGGGATACCATTCCGTCGCCACCGTAGCGTTGCATGTAAATAGCTTGATTTCACGTGGCCATATCGTTAAACGGGATAATTCTGCCAGGTCCTTAGAAGTAGTGAAAACACAGGAGTTGGAAAAGTTTCAGAGTAACGAAATTAAGGCGGCCGAAGAAAAATGGCTGGTTGAAAAGGTGGAGTTTAGGTTTATGGCTGCCGAGCAGCAGTCCGCCCTGGCGCAGGATGAATTAGACCAGCTGTATGTGCTAATCGGCGCGCTTAAAGTACTTGGCCTAGACGGAGCGGCCCAAAGCTTTATTCCCCGGCTAAGCGAACTAAAAAAGCGAGTACAATAGGGTTAATGAACATCATTGAGGCGGTAATTTTAGGGCTTGTTCAGGGCTTAACCGAGTTTATTCCGGTGTCGAGCTCGGGACACTTGGTGATAGCTCATAATCTATTAGGTT
>DATLEQ010000005.1:0-4572 GCA_035525115.1 Candidatus Limnocylindrales bacterium
ACTATGCAGGAACTTATATTATTTTCGGTGGGTATTGTTGTCGGCGGCATGAACGCCATAGCCGGCGGCGGCATGCTAATAGGTTTCCCGGTTCTGCTATGGGCAGGTCTTCCCCCAATAGTCGCTAACGCTACCGGCCATATAACCGTACTGCCAGGAGCCCTTAGTTCCGTATTTGGTTACCGCAAGTTTCTACGAAAAGTTCCAAAATTCTACCTGCTTCTAGCAATACCATGCGCCATTGGCGCTGCTATGGGTGCGCTCATACTGCGCCAAACCTCGTTCGATAACTTCCAGCAACTGGTGCCCTGGTTAATTCTGTTCGCAGTTGTGTTATTCGCTTTTCAGCCCTTACTACACCTACACCTTCACCGCCATATTCATACTCATCGCAAAAAACGCAGTCGATACGCCTTATTGATAATAAGTCTCGCTATTCTTCCGATGGCGGTTTATGGCGGCTACTTTGGTGCCGGTTTTGGCTTTATTATGTTGGCTTTCCTAGGCTTCACCAGCCTGCATGACGTTCATAAAATGAATGCGATAAAAAGCCTAGCGGTAACGATTATCACGCTTGTTTCGATCATATGTCTGCTTGGATCTGGCTTAATTGAATGGAAGGCGGGCCTAACTATGGCCGCTGGCAACCTAATCGGTGGCTACTACGGCGCCGTCTTGGCCCAAAAAGTCTCAACACACACAGTTCGAATGGTAGTGGTAGCAATTGGTTTATCGACTGCTGCTTACCTTGCCCTGCAGCAGTACTAAGCTAGCCAACAGGGGCAAATCGTGCTATATTAACCCCTGACTTCACGTCGCGGCGGCGTAGCTCAGCTGGTTAGAGCGCAGGACTCATAAGCCTGAGGTCAGTGGTTCGAGCCCACTCGCCGCTACCATATTGACATTTGATCTAGCTTATGGTACGATAATGTCATGTCCCCTAATAGCTTACCGAGAGTCAGTCACGAAACTAGAGGCGCACTCCTAGGTACCTGGCGTGAGAATCCAAACTTTATTAGCGATACTTATCAGCGCCTCCTACTGGAACAGCCTGCGCTTACAGATCAAATTGCTGGTTATATAACCGCTCGAGCGAAGTCACCCGAGGCTTCTGTAAATATGCTGGAAACTTTCGTGCTAACCTATGCCCTGCTTGAATCACAAGCCGAGGCACAAGGTTTGAGTGGTATGTTCGCACCCGAAACCCCAGAATCATAGTGTTATTTTTTGTCTAATCTGGTGTCCTACCCTCTGACATTTTGTAGCTTTTATTATATTATTTACGGATGGATTGGATACTTTTAGCGCTGCTCGCCTCTGCTATGGCGGGCGCTGCCACTATTGCAAACAAGTATGTGTTTGTAAGGGTTTCAAGCCATGCAATGGTTCAAACAATTGCCGGAGGCCTTGTAGGTATTCTATTGAGCGGTCTAATATCTGTAGTCTATGGCTTTGGAACATTAAGCGGTACTAATATATTAATTGCGATTTGTTCGGGGATATTTTTTGGATTAAGCTTGATGCTGATTCTTTATGCCATCCGGCTGGGTAATGTTTCACGTGTTGGGCCTCTTAGATTCTTGACTCCAATATTCGTGACGCTGCTAGCAGCAATATTTCTGAATGAAACCCTGCAGCTGCAAACCTATGCCGGTATATTCCTGATTTTATTAGGTGCCATATTCATGGAGAACGCTAAACTTTCCACCCTGCGTCTGGATAAATTCCTAACCTATATGCTCGCCTCTTGCTTGATGTTAGCCACAAGCCAGGTGCTATCAAAGTACTTGCTACGCTTTAGTGACCCAGTAACAATTTTGGTGTACGTGCGGGTAGGACTACTCATATTTATACTGCCGCTGCTGGCTGTGTACTGGAAAACTTTGGTGCAAGCAATTAAGCCAAGTCCTCTCCGTAATACCCTTCTACTAACTATTGGGGGAATATTTGGTACAACTGCGATGCTTCTAGTAATATATGCGGCAGCCAAAGGACCTATTAGCGCCGTCAGTACACTAGCATCTCTGGCGCCGTTCTTTATCTTGCTATACGTAATCCCCATGAGTAAACGATTCCCAGACATCTACCTCGATAAAACAAATACGAAGCACTTGGTAAGGAAGGCGCTCCTAACCCTGGTAATGTTCGCTGGCGTTACGCTGATTATTCTCTAGAACTCAAATAACTGTCATCGCTAATTTTGTACTGTTATGATGTTGTTATGCAGTTCGTAATTATTGGCTTGGATGAAATTGACCCCGAAGCACCGGCAACGTGACTCGACGAATCAGCCAGTAGTCACCCATAATAGAATGATGCACCCAGGAAGATATCAAACATGACGATAAGCAAACTCGGCAGCAAAATATTTTCAAGTAATGTATTTATTTATTACGCTGTTGCTATTTTTATCAGTGGATTAGTGGAGATTTGGGTTCCTTACGCTGGCTTTGCGTTCACTCTTTTTATCTCATGGTCTGCACGTGCAACTTATCGTTTCTACCAAAAACCTTATAAACAAGCAGTTAAAGCAATGGGACCAAACATTGGGGGTGATATGTTTCTTGGCCCATTGTTAGTTTTAGGAATAGCTGTCTTGGCTGGTCTATCTGCACAAGAAATATTTAATCTTACGGACCAGCAGCTGGACCCTTATTTTTATGGTGGAATTTTTATTTGGTGGATTGGAACTTTTTTTATATGGAGCTCTATACCAGATAGGCTAATAGCTCCAAAATCAGTTCGAGATGAACTTAAGAAACGTGGCCGCCGCAATGTTTTTAAGAGGTAATGCTTTTGTTATATAAAGTTTTTTCTAAGTAGTCTTAATGAGCACTTCAGGCCGTGGCCACTTTGACGGTAATTACGATAATTAACCCATGTGAAGAATAGCCATCCTAGCGGCGCTAAAAGTCCAGCTCCGAATTCCTTCTCATGGTATTGAATCTCGTTTGTTGGATCGGTCTTCATATACCACCATCCGATCAAGCCAAAGTAGACTGCACCGAAAAATACGTATAGTAGCCACTTATCTACCCATTCCGCTTTGTTAAGTGTGCATATGCAGTTTACGCGTTTTGGGAATAGCAGGCCTTTAAAAGAAAGTTTTGCCTGCTTCTTTTTTCGCATAATGCCATTCTAGCAGACAACGGAAACTGGAAGCCTTACCCTTAACTAAGAGCTGATTTCCATTTAACTAGGTGACTTGTATTAACGAGGTTGCGAAACATTCACCGCGCGCTGGGCATTGCCCCAAGCATCATTGGCTTTGTTCCAGGCCATAACGGAAAGTGCGAGTGCAATTGTGGCGGCTACAAGTGCTATGGTTGCTAGTGTTTTAGCCGTTTCAGCACTTACATGAGCATCCCTAACATCTCTTGCCAAATGTCGTCTGTCGTCATAATCTTCTACTGCCATAGCCTGCTCCTCCTTTAATTATGTTTACACCATCTCATTGCATTAATACCAAGTCTGTAACATTCCTAACTTAACAGTACGTTTTTCCGCTGTGGCCAACCACATTTGGTTTAGAGAATGGTGGTTAGGATCTTGTGGACGGCTTCTACTTTTACGGTTGAGCCGCGGTCTATGAAGCCGACTTCGCCGTCGAACTGAATGGGCATTTTTTTAAGAGATTGGAAGGTATATTCTTTGGCTTGGCGGCGTGGTTCCAGGCCGGTGGCTGTGGCTTTGGCGAGCCGGCGGATTAGGCGTAATTTACGGGCGTGCGGAAAGGTAACGATCTCAAACTGACCGTCGTTTGGTTTGGCGTTTTTGGCTACTGTAAGAACTTTGGCCATTTCGCCGATGTTGGTAAACAAAATACTATCTAGGGTGAAAACTTTATCTTCAACTTTTATTTTGAACGGCCGAAATCTATAAAATGTTTTTAGTACAATCCACAGCTCTTTAAGAGCAGTCAGGTCAGTTTTATTTAGTTCAACCGCGACTACGGGCGTTAGGCCCAGGCCAACATAGGAATGGGCGTAACGCACTAAGGAGTGGCCATTTTTCTTAAAGCTAACTCGGAGTAAATCGAGAGATGATTCTTTGCTCTTAGTTATAGCTTTGAATAGACTACCCTCTTGCAAAGTACGACTATGATCATTGGCGTTACCGGCTGGCAGAACAGCGCAAACTGGTTTGGCACCTTTTAGTTGGGCCCTGATTGCCCCATTAATAACTTCGTTGTAGCCGCCGTCCCCGCTCGACGATATTATGAGCGGCCGTTTAGTCTTTTTGGCACACTTGTAGGCAATTTTTTCGGCATGGCCGGCATACTTTGTTGCTTCCAGGGAAACTTCTAACTTAGGGTATTTCTTAACCAGTTTACCCTTCAATTCCTCTGCAACCTCGCGGCTCGAACCGGTACTGTTCGGGTTATAAATTATATATACGGCGGAATATTTCATAATGAACATCTCGTAATATACATGCTGTCCGCTTTTTTGACTGTAAGCTCGTTTACTGCCCGGATATTTGCTGTGTTAAGTAGCAACTGTACTACTGCGGACCATCACCCGCGCGACTTCCAGCTCTAGATTATGTGTAACGCTTAGTAAAGTTCTTGTT
>DATLEQ010000020.1:0-16523 GCA_035525115.1 Candidatus Limnocylindrales bacterium
CCGAAACTGATCCAAAGGATATTGCAGAGATTAATAAAGCTTTTAAAGCCCGCAAACCCCTGCAAATTACCGTCAAAAACTATAAAAAAGACGGCACGATGTTTTGGAATGACCTGATTTTGTCGCCGGTAAATAACAAGCGGGGTGAAGTAACGCATTTTATCGGCCTGCGGCTGGATGTAACCGAACGCATTAAATACCAGGAAGAGCTAGAGCAAAGCCAACACGAACTAGCCAGTTCTAATAAGGAACTAGAACAGTTTACTTATGCCGCTTCGCATGATTTGCAGGAACCACTGCGTATGGTGGTGAGTTACTTGCAGCTGATTAGTAAACGATATCAAGGCAAGTTGGACGAGGATGCCGATACCTTTATAAACTTTGCGGTGGAAGGTGCGCAGCGCATGCAGGTGCTGGTGAATGACCTTTTGCTGCTATCGCGCGTAAGGACCAAAGCCAAGCCTTTTAAAATGGTTAATATGCAGCAAGTCCTGGACGATGTGTTATTTGCCTTACAACTGAGCATTACTGAAAATAGGGTAAAAGTGACCAATGATAACCTGCCATCTATCCCCGCGGACCGCACCCAGATGACTCAGTTACTGCAAAACCTGATCGGTAACGCCATTAAATATAAGGCTCCAGGCCGTGACCCAAAAATCCACATTGGCTTTAAAGATGAAAATGGTAACTACACGTTTTGTGTCAAGGACAACGGGATTGGTATTGAGCCAGCCTATTATGAGCGTATTTTTGGCGTCTTTCAGCGGCTGCATACCAGGCAAGAATATGAGGGTAATGGTGTAGGTTTGGCAATTTGTCACAAGATAGTTGAGCGGCATGATGGTAAAATTTATGTAGAATCGGCTCCCGGAAAAGGCTCGACATTTTATTTTTCTCTTCCTAAGAAACGAAAGGATGTAAGCAGTGGCAAGTGATTCAAGAACCATAGAGATACTGCTGGTAGAAGACAACCCAGGCGACGTTGTGCTAATTAAAGAGGCCTTAAGCGATGCCAAGGTGCGCAACAATTTGCATGTAGTTATGGACGGCGTGGCAGCTATGGACTTTTTACATGGCAACAAAGGCATTAACCCAGATGAAATTCGTCCAGGGCTGATCCTGCTGGACCTTAACCTACCTAAAAAAGATGGCCGGGAAGTTCTGAAGGAGGTCAAAGGTGACTCTAGCCTCAAGAGCATTCCAATTGTAGTTATGACGACTTCCCAGGCGGAAGCGGATATTATCAAGGCCTACGAGCTCCAGGCCAACTGTTACATAACCAAACCCGTAGATTTTGACCAGTTAATGAAAGTTGTTAAGTCAATAGAAAGCTTTTGGCTGCACCTGGTACAGCTGCCGCCAGAATAAGAGAGCGCAATGATAAATGTACTGCATATTGAGGATAACCCAGGTGATGCCCGCCTCATAGAAGAGATGTTGCGCGAAGAAATCCCGCCAAAATATAAGGTAGTGAATGTAATGCGCATTAAGGATGCTGTGAGCTTGCTGAAATCAGGCTACGAGGTAGACATCATCCTGTCTGACATTACTCTACCGGACTCCCATGGCGACGTGACATTTGAACTCCTTAAAAAAGTGGCGGCTAATAGGCCTGTCGTATTTATAACTGGATCCCAAGATGAAGACTTGGCTGTACAAGCATTGCAACAGGGCGCCCAAGATTATTTGCTAAAAGGGTTTTTTGACCATAACGCCTTAGTCAGGTCTATCGGTTATTCAATTGAACGAAAGCGGTTTCAGCAAGAAGCGACCAAGGCCAAATCGGAGGCCCGCAAACTGCAACAGGAAGCCAAGCTGCTCAAGCTAAAAAGCGAACAATTAGCCGAGCTTAATGAGATCAAAGATGACTTTATTTCGTTGGCCTCCCACCAGCTCAGGACACCAGCTACGGGCGTCAAGCAATATGTTGGTATGATCCTGCAAGGTTTTGCCGGCGAGATACCGGAGGCGCAGCAAAAGTTGCTGCAGATAGCGTATGAATGCAATGAGCGTCAACTTACCATCGTTAATGACTTATTAAAGGTGGCACAGATTGATTCTGGCCGTATTGAAATGAAGCGACGGAAAATTGACGTGGAGCCGTTACTGCGCGAAATTATTGACGAGCAAAAAGATTCTTTTGCCGACAAAGACATATCCATTGCCTTAGAGCCCATAAAACACCCCTGCACTATTTATGCTGACCGGGAGAGAATACGAATGGCTTTTGAAAACGTTATTGACAATGCTTGCAAGTATTCGCCCCGCCACCGTGCGGTGGAAGTGCGGGTGCTTGATAAGCCGGATACGACAGTCATAGAGGTAAAGGACGAAGGTGTCGGTATTGACCAAAAAGACATGGCCAAAGTATTTGAAAAATTTTCCCGCATTTACAACTCCCTTTCTAATACGGTGGGCGGCTCCGGCCTCGGGCTGTATTGGGTTAAGCGGGTAGTTGATCTGCATGGAGGCAGTATTTCTATACGGTCCAAGCTTCATAAAGGTACTGTGTTTAGTATAGAATTACCAAAGAGGAAGGGTAATGCATAAAATTTTAGTCGTAGAAGACGAAACTATCCTGCAAAGCGTTTACTACCAGATTCTTACATCAAAAGGTTACGAGGTGAATGTGGCCGGCGATGGCTTTGAGGCTTTGCAGGTGCTAGAAGTTTTTACGCCAGACCTGATCTTGTTAGATATACTGATGCCCAAAATGGACGGCCTGGAATTCCTGGAACGGGCCAAGTTAAAACAAAATTACCCCAACACGAAAGTCATCGCATTTAGCAACTTTTCTGACATTGCTAAATTAAACAAGGTAAAGGAACTAGGCGCATCCAAAAGTTTATTAAAATCGGATGTTTCCCCCTCTGACCTCGTAAAGATAATCCAAGAAGAATTGGGTAAAAAGTAATTTAGCCCAAGCCTTAGCTGGCGTCACGGCGATTAAACAGTATCCAGCTGACAACCCATAGGACCGCTAAATAGATACTGAATATACCCAGCGCCTTTAAGGGCCCAAAAGCGTGGACGGCAAATGGATTGCTGTTCTCGGGGATTCCAGGTGGACTAAGCGGTTGAATCAGCCGGCTCAACGCCCGGAAGGGGAGATAATCTGTCTTATTTTTTAACACCATTCCTAGTAGTAGTTCAGTTATCCCCACGCCGGCAAACAGAATAAAAATAACCGCCGTAAGGTTCCTGATAAGAGTAACCAGTGCGAGGCCAAACAAACTATAGCCCAAGCTGAACGCCACGGTCCGCCATAGCACCGTCCACAGCGCAAGATCTTGGTGCGGAATTGCCGTACCTTTTAATTTTAGTCCGAGATAAGTTAACCCCATAGTTAGCAATACGCCTACAACGGTAGCTATAACCGTAAAGACGCTGGCTACCAGAAACTTGGCAGCGAGGAACTTTGTACGGCTGTTTGTAAGCGTCAGAGAGTAGTTAATCAGATTATAGCGGTATTCATGAGCCATCAGCAGTACGACTACTATAGCGATCATTTGCGGCATAATGTTGGCCGCTCCGCCGAAGACCGCGTTTACCAACTTATGGTTATCGGGCAAAACACCGCTGCCGCTGTAGCCCTCAATGTAAAAACCTCCAAAGGCAATAAACAAGACCAATATGCCGAGCACCAGGTAGGTTGAGCGGACGGTAAGCAATTTGCGCAGTTCAGAGCGTACGGCAGCTATCATTTCGTTTTTTCCTCCTTAGCGTGGAACTCTTGGGCGTCAGAGGTAAGGTCAAAAAAGGCTTGTTCTAGGGTGGCGGTGCGAGGCGTAAGCTCATATATAGGTATACCCGCCTCAAACGCAAGTTTGCCAATTTCATCAGACGTCATGCCGGTAATAAGCAAGCCACTGGCTTCGTTGGCGTGGTTCTTGCCGGTGTTATCTACGAGTCGGGCCAGCATGTTTTGTTTGGGGGTGCGCACAAATACGCCACTGTGGCCATCACCCGCCAGCAGCTTTGTGACAGAGGTGCTGGCAATAAGCTTACCTTGCCCAATGACTACAATGTTATCTGCCATCTGCGACATTTCGCTTAGCAAGTGGGATGATATAAAAACAGCATTACCCGCATCAGCGTAGTCCTTGATAAACTGCCTGAGCCAAGCGATACCTTCTGGGTCCAGGCCATTAGCTGGCTCGTCCAGCAATAAATACTTGGGCTTGCCCAGCAGTGCCGCCGCAATACCCAGGCGTTGGCTCATGCCCAAACTAAACTTGCCAGGCTTCTTTTTGGCGACATCTTTCAGGCCAACAATGTCCAATACTTCGTCAACCCTAGAATCTGGCACCCCTGCCACCGCGGCTAATATCCGCAAATGGTTACGGGCGGTGCGTGTAGGGTGAAAGGCCTTGGCTTCAAGCAATATGCCCACAACCTCCGAAGGGTTGCGGTATTCACGTAAACCCTTGCCGTCAAATGTCGTAGTGCCACTGCCAATGTCTAAGCCCAGCATCAGGCGCATGGTAGTGGACTTGCCTGCCCCATTCGGACCTAAAAACCCCGTAACGTTACCTGTTTCCACCACAAACGAAACATTGTTTACTGCCTGTTTTTTACGGTAACGCTTGCTGAGGTGTTCTGCTTTGATCATTAAGATAAACTATACAGCCAGCAATAAGCAAATAACAGTACACTTTAGTGACATTTAATCAGGCCAATCAATAAGGGGAATAGGAAAGTCAGTTAAAGGCTGGAACCATAACAGTCATCCGCCTCTAGCCAGTAGTAATAATTTTTATTGTGAGATATGAATTGTCGTGCGACCGTGAGAGTACTAATAAAGGGCATATTACAAGTTAGGGGAAATGTTATGGATGACACGGATAATGACGATGATAAAAGTCTAGAACAAAACGACCCGGGATTTACCGAGCAACACGGCGTGCCGGCAACGCCACCGGCCGATGCCCAGCCGCTGGCGCAAGATACTGACACTTTAACGGATCCTGATGACGAGCAGGATGAGTCCTCAGATGACATAGAGGATGAGGGAGGAGGCCAGGATAACGACCCATCCAATTTACCAGGTACCACTGGCCAGGGCATAGTGTAAGGATATGACAATTAAAGAACCTGCTAGGCTCGCTCTACAAGCAGCTTTAAGGCGTTATGATTACGGCTATGACTGAAACACTATCCGAGCGGCGTATGGCCAAGAACGAGGCGATATTTAGAGAAGCTAATCGGCGACTGCCTGAAAATCTAGACAAACTTAAGCAAGCGGCCGTGGCTGAGGGGCAGGAAACCTTACTGCCTGATATTGACATACCGCTGCACTTTTACTGCGAATGTTCAGACGAGAATTGCCGAAAGCGGATAGTGATGAAACCCAGTGAGCATAAGGCTTTACATCAAAACACCAGTCAGTTTGTGATAATACCCGGGCATAACGTACCTAATATTGAACGGGTGATGCGTACGACTGATGAGTATACCGTCATTGAAAAATATAACACCCCACCCCCGGCTGTAGGTAAACTCAGGGCTACCCAGGTGGATAACGCTTAGCTCAGTTAATTAGGGCACTTTATTACGCTAATGGAAATCGACTAGTCACATATTTTAATTATCATGACCGAAATGCAAACTGATTGTATAATAATAAGATGACAAATAGTGATTATAGTCCGCCCATGGAGCGTCTGTTGCAGTACGTAGGGCGTAAACGCCTGGCAGAGTACGATCGTCACGGTATGCATCCTGATATTGTACGGCGGGAAGGCCAGCGTTGGCTGCGGGGTCAGATTATGGCCATTACATTGGCGGGATTAGCTGCAGGCGGCACCGTCTTAATTGGTCACGAGCTTGGTTCGTCTTGGCATCAAAGTCAGGCGATGTACGCCGAGATACGCGAGCAACGCCAGAATGCCGTTGGTGACTGCATCAAGTCTCTTGTAACTCACGCGTTAGAAGCATCTGAGCCGCCGGAGTCATCAAACGATCCGCTTGCCCACTGCCAAAGGCAGGTGACTGCTCAGGACGCATATATCCACAGCCTGGCTTTCCCTCCCTCTTCGGGCCCTGTCTATGCGCAACCTTAGCAGGGGTTACTGGTTGGTGCTCGAAAAAGCAATAATTTGTTCTACCAATACCGCAATAACTTGATACTGCTCATGCTAAAATGCAGGATATGAAATTAAGTAAACTCCGAACGCTGGCCGTTACTGTTACCGCTGCCCTTAGCTGCGTGGCATTAGGCGCGCCCATTGTTCAGGCCCAGTCGGCTGGTGTTCAGCTATCACCACTAAAAACAGTCATAAACCTAAAGCCTGGGAGCAAAGACCAAGTTGTTATAATGGTTAAAAATGTAAGCCCGACGTCCCAAAAGCTCACTGCCTTGTTTGATAATTTTACCTCCCAGGACGAGACCGGCGAACCCAAAATAATAGAGGACGCATCGTTTGCACATGGCCTAAAGTCCTGGATGTCGGGGATTGGTTCTTTTTCGCTGGCACCGGGCGCCTCCCGCGATTACGGACTTAACGTTTCTGTTCCGGCCAGCACAAAGCCCGGCACCTATTATGGGCTAGTCAGGTTTAGCGCCGGCGGCACAGCCGCATCGGTCGGCAGTTTGGTGCTTGTAAATGTGGGCGATATATCGCAGCAAGTCGCGATACAAGAAATTAACACAGATGGCGTAAAAATAGATAATTTGGGCCAGGCCAGCGGCAAGTTTGCGGTCCGGCTTAAGAATACAGGCAGTGGTTATGTAATACCCAAACTTAAATTGGAGATATTAGATGATAAAAAAACTGTTATTGATACGCTTGATGCCAATAAGGGCGAAGGTGGCATCTTGCCTGATGGCAACATACGCCGTTACGAAGCCGACTTTTCTAAAAAACTTGAACCCAACAAAACCTATAGCGTACGGGTAACGGTAGCAGCCGGGACAACGCAGCCGGTTACCCAAGAAAAGAAGTTTGTTGAAGCCCCCGTGGCAGCGGCATCGTCTGGTTCCGCCTCGGCAGCAAAAAAGTCTAACATTTTGCCCATCGCGGTTGGCGCAGCTATTGTGCTGCTGGCTCTTGCGGCTATCGCTATTGCATTGGCCAAAAAACGCAACAAGCAGCTAGCAAGAATGCCCAGTGCGGTGGCGCCACAACCGACCGGAAGCCCGCTGACACCGACGGATGCTGTAGTCGGTGACTTATCGCCCAACCAACCTACAAGCACGCCGCCTACTCCCGCGGCTCCCGAGCCAAGCAATAATCCCACCAAGAAACTTATACAATAACCAAATCTTGCTCATGCTTGTCTCGGAGCTGCTTTCTGATGCAGTAGACAAAGCTTATTGCCCGGCAGTAAAATAAAAATGTATAAAGGAGTGAAGAGCTATGGAAGTACAAGTCAATTTCTTGGCCGTTGTGTTAGCCATGTTAAGTTCTATGGTAGTCGGTAGCATTTGGTATGCGCGGCCCGTACTAGGCAATACATGGATTAAGCTCGCTAAGATAGATATGACTAAAAATCGGGGGAATGTATTTAAGCCCATTGCCGTTACGGCGGTGGTAAGCCTCGTAACCGCCTATGTGCTGGCACATGTGGCCTACCTTTCAAACCAGTTCTTTCACCAAAGCTTTTTGCATGACGCTCTAACCACTGCGTTTTGGATGTGGCTAGGTTTTACGGCCGCCCGCTTTATCACCCATGATGCGTTTGAAGGCCGCCCGGCCAAGCTAACAGCCATTACAATTGGGCACGAGCTGGTTACCTTCATGCTGATGGGCCTGATTATTGGCTTAGTCGGCACCTGACATATCATACTAATAAGGTACGCTTGCTAGCCAAACCGGTGCATGGTTGGCTTAGGCGGTTTGTTATGATTGAGACATGAACGGCGTAACCCAAAAACACTATATGTCGTGCGGCGTTGCTTGTGTCTCGTATTTGACAGGCGTCGCGTACGACGAAATAGCTAAGGCCCTGTCGCCTATAAAACTTAATTTCTCCGGGTTTTTAGGCGTAGAATTAATCGACATACTTAAAAAGCATGGCCTTAATTATGCAGGCAAGCAACTAAAGGGTGATGAGGCTGAGGGTGAGTTTAAAATTGGGGATATTGTTTTTATTGAAAAGTCGGCGTCATACTGGGCCGGACATTTCCTAGTTAAATCGGATAAGGGATGGATGGATCCATGGATAAACTTAAACTCGGCTAAGCCCTGGGTTACTGACGCCAAGTCCGGCTTTAGGGAGAAACTTCCCGGCAAGCCAGGATACCTTATTTACAAGATTACCTAACTTGAAAATCCCACATACTCAGTTTGCTATAGTTAAGCTATGCGAACGATGCTGCGGGATATTGTCGGGGCGTTTATATTCTCTGCGGATGGTAAGTTATTGCTAGGGAAGGGTGGGGTATATGGTGATGACTGGCTCGTCCCTGGTGGCGGAATTGAAGAGGGCGAGTCAAAGCTTGCTGCTGTTAAGCGTGAAGTAACGGAGGAAACTGGTATTGATTTGGCGGGCGCACATATTGAACGGATAGCAGGCGCGTTAACAGGCGAAAGCGAAAAGATGTTGCGCGACACAGGCGAGCGTGTGCTGGTAAAAATGAGGTTTTATAATTTCAGAATAGATCTGCCGGATGTGGCCCAAAACATAACACTAAAAACAGAGGACGACTTTACGCAAGCCAAATGGGTTGCGCTTGGCGACCTCTCCGGCCTAAAGCTTTCCCCACCCTCCATAACTACCCTTAGAAAGATGGGCTACTTGCCTTAAAAATCACCGTAAAATTTATTTGGCACGACACTGTAAACAGGCAGTGTGTAAGGTATTACCCGGTAAGATCCTGGGGGTCGCAAGGACGTATGGCGGCAACATTAGGTATTGGGTCTGCATAAAAGGCCGGTGCGAACTGAGTGCCCACCACCCCGCCAATCTTAAACCACACATCAGGTCGTAGGCTAGGGTCGCGTGGCAGCTCGCCCTTTTCAGGTTCAACGTCTCTCCCTATCGCTTTGCAGACTATGGGCTTAGTCTCCCCGTGTTTGTATTGGAAAAGTGGATGGCCTGCATATTTAGGGTCAACTCCAGCATAAGTATGGACTGCTACGGGTGGATTATCGTAAGAGTTAAAGGTGAGGGTGGCGTCTTGATAAGCGACAGAAAATGGAGGGCCAGGCCGGGGTGGTGGAGCTTCAATACCGTCAGTGTTAGTAGGTCTTGTCTGTTGCGCACTTGTGCTGGTTGATTGCGCACTCGTAGTTTCTGAACCGCCGCTGCAAGCAGTAAAAGCCAGGGCCAATGCTAACCCGGGGGCTATTGCCCTCCTAAAGATTGAATTCCTTGAATTCATGTTTCTCATACACCTGCTCCGTTTAATCAGGGCTAGTATAAATACCCTTAATGATAAGGGGTGTGAGATATTTAACACCCTACCCTATTCTCTGCACTAAATTAGCACTCTTGACCCTAGAGTGCTAATTTGGTATATAAAAGTTGGTGGTTGAGTTGCAGGTTCCGGGCCTTGAGCACAAGGACATTAATATAAATGTCCGCGACAATGTGCTTGAAATTACTGGCCAGCGAACTGACAGGGAAGAGCACAAAGACAAAAAGCGTAGCTATCTCGTCCGCGAGAGCTCAACAAGTTTTGTGCGGCAAGTAGGGTTGCCTCGGGGTGCGGACGCAGAAAACATTTCTGCTGAGTTGGATAACGGCGTTCTAAGGGTTACTATCTCGGTTGAGCGGCCTGAGCCCAAGCGGATTGAAATCGCAGCCCCTAAGGCCAAAGGTGCCAAGAAATTAACTGGCGACCCACGCCAAAAGGCAGAAACTAAATAGACCCACTAGCTTATGCCAGTTATCAGGTTGCTTTTTAACGCAGGCCGAGCTTGGCGCTACAGGCGGGCCAAGCACCCCAGCCTTGTTTAGACAGCAGAATTTCTGCGCGGGCAATTTGCTCTTCGCGGCTGGCCTGGTGGGGGTAACCGCTGCCGCCAACACCGCGCCAGCTAGCGAGTGTAAATTGCAGTCCACCATAAAAACCGTTACCAGTGTTAATGCTCCAGTTGCCACCTGATTCACATTGTGCCAGCTGGTCCCAAACAGTACCACCATACTGTTTAATCGATGTAGCCTGCGACTGAACGGCGCGTTGTGGCGGCGGTGATGCCGTCCCTGTTGCCGCTGGCGCGCTTACCGGTGCCGGGATGGGTGCTGCACTCGCGGGGGCACGGCTTGGTAATTGCTCGTCGGGACGGGGTATTCGCAGGTCGCTTCCAGGATAAATAACGTCCGGATCCTTAATAATTTCGTTAGCGTCATACAACCTGGGATAGGTCGTGTTGTGTTCTGCGGCAATTTTGGCCAGGTAATCTCCAGGCTGTACTTTTACAATGGTTGGCTTCTCGGGTGTTTGGGGATTTTGTGTTTCGGCATGGGCGGACTTGTTACCTATGGCAAAAAATACTACCGCAAATAAAAGAACGACTAAACTCAAACGTATCTTCATTTAACCTCCTGACCAGCTCCGGAGCTTACCCTCGGTCAAAACCCCCACATAAGCGGAAGTCTAGTTATCAAATCTTATCTTAGTTTCTATTTAAGTCTCAGGTAAACCAGGTTAGGTCTTTAGTTCGCACTTTCCACCTCACAAGCAAAAAGCACAAGGATGATAATACATGGCCAGGAATAATTATATGTAATATATATCACATATTCTGTAGGGTAATTTTTACATAAGCAACTCGTGTATCTGAGTAATGATCTAGAAGTTCCCGCTTGCAACTCGCTCCTAGATTAGGCTAATACCCTCCCGAGGAGTATAATTAAAAGTAATTTGATATAGCAAAACGCTAGATTCTCGTAATGCTCGAAGGGGAGTATATGTCCAAAGACAAAGGCCGAAAAGAAGTTAAAAAACCTAAGCAAGCCAAGAAGGCCTAGCCCATGCCTACCCTGAAAAAGAAGACTAACTTTTTGCAATCTGAGGCCGGAGATAAAGCCAGAAAAGCGCTATATCTTATGGCATCTGACGATGCGTACAATACAAGGGCTAGCTATATCGCGGACGGTACCGATTATCCCGATAACCTCATACCTTTTGTTGACAAACATATGAATTATTTGAATACCCATCCAAGCATTGATGTCGGGCAGTATTTGTCAAACCTGCGCCTAATGGTACGAATTAGATAAATTCAAATTGCATCAAGACGGAACACGTAACGAGCTGGTTTCAGTTAACTGAGAGCCAGCTTATTAATATGCTCTTAAAATTTAAGATTATTCTCATGAAACTAAAGTAGGATCTATTTACTGCCGGCTGGTAAGCCCGCCGGCTCCGACATAACAATAAGGAGATACAATGAATATTAAAAAAGTTGCCATTATGGGTGGAATAGTAACAATGGTAGGGTTGACGAGTCTTTTAGGTATAAACCTGGCATCAGCCCAAAGTGACTCATCGCGGACGGGTAATTTAATTGATAAGATTGCCCAAAAATTTAATTTAAACAAGAGTGAGGTTCAGGCAGTATTTGATGAAGATAAAGCTGCCCGAGCAGCGGAAATGCAGGCTAAACAAAAGGAGCGGCTGGACCAAGCCGTTAAGGACGGCAAACTCAGCCAAGAACAAGAGGATAAGATTATTGCTAAGCTCGCTGAACTAAAGGCTCAGAGGGATGCAGAGGGCGACTCGCTAAAGGACAAAACCGAGGCAGAGCGGCACACTCTAAAGGACCAACGGCGCACTGAATTGGAGCAGTGGGCCAAGGCTAATAGTATCCCCTTGGAGTACCTGCGTCTGGGCGGCCATAAGAGACCTGGCCATGCAGTAAAGCCTGACTCTCCTTCGGCATAGCATTTGTTGGCGTTTGGAATAAACCAAAGAAGTCGCTGTAATGTCAGCCAGCGGCTTCTTCTGGTAGGCTCAGGTTGCTCTCAGACGTAGAGCGATATAATAGAAGCATGCGAATATTGGTAGTTGAAGACGAACACAAGATAGCCAACGCCCTTCGACAAGGGCTGGAACAGCATGCCTATTCGGTAGACGTGGCTTATGATGGCGATGACGGTTTGGCGATGGCTACTACAGAACCCTATGACCTGATTATTCTGGACCGTATGCTACCGGGCAAGGTAGATGGTATGGGTATCTTGCGACACATTCGGACGGAAAATATCCATACGCCCGTATTGCTGCTTACGGCCAAGGACAGGGTGCTGGACAAAGCCGAGGGGCTCAATACCGGCGCTGACGATTATTTAGTTAAGCCCTTCGCATTCGTGGAGCTCATTGCCCGGGTGCGTGCGCTGCTGAGGCGCCCGCAACAAGCGCTTGGCACGGCCTTGAGCTACGCAGACGTTACGCTTGACCCCGTCAACTTCGTGGTAGAACGTGCCGGCAAACGAGTAGAGCTAACCAGCAAGGAGTTTGCGCTGCTAGAGTATCTGATGCGCAACCCGGACCGCATTGTGCCTAAGGACATTATCATGCAACATGTCTGGGATTATGATTCCAATATCCTGCCCAATACAGTTGAAGTCTATATAGGATATTTGCGAAATAAAATTGATAAGCCATATAAAGGTCCCAACCTTATCCATACCAAGCGTGGATTCGGTTATTTCTTCGGAATTAAGGACTAATGTTTCACAAGACCTCTACCAAGCTAGCCGGACTTTATTTGGCTGTGCTGATGGCTATAAGCTTATTTTTTAGTATTAATGTGTATCAATTATCGGTCCAGGAATTTGACCGGGGGTTTCGCAAACAGGACTCAATTTTGCGGGACGGCCCGGATTTCCGCCCCGGTCCACTCTTGCGTAACCAATTAATGCAGGAGCAAAAATCACGCTACGAAGAAGCCAAGAGCCGTGTGCTTAACAGGCTGGTCCTTGTTAATGTGGCCATACTCCTGGGCGGTGGATTTGTCAGTTATTTTTTGGCTCGGCGTACGCTAAGGCCTATTGAGGAAGCCCATGCAGCACTGGAACGCTTTACTGCCGATGCCAGCCATGAACTGAGAACCCCTATTGCCGCTATGCAGACAGAAACCGAAGTAACTCTCATGAACCCAAAGCTCACATTATCCCAAGCCAAAGACCAGCTTAAAAGCAACCTGGAGGAGCTGGCCAAGCTAACATCGCTATCAGAAGGGCTATTGCGGTTGGCCCAATTGGAAAATAACGACTTACAGCACAAAACCTTGGGTATCGAAACGTTAGTAACCGAGGCCATTCAAACTGTAGCCCCTCGAGCAGAGAAAAAACATATCCAGATAAACAAGCAGATCGAGCCAGGCTTGAAAACGACTGGTGACGAAGCCGCCCTGATGGAAGCGTTGGTTATTATTTTAGATAACGCGATTAAGTACAGCCCTGACAAAAGTGAAATGAAGGTCTTGGTGCAAAAAGACCAAAACCAGGTTATTATCCGGATTAAGGACCAAGGCAGGGGGATTGTACCAACAGACCTGCCGCATGTATTTGACCGGTTTTACAGGTCCGATTCATCCCGCACCAAACAAACAGAACCGGGCTATGGGTTGGGCCTTTCTATAGCCAAAAATATTATAAACCTGCACAAAGGGGCACTTTCGGTTTCTAGCAAACAAGGGATCGGCTCAACATTTTCTGTATGTTTGCCCCTAATTACATGACCTTAGATAAATTAAAAGTGAAGCGTATAATTCAAATCAGAGAGGGAGGTGACATATGAATAAAAAAAGTTTAGTAATTGCCGTTATCATTCTGCTGGCACTTGCCGGTGGAGCTTTTGCGTTGGCCCAAAGCAAGAAGTCGCCAAATCTTAACGGCCCGGCTGCTAATGCCACCATAACCAACACCGCCAACAATAACCCTGGAACCAATGATGTGCCGCAAAATACTAACGAGTCTAACAACCCCGAAAACCTAAATACTATTGTTTATACCAATGACGGATTTAATACTACGCTACTTACGGTTAAGGCTGGCAGTATCGTTAATATAACTAACAAGTCATCGCGTATGCTGCAATTTGACTCTGATCCCCACCCACAACATACAGAAGATCCCGAGCTCAATGTCGGCAATATCGGCCCAGGCCAGAGTAAGTCAATAACCGTTACTAAAACTGGCTCCCATGGCTACCATAACCATGCAAACCCAGATGATACGGGCGTGTTGAGAGTAGAGTAGTTGCTCTTAGGTCGTTTGTTATCATAAAGGCATGGTTTTTCATGCAATTGCGCACGCTTTGGAAATGGCGTTTGCCATGGGTTGGGAAATACTTTGGCCACTCATTTTAGGGTTTGGCCTGTCGGCGGCAATCCAGGCAGTTGTCTCGCATAAGCAGATGAGTAAGTTATTGCCAGATGATAGGCCTAAAACAATCGCGCTTGCTACCGCTTTGGGTGCCGCCTCGTCATCTTGTTCGTATGCGGCGGTGGCTTTGGCGCGTTCCATATTCCATAAGGGGGGCAATTTTACGGCAGCCATGGCCTTTGAAATTGCTAGCACAAACCTCGTCATCGAATTAGGTATTATTATGGCATTATTGCTGGGATGGCGGTTTACCTTGGCAGAATTTCTTGGCGGCCCCATCATGATTATCGTGTTGGCATTATTATTCCGTCGCTTCTTAACACCCAGACTCGCGTCCGTTGCAGAGAAACAGGCCCAAAAAGGCTTGGCGGGGCGAATGGAAGGGCATGCCGCCATGGACGACATGGCGGTAAGCGGTAAGGGGTCCGTAATTCAAAAGCTTCTGTCCAAAGAAGGCCGTACCGCCACAAGCCACTTCTTTGTAATGGACTGGGCAAGTATCTGGACCGATATCGTGTTGGGCCTACTCATTGCGGGTGCGATTGCTGCCTGGGTGCCAACGTCTTTCTTTGAAAAGCTTTTTATTAGTAGCCACCCATTGGCAGCAGCCCTATGGGGGCCGCTGATTGGCCCGCTTATAGCCGTGATTACGTTTGTGTGCAGTGTCGGTAACGTGCCCTTGGCAGCTGTGTTATGGAACGGTGGGATCAGCTTCGGCGGTGTCATCAGTTTTATATTTGCCGACCTTATTGTCTTGCCGGTGTTGCGTATATATAAAAAGTATTATGGCTTTAAGATGGCTGCTTTTTTGTTTGGTACGTTCTATGTGGCTATGGTGGTGGCTGGTTATGCCATTGAGCTTCTATTTGGCTTATTACGCTTAACGCCGCCAATGCGTAATGCTAAAGTCTTGGATCCAACAATGACGTTTAATTATACGAGTGTTTTAAACGTAGTTTTCTTATTAATAGCAGGTGCTTTGGTGTGGCGTTTTTTGCGCACTGGCGGACCAACGATGCTTAAAATGATGAACCAAAACCATAATGACATGTCGAATCAGCATCACTCCTAAGGGCCGTTGCGGCTGATTCTTTGGAAACTAAATATACTACTGCGAGAAGATACGGTGATATTTCTAGTTTAGAGCAAATAATTAATCATATGCTATAAACTGGCGCCAAGTTTCTGATGGCTGAACTGGTTGCATGCGTCTTAATAAACGCCTGATAAGTCGTAACACCTCCGTATCCTCCTTTCTGCCTATAGCATACGCTATATTTAGCGGGCGAACCGTAATGTGTAACACTAGACGTGTGTGATATTTATCACATTTTGTTTGATTGGCCTTACTGTATGGTGGAACGCCCACGGGTAAGGATGTCGCAGACAAATACGACTAAGGCAACTAATAGCAACAAATGGACGAGACCACCTCCAAGATGGACGGAAAATCCCAGGAGCCATAATAATGCTGCTATTGCCGCAATAAGTGCGAGCATTGAGAACCCTTTCATTAATTGACTTGATTCTAGGATAAATTATTTATGTACGCTGCGATATTAAAAATATTACTCTTTGATAATATTTTACCCAGCTAAACCGGTGTTATACCTAAGATGGTCGGGATGATGGATTAAGAGCTAGAAAGTGATTTCTTGGGCTTTAGGACGGAAAGTTGGTGAACGTAATGCGAAGGTACGGCAATCGGTATCTTCCGGGGCATGCTTCTGGTGTTGAGCTCAAGGGCGGAAAGCATAGCTATGACTCCCCCTTGGACGGCAATCATCACGTCGCCTAGCGCCGTATAGTGCGAGAAAATCCCAAACAACATCGGAGAAAAGACGGCTACAACACCGGCGAGTAAGAATAAACCGCCAACCATTAGCATAGCGGCCTGAGTAAGCTTGACCCGAATGTGTGGTACGAACACATATAAAAGCAAAACAGACGCCAGTAAAATCCTAAAACGTACAAACGGGGCACTTAAATCAGTAAATAAACCTAAGTCGTAGCTTGGCCTCATCATGCCATACAAGGTTACCGCAATGACGGCGAAGGTGAATATGAGGGTAGTTAGCTTATGTTTCATTGTGTTGCTCCGTTTTTCTATAACGTTCACATTAAACTCCACTTCCTGGCAAATATCTGTGAGAATTTTAGCGCTCTACCCGCCGCGCGCCTTGTATGGCGATTATCGCGGCTATTTATGTTATGACGTTACCAAATGGCGTACTATAGAT
>DATLEQ010000031.1:0-3458 GCA_035525115.1 Candidatus Limnocylindrales bacterium
TTGCCCTGGATATGCCAATGCTCGAGCCCAGGTGAGCTGGCTTAACGAACAATGGGTAGGTTAATTTTTGCTCTAACTCCCGCAAGATTTCGGCAGACTTGCGCGCAAAAGTATCCCGATGCAAGTATTCATATTTAGCGACTGGAATATTGTTGGACTCCGCAACTTGCTTTGCTAAGACCTTATCCATAGCTAGCACGCTGGCATCCATGTCACAGCCCACAAATGGCACATTTGCCATGCGTAGCAAGCCCATGAGGCTGCCATCCTCGCCGTACGTACCGTGCATGGCCGGGAAAACCACATCTATTTTGCGTAATGTTTTGCGGCCGGCAATACCGCTAGCCTTTACGAGCGTCATACCACCGTCGTACTGTACGCTGATGGGCTGAGTCTTATGCAAAAAGTCACTGATGCGACCAGAGCTGAATAGATCAATGTCCTTTAATTTCTCATCCCAATACCATGCGCCGTCCTTGGCAATGTAAATCGGTTCTACCTTATATTGCCTGGTCAGTTCCAAAGGTTTAATTATGCTGGCCAAAGCAGTAATTATAGAGACGTCATGCTCCGTAGAGCGTCCACCAAATATTACAGCCACTGTTTTCATACAATTAGTATATACAATTAAGATCTACAATTGCAACTCTACCTATAACTATCTGGCCAATCGTTTTGAAGCATTGCCACATCACCTGCCGCTAAATAATGTTCTAGGTTAGTATAATAATCTAACGGATTTACCTCTATGGTTACTTCGCCGGTGTAACCGGCTTCGTTTAAGCCGTTTCGGATATGCTCGGTTACGGAATTTTTCATCAGGACTACACGGTCAGGCTTTGCGGCAGCGATAAGCTTACCCAGCTCTACATGCACCGGTTCGGTTTCAGCCCCTTGGTCTACCAAGCCCGGCGTTACGTATATTTTGCGCTTAGCGGGCAAGGATTTTAGGAGTTCAAGCCCGGCGCGCATGCCCTCAATGTTGCCGTTGTAGGTGTCATCAACTATCCATGCCCCATGGAGATTCCGTGCTTGCATACGATGTTCGTATGGCATAGTAGCCGCCACGCCGTTTATGATTTGCTTTTCGTTTAAACCGAGTGCAAGCGCAATAGCTACTACTGCGCACAACGGGCCGATTTGATGCGCACCCAGCAATCCGGTGTATAAATGAAGCTTTTTGCCGCCAATGTCCAATGAAAAACTAGTGGACATAAAGTCGGTCCGGACATCGCCAACAACAAAATTGCCGATGCCCTTTTGGTCATAAAAATTGCCACTGACTTTTGCTCGGAGCAGTTCAGAATTCCCATTGATATATAGGTTTTCTGATTTAACCACCTCTTTAATAGATGCCAAGTCATCCGCAATTGCGTCCAGCGACGGATAACCATCCATGTGGGCTGGTGCTAGACCGGTAATAACTGCTATATCGGGCCGGCTAAATTCCCCAAGCTCCAAAATATCGCCTGGCTTAGATTCGCCATACTCAAAAATCAACACTTCTTCGTCGCCTTTTAAAGTGTTTTTTACCCAACGCGCATGACTAATCAAAACATTTTTATTGCCGGGCGTGGCTGCCACTTTTTTTCCCTCAGACAGCACGGTCAGCAAAAGCTCTTTCATGGTAGTCTTGCCGTAGCTGCCCAAAACGGCAATACGCCGGGCATGCATGCCAGTTAACTTCTTTTGGGCGTCCAATGCTTCTTTATGTTCCGCCGGGGCCACAACAAATTTTTGTAATAATATGGTAGACAAAAACAATGCCATCACGCACACCATCGGCGCCAACACGGATAGCACTAAAGGCACGGGATTATGGCTGGCAATAGCTAAGGCAATACCGCCCACTAGCATCATAAGCCAGCTGCCATAACTAATAAGCAGCATCAGACGGACCCTCCCCGTAAGGACCAGCTGCCCACGCTGTCTAATCCTTGACAGGTGCGGCACTGTTTTTACCCAGGAAATAAATTTCCATGGATTATACTCGGCCTGCTGCAACATATAAACCAAGGTCCAAGGAGCTTTTATCCAGAAATATGATAAAACCCTCATTTGTTTAAAAAGCCCAGAATAAGTTTATTCACCTGTTCCGGAGCTGCCTGGTGCACGAAGTGGTCAGCCTCCGGGATAACTTCTAGCTGTGAGCCTTTGATTAATGCGTGTAGCTTTTGGCCAACGTCCGGTAGGGGTGTCGCGCTGTCATCAGTACCATAGACTAGCAAGGTTGGTACACTTAAAGACGCCGCGTCAGCCTGAACATCCTGACGCACCGTCTGTTTAAAAGTTTCTATGAGCTCAGGTGAAATAAGCATATCTGACCCCATGGTGCCATATAGCTTTTTTTGGAGCTTTTTTCTGGTGCTTTTCGGTAGCCAGACAGTGGCAACTTTGCCCGTTTTGGCCACCAGCTTTAGGACAGCCCGTTTAAATTTGGCGGTATTTCGGACACCCGACGCAGCCAACAGGACTAATTTGTCGGGGCGAATAAGTCCTAAAGATACAGCCCGTATTGCCAAAGCGCCGCCATTAGAGTGTCCGACCACGGCGTGTATACCTGAGGCATTGCCGGTTTTATTTAAGAAATGGCTTAAAAATTGGGAGTAATCATCCAGGTTCCATTCGCCCTTTGGTGGCTGCGTCTTACCGAAGCCAGGTAAATCCAGGGCAACTACTTTGTACTGCTGAGCTAAGTCTTGCATCAATAACTGAAACGTTTCTAACCGGTCAGCCCAACCATGCAGCAGTATGACGGTCTTACCATTGCCCACTTCTTTGTAATGAACCAGGAGATCCTGGACGACAATCTGCATGCCTGAAATTATACACGCACTTTAGTCTTCTTGGTTATTGCACGGGGGACTAATACATACAATCAGCTGGGATGGGTTTAGTCCCTCCGCTGGTTGCATAGTCCTGAAAGTCTTGGGCGCAGTGGGCAGGTGTTGGGCCATCACCGCCCCCCGTAGTAGCGCCTAACCCTATACCGCCTAATAACTGGGACAAATCCCCAAATACTTGCATGAACGGTTTGGCGCCTTCTGGCTTACTGACAGGGGCTTCACCATACTGCATCGTTACTTCCAGGGATGCTTTGAACTTGTCCTTGTCTTCATCTTGTTTAGTGCTGTGGCTCGCCACCTTAACAATTTGCTTACTGCCCTTGTCTACCCACAATGTTAGCGGGGTAATATCATTATCGGCTAAAGACGAAGTATCGGCACTACCCTGCTTGTTAGGGTTACATTCTTTGATTTTTTTAACTAGAGGAAGCTCGTTCAGCCCTTTTATGTATTCGGCGCCTTTATTGTCATCTATTTCGATCTCGTACTTAATCGCTTTCTTGCCGTTAACTTTGTCGTCAGACGTGCTTTTTACGCTGGCAAATGGTACCTGCTGGAAACGCTTCTGAAGAATATCCATGTCTTCTTGGGTCAGGGCAAAAGAGGTGTTTA
>DATLEQ010000034.1:0-3266 GCA_035525115.1 Candidatus Limnocylindrales bacterium
ACTAGCTTTACTATTGTTATTTACTAACCCTAATAATGTGGCACTGCCCGTACTAATGGCGCCATTTATACTTATAGGACTATTGGTCTACCAGATAACCGAGCTTATCTTGACCAGGAAAGGTTCTGCCGTCAGGAGTTATGCCGTACGCTTGTTTGCTATGAGTATTGCGTTTTTGATAGTGGCCTTACTATTATTGCGCTCACTCCATCAGCTAACTCTAAAAGACAGTTTGTTGGTGTGTGGCTTCACTTTGGCATTCTGGCTCTATGTGTGGCGCGCGGATTTCTTACATAAATAGTATTAACAGGGGATATTTAGGGGTATAATAAGCACTGAATATGGAACCTACCCACAACAATGATTTTTTGCCAGCCCCTGAGTTGCCACAGCCCCAAGAAGCCTCGGGGCAGGAGTTTGGCGGCCCAAAGTCAGCAGGTGCCGCCCCAGAGACGCGCGGTTTTCAGCCGCCTTCAGGCGCTGGTGGCACCACGCACACGCAATCAGTTCCCCAAGTAGCTTTACCCGTGACACCACCCGTTAGTGATCCACCTGCCCAGTCACAATCGGACTCTCCCGTATCAACCGCGGCCTTGGTGGCAGATGACGCCGACCTTATAGAAAAGGAGTGGGTCCTAAAGGCTAAGGCCATCGTCATGCAAACTAAAAGTGATCCCTATACCCAAAATGTAAAAATGGGTGACGTGAAGGCCGATTATTTAAAAAAGCGATATAACAAAGATATTAAAGTAAGTGGAAGCTGATAGGTAAGCAGCTGCAATGAGTATTTTAATAGGCTTTTTGGTACTGGTCCTGCTGATAGCGATGGTTGGCGGACCAATTATCTACTTCCAGATACGCAAAGCTTTCCGGGAGCAAAAGAATTTTGAGCGCGGCCTTAAAATGGTGCCGCTGTTAATCCACTTGCCGCCCCTGAGTGAAGATACCGAAGTGGGCGGCCGGGATGTGCGGGATGTGATAGAGGAAAACATTTCCAAAGCCCAAATAATGTACGACATTATAGCTAGCACCCTAAAGAAGGGTTTCAAGAGCCGATTTTACGGACAGCGCCATATTTCGTTTGAAATTGTTGGCAGCAAGGGTTTTGTTAATTTTTACGCGGCGGTGCCGGTCGTACTGGTGGAAGTTGTCAGGCAGGCAATTGTCAGCGCTTACCCTACCGCCCGGCTAGAAGAGGTGCCAGAGCATAATATATTCAGCCCGGTCGGTAAAATCAGCGGCACAATGGGCGGCGAGCTAACGCTCAAAGAGCCATATGCCTACCCAATCGCAACCTTCCAGGACCTTAAGCGTGATGCCATCCAGTCTATATTGAACGCCATGTCCACGCTGGAAAAGGATGACGGGGCCGGTTTGCAAATTATGTTACGTCCAGCACCCCCCTCGTGGCGCAAACAGGCCCAAGGCGTAGCCAGTAAAAAACGTAAGGGCAAAGACAATAAAAAAGGTGGAGACCTGGCTTTTTCTATAGCCAAGCAACTGGTAACGGCCGCCGTTAAGCCACCAGAAGGCAAAGATGGTGACAAGGGCGACAAGAAATCCGACCTGTCCTCGCTTGACCAGAACATTTTGGACTCTATTGATGATAAGACGCGCCACCCGGGTTACGAGGTGCTTATTAGGGTTGTTGCCTCGTCTAACATATCCCAACGAGCCCAGGCGATCGTTAATAATATAGTGGCCACCTTTGCCTTGTATGATTCCCCGGGAAAGAACGGTTTTAAGTATTCTCCGGCCAAAGACATAGAACGGTTTGTGACAGCTTATATACTGCGCTTTTTCCCGCAAGAGAATAACCAGAGCATCCTTAACTCGGTGGAACTGGCTACCTTGTTCCATTTTCCGGACCAAAGGAACATTCCGACATCCCAACTCGAACGTCAGACCAGTAAGCAAGTAGATGGGCCTCGTAACATGCCTGACCAAGGTTTGTTGATGGGTTATAACATCTTCCGGGGCGCCAAAAAGGCGATTCGGCTTGACCTGGAAGACCGCCGCCGACACATGTACGTAGTTGGACAGACCGGTGTCGGTAAGTCCGTATTTCTGGAAAATTTAGCGTTGCAAGATATGTTAAACGGCGACGGCTTTGCCTTTATTGACCCGCACGGTGATACCGCCGAACGGTTGCTGGCTATGGTGCCCAAAGAGCGCACAGAAGACGTCATATATTTTTGCCCGGCAGAAACTGACTATCCACTCGGCCTTAATTTGTTTGAGGCTTCCAACGACGACCAAAAAGACTTTTTGATCCAGGAAGCGATTAACATGCTTTATAAATTATATGACCCGCAGCACCAGGGTATTATTGGCCCACGCTATGAGCATTTGTTTAGGAACGCCGCGCTGACTGTCATGGCCGACCCGGCCGGAGGCACATTTATAGATATTCCAAAACTGTTCAGGGACCCTCAGTTTGTGAAACAGAAACTCAAGTATGTCACCGACCCGACCGTGCTGGAATTTTGGGAAAAAGAAATGCCGCAGTCGCAACGTTCCAATGAGTTCGGCGAAGTGGTCAGCTGGTTTGTCAGTAAATTCGGTGCCTTCTTAAGTAATAGCATGATGCGCAATATCATTGGCCAGACCAAGAGCGCCTTTGACCTGCGCGAGGTTATGGATGAGGGCAAAATATTACTTGTTAACCTCAGCAAGGGCCGGACCGGGGACCTCAACGCTAAACTGCTCGGTATGATGTTTGTGATGAAGTTCCAAGCAGCGGCTATGAGCCGGGCAAACATTGATGAGTCCGACCGTAAGGACTTTTGTTTGTACGTGGATGAGTTCCAAAACTTCTCTACGGATTCGTTTGCTACTATCATGTCAGAGGCTAGGAAATACCGGCTTAACCTTATTGTGGCCAACCAGTTTACGACGCAGCTAAGCGAGGAAATACGTGACGCGGTGTTTGGAAATATGGGGACGATCGTATCGTTCCGTGTCGGCCAAAACGATGTAGAGGCCTTATCACGCTATTTTAAGCCTATATTTGAAGCAGATGATATCTTGCGCGTACCGAACTATAACGCCATCGTAAGGACGCTTATAAACGGTGTGCCGACACAGCCTTTTAGTATGGCGGCCTTACCGCCACTGGGTACGCCGAACCCTAAGCTGGGAGACGCGTTGATGCAGCTGTCGGCAGCTAAGTTTGGTAAGCCGCGCGCCGTCGTAGACGCAGATATAACCGAGAGGATGAAGACCATAGAAGTGCCCAAGCCGGCCTTTGGCGGGGCAGGGGCAGC
>DATLEQ010000035.1:0-5810 GCA_035525115.1 Candidatus Limnocylindrales bacterium
GGCAGCATAGCTATAGACGACAAAGACTTAAAAATCGATGTTTACCGTAGCGGTGGCAAGGGCGGCCAAAGTGTCAATACGACCGATTCGGCCGTCCGGATTACGCATATTCCCACAAATATTGTGGTCGCTATTCAAAACGAACGCTCGCAATTGCAAAACAAAGAAACGGCCATGACAATCTTGCGTTCCAAGCTGGCGCAGTTGCAGCTGGAACAGCATGCCGACAGCCTGCGTGAGCTTAAAGGCCCCAACGAACAAGCCGCGTGGGGCAACCAAATCCGCAGCTACGTCCTTCATCCCTATAAACAAGTCAAAGACTTGCGTACCCGCTACGAAACTTCTGACGCCGAAGGGGTGTTAGGCGGCAGCCTTGATCCCTTTATTCAAGCCTGCCTAGAACAAAGCCTGGATCAAGAATAGCCATAACGGCAAGCTGCGGGCACCGTTATAAAAATCTTTGGCTGGGCAAATTATGCTGAACGGTTTCGGCAAATTCTCTTAATACCTTTTCGGCAGTCGCTTGGCAGTTGCCAAATATTTCGTCAGGGTTACTGATATTCTTTGGCATGGGGCAGGGCAGGCTTATATGCATCACGGCATTGTCCCGAACAGTATAAGCCTCAAAGTAGGGCTCGGCAGCATCCGTTACTAAATAAGTAAATAAGCTTGTCTGGGGAATACCCTTAGCTTGGCCCTCTTGGTCAATACCCCAACTATGCAGTGGATTTTCAACTTTTTCAGCAAACCTATAGGCAGACTCGGGGTTGCTAAAATAGAGCACGTCACTGCCGAGTTCGTAACCTTCGCTGCCGCCGCTGCCATCTGGATTATGCCATTCTTTGGTAACCACAGTGCCGACGCTACATTTATACTGAGCCACCTTACCTTGGCCTGGGTCTACAAGACCGCGGGCATCAAAATCAAAATGTTTTAGTTCAATCCCGTGCTTCAGCGCAATACCTATGCCAATGCAGGCTTGGTTAGAAGACGTGGATAGCCTTTCGTACTTCTGAAGCTTCATTACATAACATATCAACATGAGCCCAGCGGCTATAGCTACAATGCTGGCCGCTATGAGTTTAAACCGTTTCGTCGGTATAAATTTTTTATTAGTGGTTTTAGTTGGCTTCGCCATTACATGCCCCTGTAATTAATTGTTGTTTATAGCATATCAAAATTAACCAAAATCCCGTCCAAACCTATTTGCTATAATAAGTTAGATGTTGAGGGTTAACGCATTTGGATTCAGAACAGTATTTCTTCATGAGGAATGGACTGAGCCGTACTTTAAGTACGGTGAAAGGAGTACCGGAATGAAAAATGCTGTTATGGACCAAAACTCTTTGCAGGACAGCCAGCTGAGCTGGATGGCAGGCAAGGAGGGTGCGTAAAGCCTCATGATTTTACTGGATAGGGTAACCAAGGTTTATAACCGCAACTCTACGGCGCTCGACCGTATCTCATTGCACGTCGAGCCCAGGGAGTTCGTGATTATCATCGGCGCCAGTGGCGCGGGTAAAAGTACCTTGCTAAAACTATTGACGCGCGAAGAGCGCCAAACCAGCGGCAAGATTGTGATTGGCGGCATTGACTACGACAAGTTAAAGGATAAGAACATACCGATATTGCGCCGCAAAATCGGGGTAGTTTTTCAGGACTTTAAGTTGCTGCCCAATAGGAATGTGTACGAGAACGTAGCCTTCGCGCTGGAGATTGTTGGCTACGGCAACAGCGAAATAAAACACACGGTACCAAGGGTACTGGACATAGTAGGCTTAAAGGGCAAAGAAAAACGCATGCCCATGGAGCTGTCCGGTGGCGAGCGTCAGCGGGTGGCTATCGCCCGTGCTATAGTCCGCCAGCCCAAAATTTTAATAGCCGACGAGCCTACGGGCAACCTAGACCCTAAGTATGCTTGGGACATTATTAAAATCCTGGAAAAGATTAACCGTTATGGCACGACCGTACTGTTAACTACACATAACCAAGAGATTGTTAATAAATTAAAGCGCCGCGTCATTACCATCAAAGACGGGCGGATTGTGAGCGACCGCGCCAACGCCGAATACAACCAGGGAAACGCCAAAGTATGAACCATCGGCTTATTACGCTTGGCCGGATTATTAAGGCCGGCGCCCAAAATTTTATGCGCAATGCGACACTGGCTATTGCGGCTATTGCCGTCATGGTTATTACGCTTACTATCGTATTGTTTTCGCTTATCACTAACGCGGCCTTTGGCCATACCATCCAACAAATTACTGACAAAATTGACGTGTCGGTTTTTTTGAAAGATACCGTTACGGTAGAGCAGCGCGATAAGCTGTTAGCCGACCTGCGCCGTACCGAAAATGTAAAGAGTGTAGAGTACCAGAGCAAAGAAGACGTTCTGAGGCAACAGCAAAAACCAACCGACGAAAACCTGGATTTACAATTGGCGTTGGCGCAAATAGACAACCCATTCCCGGCGACTGTCCATATCAAACCCCATGACCCCAACAAGCTGCAGAGTATTCAAACCTATCTTGAGAAACCAGAAATTCAGGCTTTGCAGTCCAGTAAAACCACTTATTCCGGCGACAAAAAAAAGGCCTTGGACAACATCACCAGGAGCACCAAGTTCCTGCGCGAGGCTGGCTTAGTAGGCGTGCTGATTTTTGCCGTCGTCTCCATGCTCATCATCTTTAATACTATTCGAATGGCCATATTTAACCGCCGTGACGAGCTTCAAATTATGCGCTTACTGGGCGCTTCCACGTCTTATATCCGGGGGCCCTTTGTAGTAGAGACTATTATTTACGGCGTCGTCTCTGCAATTATCTCGGTCACCGTCATTAATTCATTATTCGTAGTATCCGGTTCGGCTTTTGCGGCCAGCAACTTTGGCTTGTTGGACATTGGCTTTGCCAATAATTATTTCCGTGACCGCTTCTGGATAATTTTGGCATCCCAGCTACTTATTGGTATACTAATTGGAGCCGTTTCTTCGACAGTGGCAACTCGGCGATATCTGAAATTTAAGTCAAGCAAATAGAAATTACCAACTGAAACTATCAACCGTTAAATGAGGGTACGCTATTAATAATCTTTGCGATTCGCAGACTTTACAAATAGGTGTTTCTTTATTGAGGCCTATAAAATCGGTGTCTTGCAGTTTTAGTGGGGTTGTGTTATGATGCTTATGGTAATGAAAAAACAAAAACAAAAAAAAATTACCATTGTTCAACGCGCTGGCCGCGTTTTTTCGCTGTTTATTTTGACCGGTTTGATGGCGGCGAGCGTTTTCATTACGCCTTTTGCCCAGGGCGCCACCATAGAAGAATTAAACCAGCAAATCCAGCAAATCCAGCAGGACAATAAATCTAAGCAACAGTCAGTAAGTGAATTACAACTACAAGCTAACAGCTATCAGGATGCCATAAACCAATTACAAGCCCAGATTAGTGCGTTGCAACAACAGATTCAGGCAAACCAAGCCAAGCGTGATGACATCCAAAAGCAAATTGAGGCAGCCCAGCTAGAGTTAGACAAGCAAAAAGCCCTTTTGAGCCAAAGTATCAAGGCAATGTATGTAGAAGGCCAGATCAGCACGCTTGAAATGCTGGCCTCATCCAAAGACCTCAGCGAATTCCTTGATAAGCAACAATACCGCTCGACGATCCAGCAAAAAATTAAAGACACGTTGGATAAGATTAATGCCCTAAAGGCGCAGCTTAAAGAACAAAAGACCCAAGTAGAAAAACTATTAGCCGAACAGCAGGCTATGAACCAACAGCTAGAATCAGCCCGGGCCCAGCAAGCCCAGTTACTGGCATATAACCAGCAACAACAAAGTGCCTATACGCAGCAAATGCAGGCCAATAACGCTACAATTGCCAACTTACGCGCCCAACAAGCCGCGCTGTATGCTTCGTATGCCCGCCGAAGCGGGGTAGTCAGTTATGGTGTGGGCGATGCCGGTAATGGCGGCTATCCATCGGTATGGGCAAACGCGCCTCAGGATTCCATGGTTGATAGCTGGGGGTTGTACAACCGGGAATGTGTAAGTTACGTTGCTTGGAAAGAATCAAACAATGGCAATTACGTGCCTTACGGCTTAGGTAACGCCGCCGACTGGGTATGGCGCGCCGAGAGGGCTAATATCCCTACTGGCAGCACACCAAAACAGGGGGCAGCTATTGTCTGGGAGTCTAACGACGGCCTGGGTGCCTTGGGCCACGTCGCTTACGTTGAGGTTGTTAACAATGATGGTTCGGTAGAAGTCAGTCAGTACAACTTTGTCCACGGCCAGTTTAGCCGCATGCACGTGCCGGCATATGATGTCGCTCACCTCAGCTTTATTTACTTCTAGATACGCATACTATTTTACGGGGATGATTGATCTTCTGAAGGCTTAATAGCATCTGTTCTGCTTCCAGTTCTTCGGGCGTCAGCACGGGCTCCAGGTCCAACTGTTGGCTTGCTGCAGTTTGGCCTAGGCCAGGAGCACAATCTCTATAATCAGTAATGACATCATGCGCTTCAGCGGGTGTAAGGTCGCAATGGAAAATGGCGCGTTCAAGCACCATAACAAGCCGGTTTTGTATGCGTGCTTCGGGAGTCGTAGGATTGGCGATGTAGTATCCTTCAATCATAAAACCTCCTTCGGGTGTCATGATAGTATACCCGATTTTGGATAAGCTTATGCATTTTTGTTTTTAGCATCTCAGGTTAAATAGGGCTCAAGTATGGCATAATGAATGCAGCTTATTTACTTATCACACGGAGGTCATGTTGGAGAAGCAAACAACAAATAAATTCTCTATGGGCAGGGCACTTACATATGCCGCGGCTGCTGCGGTAATTTTTTTGAGCGGTTGGGGACTGGGAAGCGGCCGCATTGTTTTGGGTGGTAACCAGCTGTTTCGCAAGAGCGTTCAAAAGGACTTGCCGGCTAACCTAGATTACACGTCGGTTGAACAGGTGTATGACACATTAAAACGCGATTACGATGGCCAACTTGACAGCCAAAAACTCACGGATGGACTGATGTCCGGGCTGGCGGCCGCTACGGGCGACCCATACACTGAATACCTTAATGAAGACGCTGCCAAAGATTTTAACGACCAATTAAACGGTACATTTACCGGTATCGGTGCGGAGCTCAGCAAAGACGCCCAGGGCAACGTGATTGTCGTTTCGCCGATTGCCGGTTTCCCGGCAGAAAAAGCGGGTATAAAACCCAAAGACGTCATTGCGGAAATTGACGCCACAAACACCAATGGCATGTCTATTAGCGAGGGTGTCAACAAGATCCGTGGCCCTAAGGGCACGACAGTTAAGCTCAAAATAGTACGCGGCGGCACGCAGGAGCTAAGCATAGACATCGTACGCGACCAAATCACGGTCGCCAGCGTCACGACTAAAACACTAGAGGGCAATGTTGGCTACATACAAATTTCCCGGTTCGCGGATGACACCACGGCGTTGGCCCAAAAAGCAGCTACTGACTTTAAGCAAGCGGGCGTTAAGGGGATAGTCTTGGACCTTAGGAATGACCCCGGCGGCCTACTGGACGCCGCCGTCAATGTCAGCAGCTTATGGCTGCCCAGTGGCAAGACTGTGTTAAGCGAACGCCGCGATAATGTGCCCGTGCGAAACTTCACGGCAAAAGGCAAGGCAGTCCTAGCGGGCGTGCCCACGGTGGTATTAATTAACGAAGGCAGTGCTTCCGCCTCAGAAATTACCGCCGGCGCGTTGCACGACAACGGCGCGGCTACACTTATGGGTGTCAAAAGCTTTGGCAAAGGCAGCGTGCAGCAGCTAGA
>DATLEQ010000066.1:0-5714 GCA_035525115.1 Candidatus Limnocylindrales bacterium
TATGGGGCACGTAAACGCCCGTCACCGTGTTCGCCCGTAGTACTCCCGCCTAACTGCATCACGAGCGCATAGTAATCCTCTAAAAGTTTAAACATCTTTTGCCTGTCACCGACTTGGCCTAGGTCAAGCAAGGGTTGCACATGCAAGTTGGCATTTCCAGCGTGTCCCCAAACCGACACGGGTAGATGGTGGGCCGCGAAGATGCTGTACACACCTTCCAAAAATTCCGCAAACCGTTCCAGCGGCACCACGCCATCCTCTATAATCGGCAGCGGTTTAGCGGCCGATTCCTGATGGGCCAGTATGGTTGCTGCCGCTTGCCGGACTTTCCATAATTGTTCTTTTTCTTCCGTAGCTGATTCTATCTTGAATGTTACTTGGGCGTGTTCGAGTATTTTAAGCGCCCGTTTGGTCATGCGTTTTCGGACCCTGTCATTTGCATTGTCAAACTCAACAAAGAGCGTCAGCTTTTGGAACGGTGGCTCGATAATGCCTTTAAGCAAAGTAGGGCTATGGGTCTGCACAAAATCAAGTAAATGCCCGTCCACCATCTCTATGGCAGCTGGGGGATGCGGCAGCCCTTTTAGTTCGGTTATGATGGCCTGGGCGGCTTTTATATCGTCTATAAACGCCACGATAAGGGTCGTAGTAGGATTATGGGCAGCAGTTTGTAGTGTTATCTCCGTTACTAAACCAAGCGTGCCTTGGGACCCCACTAGCAGTGGCGTTAGGTCAAATGAACCATCCTTATGTTTAACTTCAGCCAGGGCATAGCCAGCTGCATTTTTAGTGACAGGCAAGACCGATTGCTGTACGAGGTCTTTGTTTTCATCAATTAACCCGTCAAGTTGGCGGTAAATCTCGCCCTCCATGCTGTTAAGGCCTAGTTTTTTGTTTAATTCGCGGCGATTGATGCGCCTGGTTTCAATAACCTCCCCATTTGCCAGCACGACGCGCAGCCGCTTGACGTAATCACGGGTTGAGCCATACTTGGTACTTCGTTCGCCGCTGGCATTATTGGCAACAGCTCCCCCAACCGTTGAATACTCCAACGAGGCAGGATACGGTGGCAGAAACCTGCTATGCGTATTGAGCGTTTGTTGCAGTTTGCCGTAGTTAATCCCTGGCTCTACCGTCACATCACCGGACTTACCATCGAACTCCAAGATGCGGTGCATATGAGCGGGAAAAACTGCCAGAATACCAGAGCCGAGTGCCGCGCCACTCTGGTCAGTGCCTAAACCGCGCGCAGTTATAGGGATCACCCTGCCCCGTTCGGCTAGTTGCCAGGTAAACCTGGCGGTTTTACGGACGTCATTTTCACCGCGCGGATAGACAATAATTGCCGGCGTAACCGTAAATATACTGGAATCCGTAGAAAAGTACCGGCGGGCATCAGCGCCGGTCATGACTTCGCCGACTACGTGTTCTTGTAAATAATGGGCGACTTTACTCATAAACCGGAAGATACCTATACGTCTTAAGCGTTAGCATTACTGTTAGCTATAATAACAAAAAACCCCTTGATATAGGAGTGTTTTGTGCACGGCCAGTCTGTAACCATGGTCATTGGAGGCTCAAGGCTTACATTCACCATATAAAAAACCAGTCTCACGACTGGCTTTTAAATGGTGCGAGAGAGGACTAGCGGATTTCATCCTTTGTCCATTGTGGCGTGCTCGGTGTAAACACCTGCGCGCGTCCTCATTCCACGACCCTCCACCCTACGGGTACAGAGGTTCAAGGCTTACATTCACCAATCAAAAACCGACTACAGCCGATTTTTGATTGGTGCGCGAGAGAGGACTTGAACCTCCACAGGATTGCTCCCACCACCACCTCAAGGTGGCGCGTCTACCATTCCGCCACTCGCGCATTAACTCTGGTATCTTACGGATATTATGCTTAAAACTCAAGTTTACTCGGCCTTAACGGTATGCTCCTGGCGAATCATCCAGTTTTCTATGTTAGCGAACCGGTCTGCCCCGCTATTAATAGCCTTGGGCGCGAAACCAGTCAGTTGGCCACGTACTATGTATAAAAACCTGGGCTGGTACAGGGCTAAGGCCGGGGCATCATTGCGCCAAGCCTGTAAAAACGGGACGTATTTAGCTGACCTCAGCTCTGGGTCCAAACGGTTACGGCCTGCCTCTAAGGCCTTGTCAGTAACGGTCGACTTGTAATCCGATAAGTTAAGCCGGTTGGGTGCTATAGGGTCTGACTGGGTACTGTGCCAGTAAGCGAACATATCCGGGTCGGTACCAAGTGAAATGCCATACACCAGCGCGTCATAGGCCCTGTCCTTAACTGCCGCCTGTATCTCTTCGTCTTCCAAAAGTGTAGGTACCACCGATACGCCTATTTGTCCCCAGGTTTTTTGCAATTGTCGGGTCAAATAGATATTGTCGGCAGTATTCTGGGCAACTAGCTTGATTTCAAGTTTCTTAGTACCGTTGCTGCGGACTTGTCCTGACCCCGAGAGCTTCCAGCCGGCTTCGTCCAATAATTTTTTTGATTGCTCTGGGTTAGTGACTAGTTGGCGCAAATCCGGGTTATAACCAATCTGGCCCCTTAGCAATGGTTCGTCAGCCTTAATCACGGGATAGCCTAACCCGCTTACTATATCGCCGACGTTTACGGCCTGCACGAGCGCTTGCCTAACCCGGTAATCTTTTACAACGTCACTGTCGGTTTTGAAAAAGACCATATTCTCGGCCGTTAGTGAAACGTTAAATTCTTGGATATCACGCGCATTAAGCAAGTTGTCAGGTGTTTTATCCAAGCCAACCAGGGCATTAACCTCCTGCTTCTCAAAACTAGCAAGCAGGTGGGCCTCGTCGGCATAGGTCTTAATAATAAACTGTTTCAGCGCAGGGGCGCCGGCATGATAATCATCAAAGGCTTGCAGCCCAATATGCTGTTCACGGCTCTCGAGGCTATTGCCGACCGATTCTAAGGTTGCCCACTTAAACGGGCCGGCACCAACGGGACGGGCCGTATTGAATAATGACGAGCGAAGCTGGGCTGGTTCAACATTTTCCAAACTATGCTTTGGCACGATACCGGTCGTTAAACTATAGATAAAGGGCGCAAACGTATTGGTGAGACGAAAGGTAACTGTCTGAGGGTCGGCAGCTTTGACGGTTATGCCGCGCCAACTGGCAAACAGGGGCGAGCCTGCATCTGGATTTTGTATAGTTTGGAACGTAAAGACAACATCATCCGCAGTCAGTGGCTTGCCGTCGTGCCATTTCAACTCCGGCTTAAGTTTTACGGTGTATGTCTTGCCGGTATCGTCAACAGACCATTTTTCTGCTAAATCACCTACCAGCTTATTATTGCTGTCGTATTTAAGAAGCCCGGCAAATATTAAACGTGACGCCGTACTATCCACTTGGCCTGTCGCGTAGAGCGGGTTGGCGTTGGTAAAGCTACCAACCATGCCTTCGGCATACGTCCCGCCCGGTGCTGGCTGTAGAACCTGGTAATATCCGGCCAAAGCGCGTGTTTGAAGCGCTACGGCGGCGCCCAGCAAAACAAAAAGAAGCACCCAGGCCGTAACAAAACGCCGAACATCGGCAAGCCTTGCCAAACGACGGAATAAATGTTGGTCTAATTGCTCCTCTGCCTGGACACCTATATCTTCAACCTGCCGGCGACTATTTCTTAGCTTACGGCGCCAGCGTAATTTGGTAGTCCTATCAATCATTGTTTTTTAGATTATAAGACCGAGCAGTAATGATACCGAAAATATAATGACAGCTATAATGGTGATCTGGTGTAATGTTTTATCTGATCCGCGCCGGACGGTGTTGACTTCGCCGCCACCACCAAGCCCTGCCCCCAAAGAGGCACCCCGTGTTTGGATGAGTATAAGTATAGTAAGAACTATCATGGATGCGATGGTAACGTAATTATAGATGTTCATGTGTCCTCCAGTATGGTTGTTACTAAGTAGTTTACCAAGCCAATCACCATACCGGCAAGCATTGCCGCGCCAAAATTGGTTACGTGCAGCGGCGAATAGACTTTGCTGACCAAAAGTACCATAAGCCCATTGATAACTATCATAAACAAGCCAAGGCTAAACAAAATAGCTGGCAAAGACAGGATAACTACCACAGGTTTAATAATCACATTAACCACGGCAAGAATAAGCCCGGCAACAACAATAACTCCGATACGGCTACTATAACTAACACGCTGCCCCAGTATGCCTGATGCAATCCAAATACCTAAGGAGCACACAAACCAACGTAATATAAATCGCCCTACGGGCCCACGTTTCATAAGTCCTTATTGTACCAAACCTTGGCTGAGTATTTCTATGCCGCTTTCAGTGATTAAGACGTTGTTTTCAATACGGATACCTGTTTTTTCTTCTGGTATGTAGATACCAGGCTCAACGGCTAGGACCATGCCGGGCTGCAATGGCTGTTCGTAATCCGCAGCGTCGTGGGCATCCAGTCCGACGTGATGGGAGGTAGCATGCGGGAAATATTTTCGGACTGTTTCGCGCTCAATTGACTGAATCAGGCCTAATTCGCTTAATTTTTCGCCCATGTATTGTTCAATTTGCTTTTCATATTCCCTTATTAATACGCCGGGTTTTAGCACGCCGTAGGCAAAGGCTTGCACCGCTAACACTGCTTCGTAGATGGCTGTTTCCCTACTATTCTTCTCTGTTAACCAGTAGGTACTACCTAAGTCTGCCGCGTATTCATCTACCTCGGCGCCAGTGTCTAAGAGCACAAACCGGGTATCCGATAGGCTGTCGCCGTTCGTGGTGTAATGTATGGTGCAAGCATTTAGCCCGGCCGCTACTATGGGGTGAAAAGCATGCCCTTTGGCGCCTTTCTTGCGATAACTTTGGGTTAAATCGGCTTCTATTTCATACTCAAACCCATAACTGCCCAGCCGGGCCCTTACCTCTTCTAGCGTATTAATAGTTATAGTTATGGCTTTTTTTATCGTAGCCAGCTCCGGCGGCTGTTTGACCATTCGCAAAGAAGCTAGCTGTTGGCGTACATCTAGCACCTCCAATTCCGTGTTGGCTGCTTTGATTTTTTCTTGCAAGGCCGCCCGTGCGGGGTTAGTGTAAAAACCGTAAAATTCCAGGTAAGCCTCTGGAGCGACTAACGTGGCGACCTGCTTTGCTTGTTTTAAGCGTTTGCTTAACCGGCTCCAGCCTTCTTTTTCGCTCAGTATAGTATCCACCCCGGACCGGGCGGTTAGCACCTCCTGTAGTATTGGTCCATCAAAAATCGTCTGATGGACTTGCTGGTCAGGCACGATAATATATTCTTTGTCTTGGTCCATGACCAAAATTGCGTCAGCCACATTAACGCCAGTCAAATACCAGAAGTTACTATCTTGGCGAAAGGGGTAGGTATTGTCGCCATTCCGTTGCAGTAAGCCGCTTGCGCCAATGACAATCGGCGCGCTCCTGCCAAACAATGCCCGCAGCCGTGTCCGGTTATTACGGAAAAAGTCACTGGTAAACTCTGATGTCATAGATAGTATCCAAGTATAACAGACTACAAATCTAGAACTTGGGTGAAAGCCCGGTACCAATTTTTGTAGCCTTTGTCATTTGGGTGGAAGAAATCCGCTCCGTACGTCCCAATGCCGTCACCGGCTTTGGTGGATGCGTGCAGCGGCGCCAAGCGCAGCTGATAGCGGCTCGCCGCCTGCGCAATAATATCAGATGCAAG
>DATLEQ010000068.1:0-4206 GCA_035525115.1 Candidatus Limnocylindrales bacterium
ATCCGCCCCATACGTCCCAATGCTATCGCCGGCTTTGGTGGTTGTATGTAGCGGTGCCAACCGCAGCCGATAACGGCCCGCCGCTTCAGCAATGATATCCGACGCAAGCAAAGCGTTCTGCTCCCTGCCCTTTACACGGCCGCCGCCAAAATAAGGTATATCCGCTACGACTGTATGTGGCGGTAGTTGCGAAAATAACTGTTCAATGTGGCCTTTAAATTGGATTTCGTTAAATTTAGCCATATCATTGGCGCCTATCTCAACCGTAACCACACTGTCCGGTGGCAGGTCCATATGTCGTAACATAGGTAGCTGATTATGGATTAAGTCGCTAACCGTAGCACCCGTGACACTTAAGTTCACAATACGCACTGGACGGCCGGTTTGGGCTGACAAGGCATTACCCAGCAAGCCTACATAACCATTTTGCGGTTTGCTCGCCCCTATACCTTGGGCCGCGGAATCCCCTAAAGCAACGTATATCAGGCTGTTACTTTGGGACGGTAGGGTGGCCTGTTGTTCCCAATACTTTTTATAAGCACTGACGTCGTGCTTTAGCATAAGCAAACGAACCGATTGCGCCAAAATAATACCGGCCAACACCACAACCCCTATGCGCATTACTGATTTAATGACCGACATTAACAGGCTTTCCCTCTCTTTTTATTGGCCGCAAATATTGCTTCAGTATAGCCGCTTTTTTAACACCTATGGTTTTTTCAATTTCAAACTGCCGGGCATTGAGCAATCCGCGCATGCTGCCAAATGTTCTTATTAGTTTCTTGCGCGTTATGGGGCCAATGGTAGGTATGTCGTCTAACATACTGGCAGTTTGCCGTTTGGTTTTTAAGACAGAATGATAGCTGACAGCAAATCGGTGTGACTCGTCACGGATACGTTGCAACAATTTCACGGCATGCGAAGACTTGGGTAGTAGTATTAATGCAAAATCATCAGATTCACTCATAATCGCATTTAACCTATGCAATTCTGATTTTGAAATAGTAGTCCCAGAATTCTTTAAGTGCACCACGATTTCTTCTTCGCGTTTGGCCAGGCCAATCATCGGGATATTTAAGCCGGCTTCATCCCGGGCCTTAATAGCTGCTGCCAACTGGCCCTTACCACCGTCAATTAAAAACAATTCCGGTATGCCCCAGTCTTTGCGGTTTTTCTCGCTTAATCGCCTGGTCAATGCTTCGTTCATATGCGCAAAATCATCATTGCCTGGAATGCGTAACTTAAACTTGCGGTAAGCAGCCTTTTCCGGTATGCCATTCGTAAATACCACCATACTGGCAACGTTATCCGTGCCTTGCATATGGCTAATATCATAACCTTCAATCCGTCTCGGGATGGCACTGAGACCCAGTAAATCCGTAAGCTCGCTTAAACCCTTATCTTTGCTTATGTCCAGAAATTCCCGGTCCGAAAACACAATTTGACGGCTAAGGCCTTTAAGCGCAAACAATTGGTTCCTGTGCATAGCCGCTGTTTCAAAATCCTTCTCTTTGGCGGCCTGCTTCATTTCACGTTCAATTTCGCGCATCACTTGTACGCGTTCGCCTTTAAGGTAATCTATAAGCTTCTTTAGGTTTTCGCGGTAATCTTTTAGGTCGGTCTTGCCCGCTTCTATACCCGGGCACAGCCCCAAATGGTACTGCAAACAAGCGCGTTTGGGGATTTCGCGGTAATGGGTAGAGTATGGGAAGACCTTGCGCAAATATTTTAAGGCGCGTTTGACAGCTACGGCGCTATAATAGGGGCCAAAGTACTTGGCACCATCGTCAAGCGGGCGCCTTGTCAGTGTCACCGTGGGATGGTTGTCACTGTAATTGATCCTGACATAGCTCAAACTTTTGTCATCGCGCAGTAAAATATTGTAAGGGGGCAAATACCGCCGGATTAGCTCTGCCTCCAAAAATAAGGCATCAAGTTCGGTTTCAACCTCCGTCCATTCGACATCGGCAATTTCTGCTACCAATGCGTCAGTTTTGGGGTCGCGGTTGCGGCTTTTTTGAAAATATTGGCGTACGCGGTTTTTAAGTACTGCCGCTTTGCCAATATAAATAATGTCCCCTGATTTATTTTTGTGAAAATAGACACCCGGGGTTTTTGGCACGTCCTTAAGTTTTGTCTCTAGCTGTTTATTCACCCTTTAATTATACCGCTTGCAAGGCATGTAACTGGCAGTGGCTTGTTTGGCTGGCACAACCTGCACAAACTAAAACCAACCGGTTGCAGGCCTTGTCGGCACAATTAATATGTTCGCTGGTTTTTGTTTGGCAATGGACGCACGCGCCAATGTCTTGGGATTCATGCGAAAATGTCAGCTTCATGCGGTCATCAAATACAAAACATTTGCCTTCCCAGTGGCCTTGATCCTTATACTCCTCGCCGTACTTAACGATGCCGCCGTCAAGGTGATAGACCTCATCAAAACCTTTGTGTTTCATATAGGCACTCAGGTACTCGCAACGAACGTCACCGGTACAATAGGTTAAAATTGGCTGGTCTTTCGGCAATTTATCCAGTTCCGGTTTTATATCACGGAAGTTTTTAATCTTTGGCTTCACCACATTTTTAGCCTTAAAGGCGCCGATGTCACTCTCGTAATCATTGCGCGCGTCCAACACAATCGCGTCAGGATGGTCGCTCAGGTATTCATGCCAAGCCTTAGGTTTTAGGCCCTTGGTACTATTAAATACATCAAACTTTTCCCCTGGCGCCAGTGTTACCAGTTCTGGCCGTACCTTAACACTAAGACGCGGAAAATCCTGGGCAGAGCCGTCACTCCATTTATACTGAATTTTCTTAAACAGCGGGTGTTTGTTCATATCACGGACATACATCTTAACGTCTTCTATCCGCCCGCCGACCGTACCATTAATACCCTGTTCTGATACAATAATCCGACCTTTTAAGTGCAGTCGCTCACACAAATTTCGCTGCCAAAATACAACCGTTTCGGGGTCAGGTACCGGCACGAATTTGTAATATAAAATAATTTTTTCCACGGCTCTATTCTAAACGGCTTCCAAGTATTATCGCAACAAGAATAAAATCAGCAGTACGGCCACGATTACTACGCCGGCGATTAGGACGGTCTGGGCAGTTGCAATAACAGGGGTGGTTGAATTCTTCTCTTTTTTTACAGACGAGCCAGCGGGGCTGCTTCTGCCCCACCTGGGCTTGACATGGCCAGGCGCAGAAAAGTTATCGGCAGGCCCATGGCCACTTGCTTGGTCCTGGGACGATGAAGCGGACTTTGGATCATGTTCGGGGTTGCCAGGAACGGGCGTCTCACCGGTTTTACGGTTAGCCTGGATTATTTTTTCGTACCGCTCACCGCGCAAGTATGCTTGGGCCACCCGCCGCAAACCTTCCTCGTTTATAATACGTGTTTCGTACAATTTCTTGACGCTGCCGTGTTCTGCCGGAATGTGTTCCGCTATGACTAACAGCTCCGCCACGCTCATTTGCTCGGGGGCCTTAGGCCTTGGCGGTACTTTTATGGGCTCAGGCCGGCTAGGCTTTTCTAATTCGGCTGGCGTGGACTCGGGCTTAGGCTGCTCTGGTTTGACGGCTAGTTTTCCCAGATGTTCAGGCTGTGGACTAAGCTCAGGTTCTGTGACTTCTGCCTTAAGCTTTTGCTTATGTTTCTTCTCCAGGCGTTCTGCGATCTTTTCAGCGACTGCTGGTTTGGCCGCAGCCTGATCTCTTGCCAGGCTCCTGATTTTTTCTTCGCTGGTGGCAATCATGGTGTGCAAATCTTTAACTTCTTTTTCCAGCTTATTCTGAATCGGCAATAGCTTTTCTTCAGTTTTAATCCGTCCGCGGCGACGCCCGATCAAATAACCCAACAGCAGGTATGGCGCGGCAGCGTTGTGCTTAATGATAACCGGCTGTTCAGGCGTGGTTGGCGGGCTTGCAGGCGACGTATTCGGTGATGCGTTAACCGGCATATTGTAATTCGGAATAAATGGCGGGACGCCACCGTAACCTCGGCTAGGCGTGGGCGGCGGACCGCCGGCACCGCCAGAACTCCCCCCCGACGCAGGCGTAGCTGTTGGGCCGGGTGCGTTTGGTGTGGCCGAGGCGGCAGTCGCTGACGCATTAGGAGGTGGGCCAGCAGTACTGGCAGCTACTGGTGGTGTGGGTGAAGCCGTTTGTTCGTCTTGGTCGTCATCGTTACCAGGGGACGTT
>DATLEQ010000037.1:0-4520 GCA_035525115.1 Candidatus Limnocylindrales bacterium
GCATACGTATCCGCAATCGGGTAACCTAAAAAAGAAAACGCGCCAAATACATACTCTAAATAATCGTTAAACTTATTATCTTTCCTTAGCCAATATGGACCCGGTCATCTTATGTCGATTCGCATAAATGATTCGGCCAGCTTATGGCCATATTGTTGGCCGGCCGATGTGGCTATAAGTTCCGCGCGTTCTTTAGTTTCTGCCTGGTTGGCAAATTGGCTAGCGTGAGCCAATATAGCGGCCATTTTGGTATCAAATGTATCGGTAATATCAACACAAAAGTTGCTGTGCTCTAGATTAATTAAGAGGACGGTGGGGGTTTTGTGCGGCGGGTAGCCTGCTGCCAACAATTCAGGCAAGTTTAGGTGGTCACGGGCAAGGGGGAAAACGGCATCCAGTGTTGCTTGGCCGGCGGCGCGGTGGTCGGGGTGGTTTATGGAGCCATAGCTGGCAGCGTAAATCATAGACGGGTCTATGGTTATTACGACATCGGGCTTGATTATGCGAATGACCTTGGCGAGTTGCCGTTTTAATGCCATGGTTACTTCCAGTTCGCCATCTGGGTAGTCCAAAAACTCTACGCTCTTAACGCCGATAATATCAGCTGCGGCGCGTTGTTCATTTTGGCGTGTCTTAATAAGCGAGGCAGGCGAAATATTTGGGTCCGCCGAGCCCTTGCAACCATCTGTAATTATTAGGTAGTGCACCTCGCAGCCGTCACGGGCATAGGCCGCTAGGGTGCCGCCGGCGCCAAAGTCAAGATCGTCAGCGTGTGCCGCTATCCCCAATGCGACTTTGGGCTTCAGTGGCTCAAATTGCGGCCTTTTCATACAGCTATCTTACCATTTGGCAAACCATATAGTGTCATTACTGCTATCCGTAACACTGCCCGACAGCACTCTTGTGTTGGTACTGCTTAGTTACTAGGGCCGGTTACTTATGAGACGCCGCTAAAAGGGGTGGGTTAGGCTGTTTTGGGACTTTGCTATTTTCTGGGAGACGTAAACTAAAGTAAAACGTGGTACCTTGGCCGTGGACTGATTCAAACCAAACCTGTCCCCCCATGGCCAGGACATACCGCCTGGTGATGTACATCCCGAGGCCAGTCCCTGTTACATTCTCGCGGTCGGCGTTGTTAACGCGGAAAAATTTTTCAAAAATATGGGCTTTTTGCTCGTCAGGGATCCCCAGGCCCGTATCCTTCACCGCGGTAATTAGCATGCCGTCCTTGTGCTCATGAAAAATTTTTACCGTGCCACCGGGCCGGTTGTACTTAATAGCGTTGGAAATAAAGTTATTTAGTACAATACGCAATTTGCCGGCATCAGCCATTACCGGGCCGGCGGCGTGGTCTTTATATTTAAGTTTTACGTGCTGCTCTTTGGCCGTTATATGAAGCGTATCGGTAATGTCTTCAATAACCTTTTGGATATCCTGTTTTTCTATAACAAATTCCACCCGACCACCATCTAGCCGCGCCATGTCCAACATATCATTCACGAGGTCGCGCAGGCGCAAGGTGCCGGTATGGGCATGCTCAATAATTGACTTGACTGGGCCATGCAGCTTGTCTCCGTAATCTTCCATTGCCATAGAAAGGTTACCCACGATGGCCGTCAGCGGCGTGCGCAGCTCGTGTGTAGCTATGGATATAAACTCCTTATTTTTCTTGTCTATTTCTTTTTCGGCATCGGCAATACGCCAGGCCATGATATTCATTGTTTCAGCTAATTGCGCGAATTCCTTATCGGCGCTCGGCAGGTGGATAGAATAGTCCAGCTTACCGCCGGCAAACAACAATGCGCCGCTAACCAATTGCATAATGCTGCGTACGGTGCGCTGGATAAAAATCGCCCCCACCCAAAGAAAACCGACCAATAGTGACCCTATGATAAGGGCAGCCGCCAGCTGCGCATCGCGCAACGGCCCAAAAACAACCGCTTGTGGCGAGGCCACCACCACCAGCCACTGGGCAGTGCCTGCCTCTGCACCAACCGCAATATGCTTAATACCCTTTAGGTTGACCTGGCTGTAACGGCCTTTACGCAAAACGGTGTTGGCTTTTTGAAAACTGTCACCTGGCTTAACATCAGGGAAGGCTGTTTGGCCTGAAGCATCCAAAATAACTGCCAGGGCCTTAGAGCGGTCAATCGGCGTACTTTCCCAGGTTTGCCTAATAAAACTGGGGCTGTCTAAGTCATAGGCTGCCAGGACGCTGCCGCCGTTAATGGGGTAGGCAAAAACTGCCAATCGTAAGTCATTCGCGTCAGTTAACCGACCTTCTAGGGACTGCTTGTTGACACTACCGAGATAAGTTAAAAACGTTTCGTTGGAGGTCTTAATATTGCCCGACGCTGCAGAACTGACTATTTGTTGTTTGGCGTCTGCCACCAATAAAACTCTGGTTTCGGGGAAAAACTGGTTATAGGCAGAAAGCCGGTCTTTAATTTTTTGTTCCTGGGCTTGCGTTAACCCGGCACCCATACGGACATAACTGTCTTCTATTACCTGCAAGCTAGCGCCTTTGCTGGTAAAGTCTGGCAAAAATGGGTCACAGATGCCATTTGGCGCGCCCGTATATGTTTTCTTTTGTTTTACATACGCGCTGCAATCTTGGCGGTTTTTGTCTAGGGCTTGGCGGTCTTTTAAGTAATCATTTTTAATTTTAAACAGGTCCTCTCCAGTGCGCTTAAGCACGGTCTGCCTAATAGCAAATTCGCGTTCAAGCTTGGCCGCGGTTGAAATGGCCGAGCGGTTTAACTCGCCGATGGCCTGGTTTGTAATATACCTATTGATCTGCCAAAGGCCCAAGAGCCCAAAAATCAGCAGAATAAAAAAAGGCGGCGCTAATACCCGAATGATAAACCTGCGCTGCAAATTGCCGCCTTGCTGCCACGCGGCTGCTTGGTGCAAGCCGAAGAGGCGCTTAAAAGGAATTTTTAACATTACCGTTATTGTAATAAACAGAGGCAACTAATACCAGAAGGATACCGAGTACTTGCCTTATAACTATCACGGAAGGCAGCTGTGAGTAACTTGCAGAGCTTGTGATTGCGCCGCACTGGGGTTTGTAAGCAAGAACTGGGCAGAAAACGTGCCGGCGTCCTTACAATTGAGGGTGATGGTATTATGCAAAGTTGTAGAATTAGTGCCACTGACGGCCGTAAACTCGCCGTTAGATGACCCGTTGACACTATATTTCCAGTTATACTTTACGGTACCAGGGCCATTCGCGGTCTGGATAGTCGCCGCAAAACTATACGTCTTTGTACACTTGGTCAGGTTGGTAACTGAACCGCCGGGACATTGCAATGTTGCCGCCTGGTCTTGCTTAAAAGCCGTGATGGCTGCGGTAAAAGGGCCGACAGGCGTGGGTGTCAGGGTACCCGAGCCCGAAGAGGTGGTTGGTGGTGTAACGGCTACCGTCTCAGACGTCCCGGATGTTGGTGCCGCCGCTGTGGTTGGTGAGGACCCGGTCGTTGTTGGCTTGGTTTGGCTGGCAGGATCCGAGTTTACCTCTGAACTCACATCATTTTTCTGAAAATCGTCGGCTTTATCGTTACTAAGCAGGCCGGCATAGTCCTGGCCGGCGGAGTTTTTGACCGCCAATATCTGGCCGAGTGCCGAGCGTTCATGCAGCCTGCCAATAAATAAAGAAAGGGCAATGATAATAAACGCCAGAGTTGCGGCAAGCGGCAGCCGGTAATCTTTAGCAAATTGTCGGGCCGAAGACGGCAGTATGGTTTTGATAATCATATTTATTTTTTATGGAGTTAAAACTTATTCCACCTTATTATGTATCGGCAACAACGTATTGTCCAGCCGCTACATCACACTGCCTTATAGCTTGCGCGGGCGGCCACTCGACCATTTATGCACACCCCTTTCGCACACAAGCTTGTCACAAGCTGATTTGAAGGCTATGATTTAGGTAATATCCTAAATTAACACTCCCGAAAGATCACACAAAATGAAAAAACAAAAACCTCGCACCCCAAAATTCAAATTAAATTGGTGCCTGGCTGGCCTAGTTGTAGCTGGCTTGTTGCTGATTGGCCTGGTATCCGCACAAGTCTTTTACGACCAGGAGGTGTGGCGCCGTGTGCGTATCCTGGAAGACCGTAACTTGTCGGACATGATTATTGACGGCATTAAAGGTATTGGCAAACCCGCTACCGTAGAAGGAAGCAGCGGCAAAGTCTATTTAACAGAACCGCGTTTAGTATTACCACCATATCCGACAGAGGTCCAAGATATTCGCTATAGTTATGACCAAACAGATGGACGCGTACAGCTCACGACTGATATTTCCTTAGGGATTGGTACAATGCGGGTTCGGATGGCCAACGGCTTAGAGGATATTTTTAAGCAGGTACCTAAAGCCCAAGCTTGCGCCGCACAGGTAACTTTAACCTTCAAAGACATTTACCCACAAGAGAATGACAAGCTGTCCCAGGCAGGCACAAAACAACTTGCCAATAATAAAACCCTTTATATGTATGTTAATAGAGATTGTACTG
>DATLEQ010000009.1:0-9184 GCA_035525115.1 Candidatus Limnocylindrales bacterium
GCGTTGGATTTTGCCTTTGGTTTCTAGCCGGCGGTTATGCGTAGCCCGACCCAGCAGCTCCCTTGCCTTGCCCGTAATCCTGCCTGTTAGATTGCCCATGTTTTACCTCCTTGATTATTATTTGCACTACTGATAAAAAACGTGGTTAAAATTTAAAATGTAGGGTTGTTTAGAAGCATCCGCTCGCCTGGCTTAGGCCTGTCCTTACTGACCTCGCCGCTGACGCAGTCGCCCTGGTTCTTGAATATTTTCTCTAGCGACCTCCAGCCGTCCTTTTTACATTGGTCCTTATTAGTCGGCGGCGGTGCGGGATCGGTACCCTCAAAATCATAAGTGGTATCGGTGCCGAGCATGCCCAGGGTAAAGTTATCGACATTCCCCGTAAAGCCGCCTGCCCACTGCCCTGCCTTAAAGTAAAGCGCCCCAGTTGGTAAAATTGCCGCATTAGGAAAGGCGCTGGTGACCTCTGCCCACGTACAGGGATTAGACTGCGGACACTTGGTGTTACCCGGCGCCCTACTAAACCACCAGTTACCGGTACCGTCATTGTCCATAGCATTCCAGGTTTGCCACTCACCGGTTTTAACGGCCTGGGTAAAGTATGGTTCGTAGGTTAGCCGCCCCTCATAGGCTGAGTTAGCAAGTGTGGTATCGGTGTCTATATCAAAACCTAGCGACGGTGCCAAGGCGGTATCCCCAACTTGGCGATACGTGCTGTAACGCAGCGTGGTGATATCGCTAAGTTTGGTGCCACTGTATGCTGTGGAGTATAAAACCTCCCGGCCGGTAGCGTCTACCTTAAGCTCAGCGCTGCCACTGCCTAATGGAGGTTGGCCCGGCCCGTTTACTAAACTACCGCTGCCAGTGTCCGTATCCTCTTGCGCGAAGGTCCAGCCATACATATGCGAGGGCGACACCACTAACGGTTCGGCCGCCAACACAGTCATAGGCCCTGCCATAGCCAACGCTGGCATAACGGCAAGACCCACCAGTACTTTACGCAGTTTTCTCATTCGCCCCCCGCTATTTTATTTTATCCGTCCGGTTAAACGACATGGTTCCGATCGCCAAGACTCAACAGGCGTACGATCATCCAGGTAACAAACGACCAAAAGGCAATGGCGATTAAGGTTTCAAACTCAAACCGTACCACGCCAATCTGTTCACGGTAGTTAAATAAGCCAAAGAACGGCGCCACAAAAGGATGGCTGATACCGTAAACAAAACTAGCAAAAGCGTTGTCCCGGTTGGCTCCGAGTAGCGAAAGGATAAACCGAAGCCCCAAAAAGGCCACGATAATGCCCCCTATAAGCGATACGATACGGGCCGCCAAATTAGCGCCTCTTTGTACAACCACGGGGGCGGCCGTGTCAGGATCTGCTACACTAGTTTCTCTTACTTCGCGATAAACACGTGCCATAAACGACTCCTTCAAGATTAACTGGCACTTTGTATCTTATAAATAACAGCTTTAAGCCGCAGTGAGAATTGTTACCAGGTCATTTGCTGTCGGCGCCTGCATGAGCTGTTCGCGTAACTCCTTGGCGCCCTCAAAACCATTAATGTAGACCTTGCAAAACCTATTCAGCGTATGGAGGGCCCGCTCGCCGTTTGTCCAGGTAGCGGCGAATAGCTGCACGTGTTGCTTATACAGGTTAACCTTCTGTTGCTTTGACCAGTTTTGCCATGGGCTGTCAGGGGCAAACACAAATGGATCACCAAATATGCCACGCCCAACCATTATGCCGTCCACAAGGTATTTTTGGGCCAGCTCCTGGCCTTGTTGTCGGGTCAGGACATCGCCATTACCTATAACCTTGGTAGCAGGGGAGATACCGTCCCTCAGTTTCCGTATTTCACCAATCGTCTCCCAATCGGCCGGGACTTTGCTCAATTGGGCTTTGGTGCGCCCGTGGATACTTAACGCGTTAAGTTTTTGCTTTAATAGCAATTCGTGCCAGCTTAGGTCGATTTCACTATAGCCCAAGCGGGTTTTGACAGAGAGGGGCAGGGAACCCGCCCCTTCTTTGGCTGCCTGAATAATTTCAACTGCCCTGCCTCGGTTTTCCGGCAAGATAAAGGCCGCGCATGCCCCATTTTGGACTACGTTTTTTATGGGACAGCCGAAGTTTATGTCTACCCCGTCATAACCCATGGCAGCTATATCCTTAGCCGACTTATAAAAGTTCTCGGGGTTTAAGCCCCACAGCTGCGCTATAATAGGCCGTTCATCTTCGGTAAAACGCAGTTTAGGCATTAACTTGGGCCGCCCTGGGCTTTGCAACCCGTCAGTGTTCACAAACTCCGTAAAATATATGTCCGGCGCGGCACACTGGCCCACGATACGGCGAAAGACGGTGTCGGTAACATCGTCCATAGGCGCCAATACAAAAAAGGGCTTTGGCAGGTTATCCCAAATATTCATCGCTTATAGAGTACCATTTATTGGTTTTGGTATGGGCGGGCTGCGGCCAAGGCAGCCCTGGCGGCCGCAATGCCTGCCCTGCCGACTTGCCGTGTGGAATCATCAAGCTCCCAAGCCGAAGCCGTGAGCAGCGATAACTGGGTAGCATCAACTGGTATATCAACAGGTGAGACGGGTAGGAGCAACAGCCTGTGCATTACTGGCAGGACATCGTTTGCACCTTCAAGCCCTTGAGGCGTGCCATCAATACGAGCGTTCATATAATCTTATTATACCACACTTATGTATAACTTACAATAGTTCTTAAGCCTGGTTAGCTTTTTTGAGCTTGGCTTTTTGCGAATAAATATACGCCAGGCACCCTAGCAGCGTTAGGCCATAAAGGTACCAAACTGCTCGGAACCAGCCCATTTGCAGCTGGCTGCCCAATTTTAGCGAATGTATAAATATCAGAATCATGGCCGTATCGCTGGCATACGCGATATATTTCCACCACGTACGGGCGCCGAATTTGCGCCGGAACTCATACGCCAGAAATATAACATAACTGATCATAGCGATAATAATGTACAGACGCATATCGGGCGCGACATAGTGCAGTTCATTAGCTGGCGGCAAGCCTAAGCCGTCACGCCATAACTGCCAGCCCAGCAGCCCGGGATGTAGCAGGATAGACGCCAGCACAACCAGGCTGGTGACTTCAAAATAACGGCTTAACAGGCCTTTGTCATACTTGTAATACAGCCTAAGCACTGCCGCGACATAGTGCGACCACATGATGCTGAATGCCAGTAAACCAAGCAATGGAAAAATCTGGTAGGTACTTAGTCCGCTCAGCTGCCAGGAATTGCTTTGGCCCCAAGCTATAACCGCAATTACGGTAACCGTAATACTAAGAGACCAAGCAAAAATTTGGAGCCGGCGTGGATTCATGATGTCAGCATACCAATAAAGGGCTACCCTCCAAAGCATTTACCGCCAAATTAAGCTATTCGGGGCTTCCCAGCCCATGCCAAACGGTGGAGTGGCGAAAGCTGGTCGCCAGATTCATTCTGACGCCATATGAATCATCATCTAGCCTCTGAACATCCCGGGACAATGGGTGCAAGCGCATCAGGAACCAGCCGTCCGTGTCTGCGGACGGGACTTCTGGCGCCAGCAATGTAACCACCGCTAACTTGCCCAAATCGCCATAACAGCCATGGTGTTGCGCCTCCTGGCATAAATGCCAAACTACCTGGTGGTCCGGCCCGCCCGGCATGGCTTCTAGGCGCTGGTCTAGTACTCCCTGTGGTAAACGCATTCACCCCAGAATAGCCCAGCCCTCTTGCCTAGGCAAGCATGAGCATATTTATCGCTTATTCCCAGCGGAACGAGCGGAACGCAATAAGATATACAATAACTAGCCATGCCGCCATCATAACCAGTTGCGGCCCCAACTGCGTCAAGTGCTTGCCCTCTGTGGCAATAAGGCGAATACCGTCAATAACAGGTGTTAACGGCAAGAATGCCGAGACTTTTTGTAGCCATTCCGGCATAAGAAACCGCGGAAAAAACGTACCTGATAAAAACATCATGGGGAAAACAACAATGTTGGCTAGCGGTGCGGCCTGATTTTGGTCTTTGGCCCAGCCGCCAATAGCCATGCCGATGCCAAAAATCATGACAATACCAAACACAATATATAACGCCAGCTCTATAATATTGCCACTAAGTTTAAGATGGAACACCGCCATGGCAACCGCGAACATCAACACCATGGAAAGCAAGCCAATAACTGCCTGGGAAATCACATTGGCTACAAAATACTGCCATACCTTGAGCGGCGTGGTGTGCAAACGGCGCAAAATGCCCTGCTTTTTTAGTTCCGGGAAGACATTGACCGGCCCAAAAATACCTAAGCCGATAATGCTAAAGCCTAAAAGGCCCGCAAATGTATAATCGAATTGGCTTAAGGACTTAGTATTCAGCTGCTCGCTAACAGCAGTAAATGGAACGTCAGCCTTGACCAATCCTTTGTTAATATCCGCGAAGATAGAGTTTAAAACTGATTCTAAAGTTTGGGCAGAGCTTTGGCTGTTTTGAGTATAATAAATCTTAGCCTGGCCCGTAGGATACGCTCCATTCTTCACCTCGCCAAAGTCACTTGGCAAGACGATGGCAGCATCAAGCTGCCCACGGCTCATTTTTTCTTTGGCAGCATCCAGGGAATCGGCATTTTTGTCGATTTTAAAGGTTTTGCCTTCACTCATTTGCTTTACAAATTGCTGCGAGAATGCGCTTGACGACTGATTTACTAGGGCAATCTTGAAAGACACGTCGCTTTTTTTGCCAAAAATACCGCCAAACACAAACAAAAAGATCAGCGGGAACAGAAATATAAAGAATATGGCCGTCTTGTCACGAAAGGCACGCCGAATGGCGATACGCGCAAAAGTTATTACGGGCAAAAATGCTTTGTTAAAATCCATGGCTAGTCCCTCAACTCTTTCCCTGTCATATCAATGAATACATCCTCCAGGCTAGCCTGTTCGACGTGCTGTTTCTTGGTAAACCCGCGTTTTAATAATTGCTGAACCAAATTCTTGGGCGTGTCCAGGGCAATAATCTTGCCGTTGTCCATAATAGCCACGCGGTCGCACAGCAGTTCCGCTTCTTCCATGTAATGGGTAGTAAGTAGTATCGTCACCCCCTTGTCGCGAGTTTCTTGAATCAAATCCCATAAGTTGCGGCGGGCTTGTGGGTCAAGGCCAGTCGTTGGTTCATCCATAAAAAACACTTTGGGCTGGTGGACCAGTGAGGCCACAATGCTAAAACGCTGTTTCTGGCCGCCGGATAATTGTTCTACGAAGGCACCGGCTTTATCTTCAAGCCCTACTTCTTTAAGCAGTCGCTTGGCATTTACCTTAGCACCATAAGCCGATGCTAGTTGCTCCAAATGTTCTGTCAGCTTGACCTTGTCCATAAATGCCGGCGCCTGCGGCTGCACGCCAATGATATATTTGATCTGCTGGCCATGCTTGGAAACATCCAGGCCAGCCACAGTAATACTGCCACCGTCAATTTCGCGCAAGGTTTCAATCATTTCCAGCGTAGTGGTCTTACCCGCGCCATTAGGGCCTAAGATACCAAAGATTTCGCCCTTTTTAATATCAAAACTGATACCGTCAACTGCCTTCTTTTTGCCATATTTTTTGGTTAAATCGCGTACCTCAACTATGTTTGCTGTCATATAACTGTAGTGTAGCAAATAACGCTTAACGTGTTAAGCAAGATACTAAAATAACATCAATGCTGTCTTTGGTTCTCTTACGAGTTACTTTTATTTTGTATCGTTATATACTACACAATTAGTATGGCAGAAAGTCCAGTTAGAATAACGAAAGCTGCTAACCTTTCCATTGTTGCTTATCCAGAAGATTTTGTGGCACCTGACTTAATCGTGAATGATACGAGAATTCCGGGAGTTTTTGTAGTTGACTCTCCTGTCTATGCAGATAATCGAGGCACTTTTGAGGAGTTTTTGTCACATGAGCGCCTCATACAGGCGGGTCTACCAGCCTTTACCGTAGCGCAAATAAATGTAACGACCAATACTAGAGGAGCCACCAGAGGCATTCATTCTGAAGGCTGGCAAAAGTGGGCTTCACCCCTTCTAGGGAACTTTGATATTGTTGTTTTAGATATGCGGCCAGAAGAGAAGACTCTCGGCCAGTTCGTTTTAGTACACACTGTACCTGGTCGAGCTGTTTATATCCCACCCGGTTGTGGACATGGATATCAAGCCCAAACGGAAGGGGGTGTTTACGCTTTTACAGCCAGCCGAGCCTGGACGCCCCAAGCTTTACAAGATTTTGTTAACCCGTTTGCCCAGGACCTTCAGATACCTTGGCGCACACCTTTAAGTGAAGCTGTTCTTTTGAACCGCGAACTGTTAGCGCCAGATTTTCAAGAATGGCTTGGCAGAATAGCGACATCTTGAAAACTTAAATTATAAAAAAGATACAGACTTCCCGGATCTTTTTGTTTCCTTATTCAGTAAGAGCAGTCCGAGTCGTCTCTAGGCGACCTGGCACGATGAGAGACCCGCTTGGGGTCTACTCATTACTAAAAAACCGCCCGGGGTGGTCCCCGGGCGGCGGATTTGCGTTTTAGATAGGATTATTTGCGCTTAACGGTCAAAAAGCCGTTGCGTGGGTTTTCGTTAACCGTCATGCCAGCAGGTACGGCATCAACAGCTTCTGGGCGCTGATCCTTGCTGAAGTAGTAAATTACTTGCTGTTTGCCACCACGAAGTGTGACAGTCTTAGAATTCAGATAATAGGTTACGCCTTTAGAGTTTGTGTGCTTGTAAGCCATATTTAGAGTTCTCCCTCTCTTAATTACTGTTGGTACTCCTTACCATACGCCTGTGCGTTTTCGCTTGTCAACCAGTTTATGCGATTTACACCCCTGTTGCCATAAGATCACCCCTGTTATTATCTGACACTTAATTTGTCTTATTTCAGCTAACTGTTGCGTAACAAACCGCTTATGCAGTACACTAGCTCTCGTAATAAGAAATCTAAAAAAGGTGGATTACTTCGATGGAATGGAACCGTGGCCCTAGCCAAACACAACCCGCCAACCAGCACGTTAATCACGCGGCTGCGCCGGCATCAACAACGCGTAAAACAAAAAGATCATTCTTAAGCTTGAGACTGGCGAGTGTGGTATTGCTGTTTTGTATAACCATACTCATCCTGGCCCTAGCCGGCTTTATAGCATTTGGCGGCCCGCCCGCTGAAAGCAAATTTGTCAGCAAAGACCGTATGCAAGCCATCTTTCTAAACGGCGGTCAGGTTTATTTTGGCAATATTACCGATCTGAACGATAAGTTCATGCGGGTAAGCAAAATTTACTACCTGCGTGTTAATCAAACTGTCCAACCTAACGGCAATGCTGCGGCCAACAACCAGGACGTTTCGCTGGTAAAGCTAGGCTGTGAATTACACGGCCCAGACGACAGCATGGTTATTAATCAGGAGCAGGTTATCTTTTGGGAGAACCTAAAGACTGACGGGCAGGTAGCCAAGGCTGTTGCTGACTACAAGCAAAAGAATCCCAATGGCCAGAAATGTGACCAGGCTGCAGACGCTAACACCAACACTAATACTACCAATACGACACCTTCAACGACGACGCCTACTACAACCACCCCAACCACGACGACGCCTACTACTAAAAAGCCTTAGTCGGCGAGTAGCCAGCCCGAAAAACGCTCCCTCTTTAGGGGGCGTTTTTATTTTCTGCTGTTACAAATGGTGTTTCAGCTTAGCATGCATCCAACGCTCCAGGGCAAAGCGCACAACAAAGAGCACGAAGAAAAGTGCCGTAACTACTAGGCTTAGGCCTGCCAAATCGGGTGACCAAACCGGGCTGGCAAAATCAAACTTGTACAAGCTGTCTGGTATGGGTTTAGTCTGCGGTTGGACGTAAGGATGAGTGTCTAAATAATTTTGTATACAGGGCAAACGTCCCGCGCCATAAAAACTTTGCGGAAAATTCTTTTCACAATAGTTCTGCGCATCGTTATAGGTATTGCTGTTGGCAGCGGCTACTTTATCCTTTTCGGCTTGTACCAGGCGCTCATAGCGGTATTTTAGCTGGATCGGTGGATACACTGACGTACCACTAGCTAAGTTGGTATTCATATGGCTATACACGTATTCACGCAGCTTCTTGAGGGCGGCTTCGGTGTTGCCGTTGTCTTTATCGGTCTGTAATACCTCGTTACGTAAGCCTAAGGCGGTCAGGTTGTTGTGCCGGAGCGCCATGATAGCGACCAGCCCGCTTACCAGAAAAGCCGCTAAAAAATACCAGTAGCTCGTTTTGTGAAGGATTTTAAGTATATCGTGAAGTTTCTTTTTATTCATACTGCTTATTGTAACTGTTTAATGCCCGCAATTCACCGTTTCTTGGCACTATTGCTGGCGCGTAACTCGTACAGGCCTATAGACTGTGGCTTAATGGCTGATAGACTAGGGATATGCATGTATTTTTTTCTGGCATCGGCGGCACCGCCATTGGGCCCCTAGCTATGATTACGCTGCAGGCTGGCTACTCAGTATCCGGCTCTGATAAACAGGATTCACAGTACATTGCCTACCTACGGGGAAAAGGGATCAAAAACATCCATATCGGGCAGACGTACGACCAAATCGCCCATGTCCACGACCGTGAACCGATTGATTGGTTTGTATATTCTTCTGCCGTATCAATAGAAAGCCCAGATGCGCCAGAGTTTAAGTTCTGTCAGGACCAAGCTATACATACCAGTAAGCGTGATGAGCTTTTAAACCGGATCTTAGGCGACAAAAAGCTAAAACTTGTAGCTATTGCGGGCACCCACGGCAAGACCACCACTACGGCCATGGTGATTTGGCAGTTTAAGCAACTTGGCTGGCCTATCAGCTATTCGGTAGGCGCCAAAATCCCATTTGGTGACATGGGACAATACCAAGATGGCAGCGAATACTTTGTTTATGAATGTGATGAATTTGACCGGAATTTTTTGGCGTTCCGGCCTCATTTAAGCCTGATTACGGGTGTTAGCTGGGACCATCACGAAATTTTCCCCACGCGTGAAGACTACAAGCTGGCGTTCCAGGAGTTTATAGAACAAAGTGGCCATACCTTTTTGTGGCAAGATGATTTTGAGTACCTTGGCTTGACTAGCAGGGCCAGCCTATCCGTTTTGCAGCCCGACCCGGACCAAGC
>DATLEQ010000018.1:0-14774 GCA_035525115.1 Candidatus Limnocylindrales bacterium
GTGCTTGGTTTAGAATTAGAGGAAACCGCAATGGGGCTGAAGCTGAGTGTCGCTAGCGGAAACCCTATTTTTGTCTATGCCAAAGACGACCACGTTGCAGCTAGTTTTACGATCCTGAATTTTGTAGTTGACGATATTGACGCAACGATTGACGAGCTGACAAACAAAGGTATAGTTTTTGAAAAATATACCCTTGGCAATGGGGCAAAGACAGACGAAAAGGCTGTTTTGCGTGGCCTTTCTGCGAATATGGGCCCGGACATCGCCTGGTTTAAAGACCCTGCAGGCAATGTGTTGTCTGTATTGCAAGAATCATAAAGACTAAAAAGACTTAAACTTTAGCCTTTATAAGCTTGCTGCAGGCTTGCTATGTCAATCTTCTTCATTTTCAGCATAGCTTGCATTACTCGGTTGGCTTTTTCGGGGTCAGGATCGCCCATCAGCTCCCCTAATGCTTTCGGGATAATCTGCCACGACAAACCAAACTTGTCCTTCAGCCAGCCACATTGTTCAGATTCGGGGACGGCCGAGAGTTTGTCCCAGTAGTAATCAACCTCATCCTGATCTTCGCATTCCACATAAAAAGATGTGGCTTCTGTAAATTTAAAAATGGGGCCGCCGTCTAATGCCATAAAGCGTTGGCCGTTTAGCTCAAAGACGGCTGTGAGTACCTTGCCCTCAAAACCCTTCATGGGCCCTTCAAGTGGCCCATCTGGATACCGCGTTATGCTTATAATTTTAGAGTCTTTGAACACGCTCACATAAAAGTTCACTGCCTCTTCGGCGTTATTATCGAACCATAAGAATGGTGTAATTTTTTGCATTAACATCGCCTCCTTATTTAAACGGATACCTATAGCATAGCAAGGCGGCACGCTAATAGATACAATCTAATAGATACAATGGGTATTGACTAAAGTCAGTTATTGTGTTAGTTTTTTACTAAATAATTCACTAGGAGAACTCATGGCTGTTGAAGTCGTTAGTGCAAAGCTGTTCGTTGAAGAAGCGCAATTACAGGTTGCCCAAAATGCGCTCGCATTTGTGTTGGCGGGAGCGGGCGTTGACCTGGCAAATGAAGCGTGGAGATTAGTAGAAGACACCAATATAATTAACTTTAATGTGCGTCTTGATAATGCTGAGCCCGGTGTTGAATACACTGTTGAGCTAACGGATGCCACCAACAGCGGCGATTATGCCGGTTTGATGTTTATTGGAGACGACGAAGGTGCTGATGATTTTGACAAGCGGCTGGCACACCCTACGGAACATCAGCTTTATGGCGGTGAATTTTGGCCAACTTTATTACACATTGACGGAAAAACAGACGGCATACTGACTGGCGAAGCGACTGTCGTAGTGTCTGGCTATAAAAACTACGGCGAAGCAATTGCACCTGAGGTTAAGGCTTTAGCTGCACGCTCTTATGAGGACGACCGCTTAACGGTACCGGCGCTAAAGCAGTACCTGGCTTCACTTAAATAAGCAGTAGTCCTCTTGCTTCTCTGTGCATAGTATTTTAGTGTATTATCTAAATTATGGCAGAGAATGCGAGCGATCCGGTCCATAGTGGTGGCGACGATGGTTTTTGGGATAAACCTCGTGGCCGGCGCGAAGTCGTTGGTGGTTTAGGGCTTAGCTTTTTAGCCATAGCGACAGGTGTGGTGGTGCTGGCCGGTTTGCCAGAGGATACTCCATCGGATGTCCAGGAGGGCGAAGCCGCCCTTGTACGTAGCCAGCAAAACCAAGCTGAGATGGAGACCGCCCAAGCACTAGCGCAAAACATAAGCGAGGGGATGCGGCGCGCATGGACCAATGCATCCGTCTGGCCGGGATTGGCTATAGTCCCTCCACATGTGCCCTTGTTTACTACCCCTTCACTACATCCTGATACACAACTGCCTTGGCCAGGTGATGCCAACCATAAACTTATTATGCAACGCCCTTTTTTGATAGCGGCTAGTATGCAGCTAAACAACCAGCCTGCTCCAGGTGGTGTGCACCAGCAAATTATGGGTGGGTGGCTTCCAAAATCAGAGCAGATCGTCTATTTTGACCGGTGGACACATATGAACCATATATTGCTGCCTACCGTTTCACGTGCATCCACCTATGACGAAAGCGGGATGGCCGTAGGCGAACCAGTCAAGTTGGAGCCTGCCGTTACGGGGGAAGACTTAACCTGGCGGTACTTGCTGTCAGATTACATTGTTACCAGCTATTACCCAAATGACGTATTTAACAGGGTGTGTGGCCGCTCGCTAATGGGCAACATTTTTGAGGTAAACCGGGCAATTGACTATTACTCCGGCGGCTACCACTCCGTCAGGGACCTGATAACTTTGCCAAAGGAGACACATGCCTGATATGAGTGGAAATTATGAATTTAGCGAGGCTGAACTGGGCGGGACATTAACCCGGCGAGAAGGGCTAACCATTGCGGGGGCAGGGCTAGCCGCACTTGGGCTACGTCGTGCTTTTCACTATATTGAGGCGCGCCAGGCAGAAAACACACGCCATTCCGATGAGCAGTATGCTACGGATGTTTTAAGCCAGGGCCTGGAAACTTACTGGGACAAACTAACAGTTTTCCCAGGATTGTTAGTGATCGATCCCGCGGTCCAAGCATATTCGGATGTTTCATTAGGGACCAATAAAAAGGTCGTCTGGGCCAATAATTCCGGGCAGCCGATACTCGCCAGCAGGCCATTTTTTGTTAAAGCCTCTTTGGATACCCACAAAGACCGTTACAAAGAGGGCAGTAAGTCACTCGCCCGAATTATACCCGAATTGCCTGAGGGCCTAGTGGCTATGTGGCCGCCAGGGCCAGGCAAACTAGTTTTCTTTGACGCCTATCAGACGCCAGATTTAATTACGCCTATTTACAGGGCCGGGGCAGGCTTGTATGCGATAGATAGGCCAGGTGACAGTATCATTGGCCAAAACATAAAAATTGATGGCAGAGAAATCATAGGAAACGTGTCTTACCCGTATTTAAATCGCGGACACACCGAGTCGCGGCCCATTACTGCTGAAGAACAAAAATTACGCGACCGTGCCGATGACCCGAACTTGGATGCAGCCACGCGCGGATTAATTAGTAATGTGCTTAGCTCTGGCAGAACCCGGGTTATTAACTTCCACATGCCCCTGGGACATAGTGTTAGCGTTGCTGAACCTAGGGTGTTAGGGAATATAATTGCAGCCTTCCAGGACGATGATGGTTATGAGCCAATAGTTATGCCTAACACACCTAATTAATGGTGTTATTTTTGCAAGTATTAGTCACGTAAAACAAAATGACCTCGTATAAGTTGCATGTATATTATTTTTGTGTTATAATTTATACAATGCCAGAGTATGCTTAGACGCTAAATAGCGCCCATATTATGAATACCCCAGCTGACGCCAACGCCATCACCCGTAACCGGAGCAGCACAGATATAACCTCTATGCCGAGGCTGCCCCAATTGCCTGAAGCATGGGCCCAAGAAATTTACGACATGGTTGAAGAGAGAGAGCGTAAACTGGCTGCCCCTAATTTGCTGCGGGCTGAATATGAGCTTGGTACTGCCTCTAGCCCAGACGAAATCTTTGAGGCAAGACGAAGCGATGAGGTAGGCTGCCTTTTTACCGCCGAACATGCCACATCGCCGGTGCGGGCCGCCACCGGAAGCCGGGATTACCCTGACGCAGGTACGGGCGGTCTAGTGGCCTTGCTAGCCGAAAATTATGGTACCGGGCTGATTATGCGCGGGGACCAAACCAGCAATGCTGCAACCGATCCGGAGCACCCTATAAAACCACGTATTGCCCGCTATTTAGCCGCAGCAACAGGCTACGTCTCTGTCCATGGGATGGCACCTGGTAAATTTATGGCCCGCAGTGACACTACCGAAATCCAGGCCAGTATCGGCCTTGGCGCCGACCCTACCGACCACCAAAGGGAGTTCGCCGAAAAAATAGTCAAGCTGGGCAGGGACATGTTTGGCCTGTATGTCGTAATTGGAAATGACGGCGATTACTTTGTACAAAAGCCTAATTCCACCGAGCTTAAACGTAACCAAGACGGTACGCCGTACCGCAACCGCCTAGCTGCCCTTAAACCGAATATGACCGTTAATTTTGCACGTCGGCAATTATCTGAAGCGGGTCGCCAGGTACCGGTAGTGCAAATCGAACTCACCAAACTGCTGCGCTTAACACCCTCCGATACCGACAATCGTGACCCTGTATCCCGTATCATTGGCGTTGCTTTGGGCTATAGGTTATTAGAAGAAGTGGCCAAACTAGCCTTGGGCGAGATTGAAGATCCAGTTAAGCAGGCCTAGTTATTAGGTTTATATGGTAAGGTACTAGTTATGCCAAATAAGCATCAACCCAAAGATAATTATACTGTCGGTCGGACTTTAAGTACCGGCGTTGTTTCACCTCGGCAAACACCACCTCACCCATCAACACTGGCCGTACCTGACACGTCATCTAAGCCTAAGAGGCGTGCCTGGAAAAAAGCGTTAGCGTTTACTATTCTGCTGATTTTGCTTGTGCCATTAATTATAGGCATATGGGATGCCTATAATTATTCGCGCGCTAGCCAGAAACTGTTTGGTAGTGGTAACTTATTGTCAGCATTGACACCTACCACACTTAAGGGCTCAGACCGGGGGCGGGTAAACATACTGATAGTTGGCTTTTCGGCAGACGATCCCGGCCATGCAGGTGCAAAATTGACTGATTCTATCATGGTCGTCAGCCTAAACCCTGATAGCAGAACAGGCTATATGCTTAGCATTCCGCGTGACTTGTACGTACTTATACCGGCTTTTGGCCGGGCTAAAATTAACGAAGCTTATCAGGATGGTGAGGCAGGTAATTTCAGCGAAGTTGGTTACGCACCAGGGGGCATGGGGCTACTGGAAAAGACTATTTCCCAAAGTCTCGGCATCCAGACCGACTACTATGCATTGGTGAACTACACCGCCGTGCGTGACATAACTGATGCCCTGGACGGCATAACGGTAAATATTCAAAGCTCCGATGCCCGCGGTATTTATGACCCCAATTTTAAAGCGAATGAAGGCGGCCCACTGCGTCTGTCAAATGGGCCACAAGACATAAATGGCTTAACCGCACTAAGGCTGACAAGGGCCCGCGGGGCCGCAGGTGGCTCGTACGGTTTGGCCCTATCAGACTTTGACCGTACTAAGAACCAGCAAGCCGTACTGACGGGGATAAAAAATAAGATAAGCTGGGGGATACTGCTCAATCCAATAAAAAACGACCCGCTGCTGGCTGCCGCTGGCGATAATATTCGCACCGACATTAGTATTAGTGAAGTGTTGCCATTATTTAGGTTGTTCCATAGCGTCCCCGAATCAGCCCTAAAGACAGTTACGCTACGGGATATCAATGGACAAAATTTGCTAATAGGCTACACCACGCCGTACGGGCAGTCGGCTCTTATACCTGCCGCCGGCCCTTACGATTACAGCGATATACGAGTGGCAATACAGGGGCTCAACTAGTAGCACAACCTACTTAAACAATTGGGCTACACCGTGAGGAATTGAAGTAATTGGCTTCGTGCGCATAGAGTTAAAAACGGGCATCCACGGGTTAGGCTGGCCAAGCAGCATATCGTGTAGTATGGTACCGGCGACCATGCTGGTACTTAGGCCCCATTTATGAAATGCCGTGGCAGTATAGAGATGCTTGGACCAGGGGTAGACCTTGCCGACGAGGGGCACATCATCATATGCCAAATAATCCATTGCCTTCCAGCGATAGCCGATTGACGTAAATCCAAAATGTTCTTCAGCGTAATTAGCCAAGCGCTGATAGCGTTTAGTTGGGCTGCCGAGCCCTGGAATATGGTTTTCACCCCCGATGAGCAGCAACTTTTCTTTGCCACTTACTACCGGAAGTATGGAGTAATGGTTCTTATCGGGTGAAATATACATGCCTTTTAAATCAGAGTTGGTTCTTGAGGCAACAATATATGAGTTGGTTGGATATTCCATGATAGCGCACGCGAAACGGGCCGCAAGGGGAAAAGCCGGCATTTTGGTCGCCACAATGATATCCTTAGCGGTGATTTTGGCCGCCTTAGTTTTAACAACCGCGGGCCGCCCGTCCTGAAAGCTAGTGACATTACTATTCTCAAAGACATAACTCCCGTTGCCATGAACCGCCTTGGCTAGGCCAAGCACATATTTTTGAGCGTTAAACTTGGCTTGGTTGGCAAACTTAACAGCACCAGTGACCTCAAATGGGAGATTTAACTTGGTTTCAAAACTAGCCGGCAGTCCAAGGCGTAGGGCTGTGGCTGCCTCTTGTTGGAATTGGCCGACTTTTTTGGGATCAGCTGTATAAACAAAATTATCATCGCGTTGCCAGTCGCATTTTATTTTTTCTTGCGCAATCACTTGGGCAATTCGTTCGAGAGCCGCCTGGTTAGCCTCACCGTAAATACGGGCAGTGTTTTCGCCAAGCCGTTTTTGTAAGCTGTGGTATATAAGGTTGTGCTGTGAGGTTACTTTGCCGGTTGTGCCCCCCGTCGTACCGCTACCTATCGTATTCTTTTCTAGCACGGCTACTTTGAGGCCCGACTTTTTAAGTAAGTATGCTGCTGTTAGGCCCGTAATACCTCCACCGGCGATCGCGACGTCAACACCCAGGTCTACCCGTAACGAAGGGTAGAGCGACTGATCATAAAATGACTTCCAATAAGATTCATCGGTATCAGGTAAATTCAGCATGACCTAACTCTAGTACTCCTATGCTAGAAAACAGTAATATAGTTAACAATATGAAATTATTAACTCATTATGGCTGCTGTCATGCCTAGTTGGAATATTTAAATAAGATGAAAATTGCTACTTAAAGTAAGCGTATGTCTATAATGGGCTGTAGCGTCTGGGGGTTTACAACTGACACCAGGAAGTACTTGCGTGCAGACAATAACAGCCGCGAGGCCAGTAAGGGCTTAATGATGAGCAAGTTTTTATCAAATGACATATCTTCAAGAACACCTTTAATGGCATTGGCTTTTACAAGCCCTTGCGAAGATTGACCGGTTTGGTTGTCATGCCAGTATGACTGGATGGCGCCAATGTCTTTGTCTAATACAATGACCTGCATTTTTTTACCAATATATTTTTGCTTGTCTTCGGCTTCCAGCTGGGATATTTGAACAGCCGTATACGAAGTTATCTGCTCCGCTTGAACCTTTTTAATATGTGCGTCCAGGCTGGATTTAACCAGTGCCTCTTGCGACACTTGAGGAATATCACGAGGGGTTACATAGACACCGTTATTCTGCGCACTTACGGTTTCTAGCGTCTGCATGGTGGCCTGTTCGGACTGTTCTGCGGCATATTTTGCCGTCTCTGCAGTGACCAAGTTGGCGATAGCTGATTGAAAATCGGCTATAAGAAGCCTTCCATTAAGTTCAATGCTGTTAGCGTTAGCGGTGGATATGGCGTTTTTCTTCACCTTTCTAAGTTATCACACTTGGTGCACTGCAAATGAGACCAGGACAAATTTGTTAGCTAACAGGCGGTTAGTACGAGTACAATGAGATTAGCATTAAAGGAGAATGTATGGATTCCAATAAAAGGGTTGTCGGCTATGAAGTTGTTAAGGCCAACACTCCGTCAAGGTTACAAGCTCACGTTAAGGCCTATCTGGAAAAAGGATGGACGCCACTCGGCGCACCTTTTTGTGATGTTACCGGTGAAATTTATCAAGCGTTGATTTTTACTCAAGTATCCTAGTCGAAGCCTGTTATCCTAGAGGCGAGGAGAATGAGCTAAGAGGACTGCGTTGGGTGAATGGTAGTGTCAGAACTACCCGTCGGTGGCTTGGCGTGCGGGGAAGATAGTGTAGGTGTAACATCGCTAGGTGTTAGGTTATTGCTGCTTCCACCCACGTATACATTGGGCGAACTACTCAGGCCCGGCTTGATCCGGGATTTTCTGGACCATAGCCAAGCCGCGACAGCCCCTGCGGCCACAACTATAAGCCCGAGGGTTATCACGCCGGTGGGCGTAACAAGCGGTCTGACGGTTAGTGTAAAGTTTTGTGGCTCAGTCTTAGAATCATCAATTTCAATGCTGCTTTTCTGGGTCCTACCACCAAATGTTATAGAAACAACCTGTTTCCCGCCAGGCAAGTTGTCAATCACAACTGTCCCATCGGCACCAGTTTTCTTACTTTTATCACCTATTTTAACTGTCGCACTTTTAGCCGGTTTATTTTTGGTGTCGGTAATTTTAATGATAGCCGTATGGCCCTTCATAGAAAAGGTTGCATCACTGCTATTTAAAATGTTCCCGGCAGCGTCTTTACTGGTGACGCGGAAATGGTAGGTTGTGCCAGCGTTTAGCCCTGTAGTATCCAACACAACGCTATGGTCTTGGGCCATGCCTGGCGTTTGCGCCGTTAATCCATATTGAGTAGTCAGGCCATAATCAACCAGGGAGGTAGAAGGCTCATCCGTCTGCCATATAACGGTAGCCGTGCGTAAGCTTAGGTTGGTTACCGTGGGAGCGACCGTAAACTTGGGCGCTGTAGTGTCACCCGCACTTGGTGATGCCTGTGCAGCTGGCTTAGTATTAGTAGTGGGCGTTTTAGGTGTGGGGCTTGATGCGGGAGCAGGTGTGGTGGTTGTGGAGGGTGCTGCAAAGGTATATGTACCTCCGCTTGAACCGCTATAGACATTGGCATTATCTGACAATCTGACCGCAGCTGACCCACTGGCAAAATTCACATTGGCCGTACCGGAACTTACTTTTGCCTTAAAGTTTACAATGGCCACAAGCTGATCACCACTCACGCCCGTCGTACTGCCGCGTGCAATTGATACATTACCGCCGCCACCGCTGCTTGGGGCACCAACATCAAAGGCAGTACCACTAGGGTCAATGCTGATAAAGTCTATTTTATCGGCAGGGTAGGATAAATCTGCCTGCACAGCGTTGATGGTCTCAGAGGTGCTTATTCGGACACTGACGGCAAAGGTCGTGCCGTTCACGACCGTTTTGGAGGCCGGCGAGAGATAGAGTGTAGCCCCAGCCGCAAAAACAGGCAGAGTGAAGCCTTGAGTGCACAGTAATGTTAAAAGTGATATAAGGGCCGCTTTCATAACTAAGCCACGACGCTGAACGTTCTTAAGTTGTCTCATTTTTATGTTCCATACTTACTTAATAATATGCTTAAGTCTATTATATCAACTTTGCCGCTATTGTTTAAATCCCCGGTTCTATTATTGGTGTTCCAGTGACTAAGTAAGATGCTTAGGTCAAAGATATTGACCTTATTGTCGTTGTTTAAGTCACCCGTTTTGCCCGAGGGTGTGGTTGGCGAAGGAGGAAGTACCGGACTTGAAGAGGAGGTGACGGTATAGATGAGAGGGGCGGTCCGGGTGGAACCATCGCCACGTGTAAAGCAAATATTATAGGTTCCGGCCGATCTAATTTGGCCGCCTTCAGCGGGGCTTAGTTTTATGCTGCCGGTTACGGGCGCAATCTTACCCGAACTATCTGGCAGCATCGCTGAAACGCCCATTTCACGCAAATCGGTCGTACAGTTGTTTAGGCCAGAGTAAAGGTAATAAACCACGCCAGGTGTGGCACCGTTGGCCGACACAGTGACACTAGTTCCGTTTCCTGATTGGGCTGCACTCGTGCCATCGCCCCATAAAGTCTGACCAACCATACCGTTTGAAGGCGTAGGTGTAGGCGTAGGGGTTGGATTGGGAGTCGGGGCCGGGGTTGGAGTTGGATTGGGAGTCGGCGCGGGTGTAGTGCCCGTACCAATGGTGATTGTAACCGGGGCAGTTGCAGATGTGCCGTTACCAGACTGAAAACATACGTCATATGTGCCAGCTGGCCTGGGGCCTCCACCGTCATTTATTGTTCCGCTAGTAGCCGCAATATTGCCGTTGCCATCAGCATTAAAGGGGGTACCATTTATAAGTTTAATATCCGTGGTACAGCCATTTTGGCCAGACACAGCATAATAAACGATTCCGGTTTGCGCGCCTGCGGCCTGAATACTCACCGACGGCATAGTGCCTGCCGCGGCGGATTTAGGTGTGGTCGTCCCATCACCCCATTTGGTGGTTCCCTTGAGATAGGCCGGAGCAGAAGGAGGCGCAGCAGTCGTATTGGTCGGGTTAGAAGTATCTGTGCCTGCCGGGCAAGCTTGCGCGGCAGTATCACTTGGCAGGTAATTGGTTAGTATATTTTCACAGGCTAATATGTTCTCAGAGTTATTTGCTAGTACTGCGACCGGATAGGTATCTGAGCATCCTCCGCCCGGAAGCAATTCTATCTTATTGCGGTGTACATGCCCGTTTTTAACATGGTCAAGCCCCACGCCGCCGCTATATGCCCTCAGGTTATTGTCAGAGATATAAACATTGTGGTACATGGCAGGTAAGGTTGGATAATAACCTACGTTGATGGGACCTAGGCAAGCGAGAGGCGTGTCAATGGCGGTGTTATTAAAGATATAAACCCCGTCAATGGCACCATCAACATTGGCATTAGCTGGAACGGATATGGCATATGATGAATAATCCTCAAATGTATTCCGTTCAATTCGCAAATTATGCAGCGTCTGTATATTGGTATCAATTTCAGCGTCAATACCAGCGTACCAGTTCAAATGAAAATCGCTGTCCTGGATAGTTATATTATGTCCATCCGTGGGCGCAACACCTAGCCTGGCAGTCCTGGAACAGTGCAAACGATTAACCAGAATATTATTGTTATGCATTCCACCGCCGACTATTCCTACTTCAGGATCAACATTTCCGCTCGCAATCGTTACTACGCAGTCTCCCCAGACATCGCGCACCGTATTGTTATCTAACACCATACCATCCACCCCGGCAACGTAAAACCCGGCATTCGCATCGGCGCAAAAGATTGTCCCGGGTGGGCCGCCGCATTGCAGGTTGCCGAGACCTTGAGGCAGTTCTGGAGTGCCAACCTGTTTAAAGACGCCCTCTATTACAAAATTGCGGAAATTAATATTTCTGGACGTCATGATAAACCAGGCCGGACGAACCCCGTCGTCGTGCTTATTAGAACCATTATTATAGATTTTGGATCCCTGACCTTCAAAGCTTAGCCCGCTGCGCTTGATTACTTCAATCCGATTATCAACCATATAGCAACCATTCACTGGGAACTGGATTGTTGAGTCATCCGGAACGGTCTTAATGAAATTGGTGATTTCGGCCTGGACATTCCGGGAACAGTCCGCGGCTATAGATGCCGGAACATTATAGACAACTGCCGCCCGGCTTTTGAATAGCATTATCGTACCGATGATAGCTACTAGTAGGCAGCTGGCAAGAATAAGCAGTTTGCGTGACCTGAGCGACGGATGTGATTTAAATTTTTGGATAAGCCGTTTCAATTTTTGATCTCACTTCTATAGCTTAAGCATAAAAGCTAATGTAAAAAGAGTCAATACGCTTAAAGCTTAACTTCCATATTTGCTCAGTAGGATGCTTAGGTCAAAGATGTTGACTCTATCATCTTTATTAAGGTCGCCGGTAGAGTTACTGGTATTCCAATGGCTCAGTAGGATACTTAGGTCAAAGATGTTGACTTTGCCGTCGTTGTTGAGGTCGCCCACCTTGCTGGAGGTAGGGGCCGGAGTTGGATTAGACGGCGCGGCGGCTACTCTGTAAGATAGGGGGTCAGTGTGGGATGAGGCATCTCCCCTTAAAAAACAAATATCATAAGTACCCTGCGGGCGCAAAGTTGTTCCGTCAACAACCCTACCATTAAGCACACCTATATTGCCATTGCCATCCGATACAATGGCGCCCGCTTGCATGTCGCGCATATCGGTTGTGCAACCGTTGTGGCCAGAGTAAAGGTAGTAAACGACGTTAGGTACAGCGCCGCTAGCTTTAGCATTAATAGCCGTGCCATCGCCTGAATGGACGGTGGCCGTACCGTCATTCCACATCGTTTGCCCGATACTACCTGAAGGCGGTGATGGCGTAGGAGCTGGGGTTGGGGCTGGGGCGGGCGTTGGGTTAGGATTAGGGGTGGGCGGGGACGACGGACTCCCCAGGTTTGGGGTCACATTAGGGCCGTTATTGGAGACTGTGATATTGGGTGAGTTAATTAACTTGACGTCTTCGGCAGGTGCAGCTGGCGTAGTGGTGTCCGGTGAACCGCACCAGCCTGGCGTAACGGTGCGAGTAACACGGTTGTTACGGACCGAGCCCGAAGACACGTCCCGGTAACGGATACCGTCACCCAGGGTGTGGATGTCATTATCCTCCGTTACCACGTTGGCCATTGTTTGGGACGGGTCATATGCAAAAGGACCCTCGGTGTAAGTCATCATAATTGCGGGGAAACAGGTATCAGGTGGGGACAAAATCTGATTACCGCGGATCTCTATACCATCAACGCTACCGGTCGTACCTTTTTGAGGGACGCTAATAGCCGACACGTACACTCCGTCAAAACTATTACGCAAGACGTGTAGGTCTTTGATGCTTTGGCCAGCAACATCTATCTCCGCGTCAACACCACCATAAAAAATATTCGTGCAGCTCGAATCTTCCAACCAAACACCGACACCCTCGGTAATACCCACGCACATTCGAGCCGTACGGCTGATTTTAAGCCGTTGTATATGGATGTTGCGCGGGATTTCACCCTGGAGCACATTATCTGTAAGCGCATCGCCACGAGCGGTGCTAACACCATCTCCCCATACGTCGCGGACGGTGATGTCTTCTATATTTGTACCGTCACCACCCTTAACAAAAATCCCATGGTTAAACTGGTTGCCAGCCGGGAACTGTCGCGGCCCGGCTGATTTAAAGTTGCCTTCAGTAGTCACGTTACGAATTGTTACGTTACGGGCTTTAGCAATGATCCAGTTACCATGCCAAGCACGGGTATTGGGATCGTTAACTGCAGAATTTTTAAAAACTGAACCCGCACCATCAATGACAAGATTAGACCGTTGCATCACCTCAACGTAATCGTTCTGTGCATAACAACCGTTAACAGGGAACTGTATGGTTGAACCGTCCGGCACTGTTTTGATGAAGTCAGTGATTTCGACCTGGACATTCCGGGAACAGTCAGCGGCTATAGATGCCGGAATGTTATAGACAACTGCCGCCCGGCCCCTAAACAGCATAGCTATGCCAACGCCAGCCACCAATAAACTAATGGCAATAACCGGCAGAAAGCGGGATAATGCGCTCAAGCGAGGTTTGATTTTTTTAGACAATTGTTTCAATCGTATGGCCCCTAGGCTATTGTGTTTAGCTTACGTTCCGACCTGGGCCATGTCAAATAGCACTAGTTAATTATTAGCCCCAATGGCTCAGGAGGATGCTGAGGTCAATCACGTTTACTTTGCCATCATTGTTTAAGTCAGCATTGGTGGCGTTAGTATTCCATTTACTGAGCAAAATACTCAGGTCGGTGATGTTTACTTTGTTGTCATTATTGAGGTCGCCTGTTTTGGAAGGGGATGGCCTGGAAGGTGGCGTATTACTACTAGAACTGGGCGCCACCACATTTATTACATTGGAGTTGGATGACTCGGGCGAACCACAGCGCGAGCGGACTGCAAAGTTATACTGACGATCCATCACCAAGCTAAAGGCACTAGCAGAGTTAGCGCTAAAAGGCCCAGAGTACACCGTGGCAGGTTGGTCGGGAGCTGTTGCATAATAAAGGTAGTAGCCGTCGGCACCATTCATAGCAGACCACGTGAAATCGTAACGGCCAGAGCCTGGAGGACCTGCTGAACCAGTAAAATTGGCCGGTGCTTGGCAGGACGATGGTGCGGGAGGAGGATTGGTGGGGGTCGGAGAAGGGTTTGGAGAAGGCTGTGGGGTCGGGGTTGGAGTGGGCGTAGGCGTGGAAGAAGTATTATTCAGGACTACATCTGGACCATTGTTGCTGAACGTTACATTTTGGGTGTTTGTAGACGAGACAGAATCGGTATTGCCTGCTCCACAAATGCCTTCCGGCGTATAACCAGGCTTAAACACTCGGGTTAACTTATTATTTTGAACTGAACCGCTACTTACATGGTCTAGTGCAATACCTTTACAGTAATGCTTGATGTCATTACCTTCAATAACTACGTTCTGAAATGTATTTGGGTTATCTGGATAAAGACCGATTAAAAAAACCGGGTATTGCGGTGTATCTGTCGGCGTTAGAAAAATATTGTCGCGGATTTCAATATCCTGGGATTTAACGCTGTTATCAGCGGCTACTGGCACGCTAATCCCAAAATGATTAAAGCCATTAAAAGTATTTCTAAGATAATGGTGGCCCTGTAGCGGCTGATTAACATTGTCCAGTTCCGCATCCAGGCCTCCATACCAGGCATCCTCACATAGGGAATCTTCAATCCATATATTAGTACCCGATGTCGGGCCCCAACACATGCGGCCCGCTGTTTTGGCATGCATGCGCTTAATAAATAAATTTTTGGTATATACGCCCACAGAGCCATCTACATACTCACTCGAACCCGTTGTCATTGAATCTCCCCAAGCGTTATAGCCTTTCACATCTGTCAAGTAGACCGTATCAGCCCCATATACCCCATAATTTGGGTTGGCCTCAGAAAAATTGGGGTCAGGTGAAATAGTCGCCAGTGATCGGGGCTGTCCCTCATATGCTGTAAAAGTACCGATGGAAGTCATATTTTTGAGTGTGATATTAAAGCCGCGCAGAATTAGCCAGTTGCCGTTAATCCTG
>DATLEQ010000022.1:0-3254 GCA_035525115.1 Candidatus Limnocylindrales bacterium
AATGGACTGGGCGCGACGTAACCTTAAGGCTGGCTGGGAAGACGGGAGCTACAATGTTTACCATGACATTATTTGTCCGGCAGTTGGCAAAGCCGCCGTCGGGCACTACTTTATGGACGAAGCTTCAGGGCACTGGGAAGATGCCGGCGTACCGGAGCGTTATCTTGCAAGCAATATGCGTCTTAGTAGTGGACAAAATGTTATAAGCCACGAAGCCAGTATCCATCCAGCCGCTCAGCTGGAAGGCTGTGTGGTTTTAGGCCAGACAACCATTGACGGTCGGGCAACCATCAGAAACGCTATACTATCAACACAGCGTGGCCAGTTAGCGATTACGCAAGTCGGTGCTGTGAGCACTGACAGCAGAAAGGATACAGAGTGTGGAAAACCATTAGCAGCAAAATCATATTTAGGCATCCCCGCTTAGTTCTAGCCGAAGATATTGTTGAGCTGCCTGATGGGTCGCAGGTACCATACTTAAAATACATGGACAACCACGATGCGGCTGCTGTTATATGCATTAAAAATAAGGAAGTATTGCTGCAGCGCGAGTATTCATACCCCTTAAACAAAATTCTTTACCAGTTTCCTGGTGGCAAATTTGAACCAGGCGAAACGCCCCAACATGCTGCCGCCCGCGAGCTAGCTGAAGAGGCAGGCTTACGCGCCCAGCACCTTAAGAAACTTGGCTGGTTTTATTTGGACAATAGACGGAGCAATGCAAAGATGCATATATATTTAGCCACTGGTTTATCCGATATTGAAAAGCCCCCAGGCGATCCCGAAGAGGTAATTACCTCACACTGGCTGCCTGTTGCGCAAGTTGAAGTTCTGATCAGAGAGGGCAAAATTCGGAACTATTCGCTTCTAGCAGCCTGGTCACTTTATGCGGCTTCGGCCCACTCTCATCCGGCATAGCTGCATATCTACAATAGCCCAGCCCCGCTCTAGGATATACAAACAGGTCATGGAATAATAAGGCCCGTGAAGCCTATCGTGCGAGTTGGGGTTGGGGTGTTTGTCTGGAAAGATGGGAAGTTTCTGATGGGGCAGCGGCGTGGTTCGCACGGACAGAACACCTGGAGCCTGCCGGGCGGCCACCTGGAGTTTAATGAAACCTGGGCACAGTGTGCTGTGCGCGAAGTGAGGGAAGAAACCGGTTTAGCCATTAAGAATGTACGCTTTTTGGCCGTTACTAATGACGTATTTAAGGCCGAGGCCAAGCATTATGTCACTATTTGGATAGAGGGTGACTGGAGTTCAGGCAATCCTGCCATTATGGAGCCAGATAAACTTATAAACCTGCAGTGGCGTAGCTTTGATAATTTGCCTAAACCCCTTTTTTTATCCTGGAAACAACTGCGCAAAATCGTACCACATTTATTTACATAATAAAGAGCTCCGGCGGACCGGAGCTCTTCTTGACCTTACGCCCTAATCAAAATCAAACGTTTTGATTTTGCTCGGCGCAATTTTTTGTACTTGCCGGACGACTTATTGCGCGGCACGATATCTTGAATTAACATTTTATGTTCCTTTTTATTTTATAGTTCTTCTAATATTGAATCTACCTGCAAGATTTGCTCATTGTTGGTTTTTACCAACTCAAAGGCTAATCCGCTTTTAAGCGTGAATAAACCCACATTTGTTCCTTTGTTTATTTGATGTTTTTTGTTTGATGCATCAACGTTATCTATTATACATAAATTTGCATAAATGTCAATATACTTGTTCGTTCAATTGATTTTAAAGATTATTTGTGTTTCAATGGGGACGCAGGGTTCTTATCTGTTGGCTGGTCTAGACGATATGTTTCTTGGTTATTAAAGAACAGGTTCTGTCGAAGAAGCAAGAGAATAAGGGGTCGTACCTGGTCATTAATAACAAGGAAATCTATACATGTACAAACTTTTTGTAGGTGGCTTGCCCTTTAGCACCACCGACGACGAGCTGGCAGAACTTTTTGCCGCTCACGGTACTGTTGCCAGCGCCAAGGTCATCACTGACCGTGACACTGGACGCAGCAAAGGTTTTGGCTTTGTCGAGTTTGAAAACGACGACGAAGGCAAAGCTGCCGAAAAAGCCCTCAATGGCAGTGATCTTGGCGGCCGTAGCATTACGGTCAACGAAGCACGTCCAAAAGAGGATCGTCCACGACGCGACTTTGGTGGCGGCGGTGGTGGCGGTGGCGGCTACGGCGGCCAACGCAATAGCTGGTAATTTTTAAATTACCGTATAGCCACAAAAAGGCTCCTGTTTTGCAGGAGCCTTTTTAATACTGACGGCTATCCTATCTTTACGACAACCTTGCCCTTTGGATGTCCTGTCTCCAAAAAACTAAATGCTTTGGCGGCTTGGTCCAAGCTAAATTCGCGGTCTACTTGCGGTTTAATCGCGCCAGCGTTAACGACTTCGGCAAGACGGTTTAAGCTGTCAGTAGTAACTTTCGTGCTCTGATGAAGCGCCTTAACCTTGTAAGTATCACTTAGCTGTTCGTTTGGCTGTTCGTTCATAGAAATAATAGCACCCCCTTGTTTGAGCACTTTGAACGACCGGGCATAGGTATCGCCACCGATAGTATCAAACACGGCATCGTAATCGTGGAATACATCTTCAAATGGCTGTTTCTCGTAGTCAATCACCTCGTCAGCGCCTAGACTAGTTACAAAATCCATATCGGCCGCCCTGACGGCGGTGGCCACATATGCCCCCAGGTACTTAGCGTATTGGATGGCGGCTGAGCCAATGCCACCCGCACCGCCGTGTATTAAGATCCTCTGCCCGGTTGCAAGCCGCAAGGTATCAAGTACCTGCACCGCACTAACCCCAACCAAAACCAGGGCAGCTGCTTCCGAAAAACTCAAGGCGTCGGGTTTACGGGCTATATTGGTGCCGTTGGCGGCAGCATAATCGGCAAGTGCCCCCGAACCGCCATTTAAGACGATTGCCGATCCATACACCTCGTCGCCAAGATTAAAACCTGCGGCGGCCTCAACCACAACTCCCGAGAAGTCAGCGCCAATGGTGGTTGGAAAAGTCAACGGAATACTATCTTTCATATATCCTGCCCTTAATTTCCGGTCAAAAGGATTAATAGTAGCTGCCCGAACCTCAACTAAGACCTGACCCTGTTTTAGAACTGGTTTTTCTGTTTCATTGACTCGTAAAACCTCTGGGCCGCCGTAGTTAGTGTACTGAACTGCTTTCATGCTGAATTTCCTCCTTTTAACGTCCATCTATAGTACGCCATTTGG
>DATLEQ010000023.1:0-10792 GCA_035525115.1 Candidatus Limnocylindrales bacterium
GTGCTTGATGAGGGCAAGATCGCAGAAGAAGGCAGCCACAAGCAATTGCTTAAAAACAATGGCCTATACGCCAAACTCTGGGCGCACCAATCCGGAGGTTTTTTAGAAGAGCTAGAGAAAAAATGAAACAGTATGACCAAAAGTCGGGACGGAACAGAGTACAAAAAATTATAGTTGTTTTTCGCACACCCATGCGAATGTGTCGTATTGCTACGCGTAGCCTTAAAAACTAAGCGAATCATGTTCACTTGGGGTAGTTGTGCTAAACGCCGCTCGTAATGTTCCCTGCTTGTCCGAGCAAAGTGCTACCCTAAGCGAAAATGACGAGTGACTCACTCACCTTTGGGTTCAAACTGCTTTTTGCCACCGGGTTGGTCCTCGCCGGCTTGAGTATCCTGCGGGGTATCTTCGCCATGTTCAGCGGGCACGCCTTCGGCTTCAGGCTGGTCAGCATCAGCGGCTAGGTCTGCGGCGGCGGCATCGGCGGCGGCAATCTGGTCAGCAGGCTGCTCAACAATTGCAATTTGTATGACAGGATCAGTCAACAATGTGACCCCGTCGGGTATTTGCAAGTCCGCTACTGTTAAGTGGTCGCCAATATCGGTCAAGGAGCTGGGGTCAACCACCAGTTCGTCCGGCAAGTTGTTGGGCAGTGCCTTAACCTGCACGCGGTCAAGCTGCTTTAGGACCAACAAGCTTACCCTTTCGGCCGGGATCTCGGTGTCCTTAAAGACAATCGGGACTTCTGCTTCTACTTCTTCATTTTGCTTGATAGCCTGGAAAACTACATGGCGCATGATGTGCTTAGCCGGTTCGTAGTCTACGTCTTTTATCATAGCCAGGTGCTTTTTTGAGCCAACGGTAAGCTGGACTGGATGGTGCTTGCCCGCATTGGCAAATACTTTGCTAAGCTGGACAAAACTACCCATTACATGGATAGATTCTTTGCCGTGGTCGTGTATGACAGCCGGTACCATACCAGAAGCACGCAGGCTCCGGAGGCCTTTACGCACCACTGTCCGTTCCTGTAAATCCACCTCAATCGTATCGTTAGACATGATTCTCCCTTAAAGTAAATTCAAAAATCTTTCCCATTATAGCAAAAAACGGGTAATCTTATAAGATATGTTTGAAGTTACCAACTTAATTGAAAGCGGGGGCTTGCTGCTCATCGCGGCAATCATCTTTGCAGAATCAGGTCTGCTGGCGGGCTTCTTCTTGCCTGGGGACACGTTGCTGTTTACAGCCGGGTTCTTTGCAGCCCAGGGCAAGCTCCCGCTGCCAAGCTTATTACTACTCGTCGTGGTCGCTGCCATTGCCGGTTACGAAGTTGGCTATCACATCGGCCAAAAGTTTGGCAAAAGGCTCTTTAGGAAAAAAGACGGCCTGCTGTTCCGCCAGGAATATTTGGAAAAGTCTGAAGTCTTTTACGAAAAACATGGCGGCAAAACGGTAATGTTGTCGCGCTTTGTACCGGTAGTTAGAACATTTGCACCCATCATTGCCGGTATTGGTAATATGCCGCGTTTGCGCTTTAGGGTATTTAACGCCGCTGGCGCTTTAGTGTGGGGCGGAGGTATCGTCTTACTCGGCTACTGGCTTGGCAGCAAGATTCCTGATATTGACAAGTACCTATTGCCTATTGTGGGCATTGCCATGGTTTTTACCTTCAGCCCAATGGTCTTACATCTCGTTACCGACAAAGAATTACGCCATCGCTTACGACAACGAATCCGTCGTAGCTAAGGGCTTGGTTGCGTTCGTGCGCGAACAGGGCTAACTTGCGACATATTACGTCCTCTTAATATATCCTCAAAAATAGGTGCCGCAACAAGCCCGTCTAGGAGACGAGCAGTTAATAACTTCTCAAGGTGAGGATGGCATATATACTTATACACCGTCTCATCGGTGATGGGTTGAGGTAACACGAACTCAAAAGCCGGGTCCAACCTATGCAAAGAGTGGGCACGTGATTCGGATACTCTATCAACGGTATCCATCATATGCGGCAGTGCAGCCTCAAATTGTTTTTCAACTTTTGCAAGATTGGAGCGAATATCTCGTGGATGCGCAAGCCTCACAACCTTTCTTATTCCCTCCCACATTAGTACCTCTGCTCTAAAAACAACAGCTTCCAGGTCAGAATAAATAGACTCATTAGCATTAATTGCAAGATTTACTTCATTGTCTGGGTCGCGTAACATGGCTACGCCCGTAGCAAAATTGAGGTAGGCATTTTCAGCCAAACGCTTATCTATCTCGGATGGAGTATATAGTTCGCTCACATAATATTTTATAGCATTTTTTTGAGAAATTTGCCAGTATAACTTTTGGAATCTTTCGCTACTCTTTCGGGCGTGCCTTCAGCTATAACACTGCCCCCTCCTGCGCCGCCTTCGGGGCCCATATCTATAAGCCAGTCGGCATTTTTAATAACGTCTAGGTTGTGTTCAATGATAATCATGCTATTGCCGGTATCAACCAAGGCGTGCAGCACGCTTAACAGCTTGTCTACATCCGCCATGTGCAGCCCGGTTGTTGGTTCGTCCAGTATGTACAGGGTGCGCCCAGTTGGACGGCGGGACAATTCCGTGGCTAGTTTCACGCGCTGCGCCTCGCCACCAGATAAAGTAGTAGCAGGCTGGCCTAAAGATATATAACCAAGACCAACCTCTACCATTGTGTGTAGTTTTCGGGCAATGCTAGGGATGTTTTCAAAAAACTCAAAAGCGGCTTCACACGTCATTTCCAGAATATCGCTGATAGTTTTTCCCTTGTAGTGGATCTCTAGGGCCTCACGGTTGTAGCGCTTGCCTTTGCAGACCTCGCACGGCACATACACATCCGGCAAGAAATGCATCTCTATTTTGATAATGCCGTCACCAGAACAATTCTCGCATCGGCCGCCCCTCACGTTAAAACTGAACCGTCCGGGGCTGTACCCCCGCAGTTTAGCTTCTGGCACGCTGGCAAATAACTCACGGATAGGCGTAAACAAACCGGTGTACGTTGCAGGATTACTGCGGGGTGTACGGCCAATTGGCGACTGGTCAATAACAATGGCCTTATCCAGTTCCTTGATGCCTTCGATTTCGTCATGTGACCCAGGGACTTCGCTGCTGCGCATCAGCCGGGCAGACAGTTCTTTGGCCAAAATATCATTAATGAGCGACGATTTGCCGGACCCGGACACACCACTGACAACCACCAGTTTGCCTAGTGGTATTTCTACGGTAACGTTTTTAAGGTTGTTTTCGCGGGCGCCCTTAATAACCAAGGATTTGCCATTACCTTCGCGCCGTTTCTTGGGTACCGCTATCTGTCTTTTGCCTTGCAGGTATTGCCCGGTGATACTCCCGGCCGTTTTGGCAACCTCTTCGGGCGTGCCAGCCGCCACGACATGGCCGCCGTGCACGCCAGCTCCGGGGCCAATATCTAGCAAATAGTCTGCCGTCCGGATGGTGTCTTCGTCGTGTTCTACGACGAGTACGGTATTACCGAGGTCACGCAAATGTTTGAGTGTCGTTATCAGGCGTTCATTATCACGCTGATGCAGGCCAATACTTGGCTCGTCCAGGACATACAATACTCCCTGTAGCCCCGATCCGATCTGGGTAGCCAGCCTAATCCGCTGGGCTTCGCCGCCCGACAATGTAACCGCACTACGCAGCAAGTTCAAATAATTCAACCCAACATCTTGCATAAATGTCAGTCTGGCACAGATTTCCTTAATTACTTGCCTGGCGATTTGCTGTTCTTTAGCAGTAAATTTTATGTCGTCAAAAAAGGTGATGGCATCGTCTATAGAAAACTGGCAAATATCCATAATGGAATGGTCCGCTACGGTAACGGCCAGGACTTCCGGCTTTAAGCGCAGGCCTTTACATTCATGGCAAGGCTTTTCGCGCATAAACCGCTCTATATCACGGCGCATAAAGTCACTCTCGGTCTCTTTGTGGCGCCGTTGCAGATTGGAAATTACGCCCTCGTAGGTTGTTTCAAATGACCGGCCTAGGCCCAAAGATACACGGTACTTTTCGTGGCCGGTACCATACAAAATGCGGTCCAGATTTTCTGGGCTTAATTGGCTAGTGGGTTCATGCAAGCTAAAGTGATATCGATCAGCGACGGCTTGCATCTTTTTCATGTACCACGCATCGACCGAAACCCTGTTAAAAGGCCTGATCGCACCCTCCGCGATGGTGAGCCTGCCGTTTGGGATGACCAACTCGGGGTCTACTTCTAGCCGGGAGCCCAGTCCCGTACAAACCGGGCACGCACCGTGCGGGCTGTTAAAGCTAAACGTACGCGGCTCAAGCTCCGGGATAGCTACGTCCGGATGGTCGGGACAGGCATACATCAAGCTGTACGTATGCTCCTCGTTGGTATCAGCGTTTAATATGGTTAGCCGGCCGTCAGCCAGCTCCAGCGCTTGTTCTATGGACTGCGTCAGGCGGCCCCGGCTGGGCTCATCATTCACGACCCTATCGGCTACTATCTCAATGGTGTGTTTGTAGTTTTTGTCCAGCTCCGGGAACTCATCCAGGGCATACACAACCCCGTCCACTCGGGCTCGGGCAAAACCGGCACGCATATATTGCTCTGGAATATGTTCAAAGGCGCCTTTTTTGTCAGCAACTACGGGCGCCAGAACCATTAAACGGGCGGCGGCGGGAAGCCCCACTACTTTGTCAGTAATTGCCTGGCTGGTCTGCCTGGTTACCGGTTTACCGCATATTGGGCAGTGTGGCACACCTATACGCGCAAACAGCAAGCGTAAATAATCATAGATCTCGGTTACGGTAGCGACCGTACTGCGGGGGTTGCGTGAGGTAGATTTTTGGTCAATAGAAATCGCCGGGCTAAGGCCGTCAATTTGGTCAACATCGGGCTTTTCCATGAGCCCCAAAAACTGGCGGGCATAAGCACTCAGGCTTTCGACATATCTGCGCTGGCCTTCGGCATAAATGGTATCAAAAGCCAGCGATGATTTGCCGGAACCCGACAAGCCCGTAATAACAACTAGCTTATTGCGCGGAATTTCGACATCCACGTTTTTGAGATTATGCTCCCGGGCTCCCTGAACTCGTATAACATCATGCATTGTTGACGCTAAATTATACCAAAAAACAGGGATAAAATCTAGCGTCTATAAACCTAATTAAGCTTGACAAGTATGAAAATAAACTGTTAATCTGCTATAGAAATTAAGACATAAGCAAAATCGAAAGGATCTAAAAATGAAACTGTTTAAAAGACAGGAGGGTGCCACCCCTGTATTAGTTATTGCTATTATGGTAGTAGTGGCAGGAATCGGCGTAGCCGCACTGCGCGTTAGTAATGCTTATTACTGGCCATATTCCACTACCCGGCCTACTTACCCGACAACCACAACTAAATCAAACTACACAAATACCGGGGCTTCAGCCACCTGTACCGTCAATGGGGTTACCTACACGTCTACGAACGGCACATGTAGCGCCAGTTCGCCAGGAACACCATCTGTAACAAACACTACGACCACAACGACTACGGGTTCAGCTGGCACCAGTGGTGCTAACGGGTCAGCAGTCTGTACCGTTAATGGATACACATACACCTCAACGACCGGTTCGTGTAGCGCCACATCGAGTTCGTCGGGCGGGCAATCAGTTTGTACCTACAACGGCCAACAAGTCCCTTGTTGAGGCACATAACCTATCCTACACATACTATCTGTTAGTCACCTTAAGCATGTCTATGCGCGTGCCATGGACGCTCACGCATGAGGTTAATTAACGGATGTTACCCATACTTCAGAAACAGTCAGATTACTGGCGGCGTCTGCCGCGTTGCTTTTTATAACGAAAGGTAAGCTGTCCAAGCGCCAGCCCAAAAGGGTGTTTGGCAAGGTATTCATTGGTTTTGTTTTTGACCTCAACTATCTGATCAGGTTGGGCCGCCGGCCTGAAAGCCGCGAAGGCCAAACTGGGAATGGTATCCCAAGGATATGTAAACTGCCTCAATCGTCTTGTGATGGCATTAATGATTATGTCGGCTTCTTCTTCAATTAACTCATGCGTTTCGATAAACCTATTAGTATCGGGCATAAGGGCGAGTTTTTGCCTAACATCCTCCTTGGGTACGCCTGGCATACGTCTGCCTACACCCTCTACCCGGTTAAAGAAAAGCCGTGGCCGCATAATAGGCAGCGTCCTGCCCATTTCATTTCGCGCCTCATTCTCGACAGCCCCAAAGTCCTGCCCTTCCCAGATCGCACGTACTGCCCTGGCCGCGCGGGCAGAGGGATCCATCTCTACCACGCTAACCCCAAGCCTTTCTATGTCAAATATCCGATAAAATCTACGTGGGTCATATGTGCCCTGCGCTGCGTCCATGCACGTAATAGGTTCTGCCGTAAAGCCTTCTTCGGGTTCGTAGCCTGGCAATTCGACTTCTTCTGTCTGGAAGGCACGCTGAAAGACTTCATCTGATAGGCGTGAAAAGTCAAACAACAATCCCCTTAATTGCTGGTTTGGAATTACGTCATGGACAGCGCCGTATGCCGGAAAACCTTCAAAAGGCCTTATCAGACTACCTCTCGGCTGAGCCTGGGCGCTCATTGATTTGCCCCACCCCCCAAGATGCTACAACCACAATGCATTATTACCTTAATACTAACAGTTGGCACTCCGCGAGACAAAACTTATTGTTTTGTTATTCTTGGTGCGGTCATAAACCCATTAGAAGCTTTAAGCAACCAATCAGCATAGCGAGGTATACTAGACTCAGTGCTAAAGAAAATAGCTACTGATGTACTTGGGGCGGCACTTATTGTTTTGGCCGTATTGTTAGGCTGGCTACCCGGACCGGGCGGACTGCCTCTTTTAATCGCAGGGTTAGGTTTATTATCGCTAAATCATGAATGGGCGCGCCGGTGGTTAAAAAAAGTAGAAAAACAAGGCCTTCTCCTCTCTAGTAAAATTTTTCGGCGCGGTCGCGTATGGCAAATTGCCTTGGACCTTGTCGGAATAGCAATCATAGCAATTGCCTGCCTGCTTACTGCGAAGGCCACGCACAATTATTTTTACACTATCGCCTTGGCGCTGTTTTGTATGGGCCTGGTGTTGCTCCTAGGCAATAGAAGCAGGTTCGCCAGGTTAAAACGACGTTTCAAACCACAAGCATAATAAACTATACTTGACATTTTTACAATCATATGTATAATAACTCCTAATTATTCAGGGGTTTAGCAATGTTGCAGTTTATTGTATTGGGTCAGATTCCCGGTACCAGCCTTCAGCTTGATTTCAACGACGTACTTCGTTTCTCTGCGATATTTGTTTTGATATTGATTTTGGCAATTGAGTTTCGTCGTTACAAATCTTTCAAGTCTTTCAGGCAGCGGCAAATGGTGCCCCAAGCTCAATCCTGAATTGGCAATATGCTCTGGCCATACAATTGTAGCTCTTCCAGCAGGTAGCGTTGGTTTGCCGTAAGTTGAGGTTGGGCCGCCAACTGAGCTAGCCGGTCAAAATAATGTGCCGCCCGGCCACCTAACTTACCGCCCAACAGTTTACGCTGCCGGAACAACTCCCAGGCAGAACGCTCTTCGTCTGATAAAATCTTTGGAAAGTTCCTGGCTTTGTATAATGGCCATAACGCTTTGAGCCGCTCATCTGCGAAGCTTACGGATAGTTGTTTAAGGCTTTTGGGCGTTGCTGCCTGTATGGCCAGCATTTGCTCTTTATCGTTGGCGCCAAAAAAGCCCTCGTAAAGCTGGGCGTCAGCTTCTGACTCATCCCCTAGCAGAGTTGTTTGCTGCTGCTTATCCAAAAGCTTCAGCGCGCTTAGTAGGTTATCTACAAACTTGCCAGCAGGCTGGAGCTTTTTGAGGTTAGCCCGAGCAACCGATATGGGTAACCCGAGCCGCTCCTGGCTAGCCGCGTCAAAAACAGATAGCGGCGCGACGGCCGGACAACGGTTATATTTTAAGGTTTTAACAGGCAGCCTTGGCGCAGCTTCGTCTTTGTGATATTTCCAAGCTTCAGCCAGGTCTGCTGGGGTCATGTTTATAAATGGCGTAGGGTCATGCCTGAGGTCATAAACCAATACAGCCTGCTGCCCGGGACGTTCAGACAAGGTGGCCACCACTGTCGTCTTTTCGTGCTCGCTCGCATATTTGCCTGACGTATATACAAATGGCTTGCCGGCCGTTACCAAATCCTCAATTGTTTTTTTATCGCGGGCCTGCAATAAATACTCAAAAAGCTTAGGTTGCTTATCTCGCAGCAAACGGCTCAGGGCAATAGTTGCCTCTACGTCGTTAAGGGCATCGTGGGCCTGGGTATGGTCAAGCCCGTTTATGGCCGTTAATAACGTTAGCTTACAAGCTGGCTTGCCGTTGCTATCATAGGGCCACTTTATGCCGTCGGGCCTGAGTGCGCGCGTCATGCGCACCACATCCAAAATATCCCAACGGCTTCTGCCCTCCTGCCACTGCCAGGCGTAAGCGTCATAGTAATTGCGGTAGTGCAAAAACCGCATGAATTCATCATCAAACCGGATGCTGTTGAAACCGACAAAAATAGTGTCCGGTATGGCAATTTCTGTGGTGAAGATTTTTAAGAATTCGGCTTCGCTGATGCCATCGGCAATGGTTGTTTGTGGCGTTATGCCCGTTACTAGCACGGCATCAGGGTCTGGCAGCACATCATCCGTCAGTTTAATTAAATAGTTATAAGGGTCACCTATAGGATTCAGCGCCATGTCTGTCCGCTGGGCGGCAAACTGCATAATCCTTGCGTCACGCGGGTTAAATCCCGACGTTTCCAGGTCATAAAACAAAAAACTGGCGGCCATATGGCTATCAGTGTAGCACTGTTAGGCTTCTGTGCCTTCGTCAACGATATTTACAGGCCATCCCACCCTTAAAGCCATCACCGCTTCAGGTTCGGGATGGTCATTAGAAAAAACCATTCTTACAGCATGAGCAACCTTAGCTACACGCGTAGGCAAGAACAGGTTACCCCATCCCTCCATGTCAATGGTGGGCTCTGTATTTGCGTCGACAACCTCGCCCATGCCAGGAACAGTAATGTGAGGTGGGTCGTTAGTACGTATTTCTACCCCTTGACAAGTAACACGACCTAAAACCGTAAACTGTATGCGGGTCTGCCTTAGGATGTTGTTTACAAAGAATAGCCCATCATATTTTCTACCTGGAGAAAAGGGGTCATCTAAAGCTACGGGCAAAGGGCAGGTATGTCCAGATTCAAAATTACCTATTAGTTCTTGCGCCTGTGTAAGTGGCACTGAATTTTGGTTCCAAGTAGTAACACAATGCATTAAACTTTATTATACTAGCTATTTGATAATATGTCAATACTCTAAGGTGCCGGCGGCACCGATGGTTATCTTCTGGCCAGGCTCAATGCCTTGGCGGCTAAGCTCGTGCATGATGCCCATTTTACGCATAATGTCCCGCAAACGCTGTGCGCCATGAAAACTGGAAAAGTCAGTCCTCATGGCAAAACGTTCAATTTTAGGGCCAGTGACCATAAATCCATTACCTGTTTTGCTAACTCGCCAACTGCCTTGGCTCGATATAGTAATTACTGGCAGCTTTTCTTCTTCGTCAACAGGCACTGCACGCCGGGCTTTTTCTGCCGCAACTGTTTTCTTAACTGCATACAAGAGTTCTTTAAGCCCCTGCTTGCTCTGGGCAGAAATAGCAAATATTGGCGTCTTTTTGGGTAGCACCTTCATAAGCTCAGCCTTGGCATTGGCAACCATTTCTTCGTCTAGGCCATCGGTTTTAGTCAGTACTACGATTTGCGGCCGGCCAGAGAGGTCAGTTTTGTAGGCTTTTAACTCATCTTGGATGGTTGTATAGGCAGCCGTAATGTCCTCGTGGTAACTATCAATCAAATGCAGTAGTACCAGCGTACGTTCTACGTGCCGCAAAAAGTCATCACCCAAGCCCTTGCCCTTACTGGCGCCCTCAATCAAGCCGGGTATGTCCGCGAACAACAACGAGGAGCTTTGATCAATGTCAACGACGCCCAGGTTGGGCGTTATGGTCGTAAATGGATAATTGGCAATTTCGGGCTTGGCGTTGCTGATTACGCTCAAAAGGGTAGATTTGCCGGCATTCGGCAGACCGACCAAGCCGACGTCTGCGATCATTTTTAATTCCAGGGTTAGCATCAACTCATCGCCAGGCTCGCCTTTTTCTGCTACACGGGGCGCCTGCCTGGTGCTGCTAGTAAAGTGGGCATTGCCAAAACCCCCTTTGCCGCCGCCGGCAATAATAACTTTTTGATTATCTTCGGTTAAGTCAACAAGCACGGTACCGTCCTCCGCCAGGACGGAGGTGCCGACCGGTAACTCCAAAAAAAGGTCCTTGCCGCTCCGTCCATGCTTACGGCGTTTTGAGCCAGGCTGGCCATTTTCGGCTGTGATTTCTTTTTGATACCTAAAACTCGCCAAAGTGTTTTGGTTGCGGCTTGATACCAAGACCACGTCACCCCCTTTGCCGCCATCGCCACCATCAGGGCCCCCACGGTCAATAAATTTCTCGTGCCTAAAACTGACGATGCCGTTGCCGCCATCGCCGGCCTTAACTTTTACCTGTGCTACATCCACAAACATCCATGTCTCCTACACCGCACGGCCCAGTTATTGGCAGAGCCAGTAACTCTGCCGTGCTTGGGGCACACTGCGGTGTCAGAATTTCCGGTACTCGTTCAACGTACCTTCCGTACGATTCACTCCGTTCCTCAATTCTTCCTAGCATTGCGTCCCCATGCAG
>DATLEQ010000042.1:0-4806 GCA_035525115.1 Candidatus Limnocylindrales bacterium
TTTTCAACCGAAAACTGGGACAGGTCAAAAGAGGAGGTAGATTATTTGATGAACCTGCTTCTGTGGGTTGCCAAAAACGAGACCAAGGCCCTGCACAAAGAAAATGTGCGCCTCCGTTTTTTGGGCAGTAGGGACCGGTTAAGCCCGGAAATAATACATGCCCTAGATAGTGCCGAAGAAAAGACCAAAAATAATACTCGCGCCACCCTAGCCTTATGCCTTAATTACGGTGGACGGCAAGAAATAACCGATGCCATCAAACACATCGTAAATGATAAGATACCTTCAGGCGATGTCACGACCGGTACCGTGGAAAAGTATTTATATGAACCCGATATCCCGGCCATAGACTTTGCCATCAGGACTTCGGGCGAGCAGCGTATTAGCGACTTTATGCTCTGGCGTATAGCGTATGCGGAGCTTTATTTTGCCAAACCCGCCTGGCCGGGTTTTACGCCAGACGACTTAAAAGTTGCATTACAAGATTTTGCTAAACGCCAAAGGAGATTTGGAACCTAAGATGTCGGTACTATTGTTAATTATCGGGCTCGTATTATTTATAGGCTTAGTAGTTATACATGAGTTTGGCCACTTTATAACGGCTCGCCGGGCTGGGGTGGACGTAGAGGAGTTCGGCCTTGGTTTCCCACCGCGCGCCAGGATTTTGACCAAAAAAAATGGCACTACTTACACCTTAAACTGGTTGCCGCTTGGCGGCTTTGTCCGGCTAAAAGGCGAGCATGATGCCGATAAAACGCCTGGTAGTTACGGTGCGGCATCCTTAAAAACCAAGGTTTATATCATGCTTGCCGGCGTGGTTATGAATTTACTGACGGCGTTTGTGATGTTAACTTTTTTGGCGCTTATCGGCATGCCAAAGCTCATTGAAAACCAATTTACGGTTGCTAGCGATACTCGAACCGTCCGGCAAGAAGTCCTGGTAGGGTATGTTGAACCAGATAGCCCGGCAGCGCGGGCAGGGCTGCAAACCCGGGATCAACTGCTGGACATTACCCAAAATAACCAGACAGCCAAAATAGACAGCGCAAACAATTTACCGAATATTACGCCAAAATTTGCTGGCCAAGAAGTACAGTTGCGTATAAAAAGGCACAATGAACTAATGTCTGTACCGGTGCAATTAAGGACCCAGGCTGACGTGGAGGCAAGCAAGAAGACAGCTAACCCGCATGGCTACCTTGGCATCTCGCCAACCGAATATACCGTTCAAAGGTCAGGCTGGTCAGCTCCGGTTGTGGCCGCAGGTTTTATTAAGCAGGTTACTGCACTCACCTTTAAAGGGCTCGGCTCGGCATTGGCAGGGTTGTTTAGTGGTAACACGGCTCAAGCCAGCGCCCAAGTATCAGGACCGGTCGGCATATTTGTGCTGCTTAAAGAAGGTAGCCTGTTGGGCTATCAGTTCGTATTAATGATCATTGCCATTATTTCTTTAACACTCGCCATTATGAATGTTTTGCCCATTCCGGCGCTGGACGGCGGCCGGCTGTTTGTGACCCTCTTGTTCCGACTCTTCAAGCGGCCGCTTAAGGAGCGCACAGAGGACCTTATCCACGGCACTGGCTTTTTGGCACTGATGGTACTGTTTGTATTAATTACGGTAGTAGATGTCCGCAGGTTCTTCTGATGATGGACGAGTCACGGCTCGGTTCGGATGATACCCCGCCTAAGCTTTACGGCCCATGGGCTGCAATTATTATTACCCTTGGCATATACTTCGGGTCACAGATATCGGCCGGGATTTTACTGGCAATTATACCTAGCTTGCTGCGCTGGACTCCGGCACAAGCGGATGCGTGGCTTGACAGTAACGCGTGGGCACAATTCTTATTCGTGGCTGTTGCCGAAGCCATCACCCTGTGGCTAGTGTACAAATTTCTTAAGCGGCGCCAGGCAAGTTTTGCCGACGTAGGATTAAATAAGCCCAAACCGCGACACGTAGTGCACGCCCTGACAGGTTTTGGCCTTTACTTTGTCTTATACATTGCCGGCCTTATGGTTGCAACTAAGCTGTGGCCAGGGCTAGATACCGAACAGAAACAAGAGCTGGGGTTCAATACGGCTACTACGGGCACCACCTTGTTACCCATTTTTGTAAGCTTGGTCATTCTGCCGCCCATTACAGAAGAAATAGTAATGCGCGGGTTTTTGTATGGCAGCCTTAAAACCAAACTAACGCCCATCTTGTCGGCGCTCGTTGCCAGCGCATTGTTTGCAGCCGCCCATTTAGGGGAGGGCGGCGCAAGCGGACTGTTGTGGATTGCGGGTATAGACACCTTTATCCTGTCGATGGTGCTGTGTTATGTAAAAGATAAAACGGGCAGCTTGTGGCCGTGTATAGGCATACACATGATTAAAAATGGTCTGGCTTTTGTGCTGCTATTTAATATTGTTCAGTACCTTAAATAGTGTTATAGTATTGCTTATGAGTTTAACTCAAAAAGGTTATTTTATAGTTCCGCCAGCCCCAATCTGTCACCGGGAGCTTTGTTAAGTCGTACTAAATAATCCAAGAATCAGCACAAAGCGGCTCCCGGGCCGTTTTTTATTTGTGTTGGTTTGTAGGAGAATAAAATGAGTAACCAAGAAAGATTACTAACAGATTGCATGGGGCTGGAAGAACAATGGGCACACGCTGCCGGCGAGGTGGTGACATGGCGATGGAAGCTGGACGAACAGGCTAAACATCACGCTTGGCTTTTAAGACTTCAAATACTGGATGGAACAATGAGCGAAGGTGATTTGCGTCAAGGCGTAGTGTATGCAAATGCACTTGACCGCGAGGCCTACGAACAGTCCGGTGGTGATATCGCGGCCCTCGGTCAAGAAGATTATTTTGAGGCTGTGGCTAGAAGGATAGCTCACCATGCTGGTCGATTTGCATTAAAAAGAAACTATTAACGGCCTTTTAAAATGCTTTAGGGTGGGCTAAAACCCCTTAATAATTTTTGCAATGAAGTAATTAACCGCTAGAATGAAAGCAAGGAAACCACTATGAGACTATCTAAATTATTTGGAAAAACATCTAAAACAGAAGGCACTGACTATACCATCGCGTCGCACCGCCTGCTGATACAGGGAGGGTTTATTCGTGAATCTTCTGCCGGCCGGTATTACCTATTGCCGCTTGGCTTAAAGGTACACGAAAATATTGTTGGCGTTGTTCGCAAACATATGGATGCCGCCGGCGCCCAAGAGTTAGTTATGCCCGTCTTGCACCCGCTAGAACTGTGGAAGGAAACCAATCGGACCTCTACGACCGGCTTTGAGCTTATGAAGATTAAAGACAGGCGTGAGGCCGAGTTTGCCCTGGGCGGCACTGCCGAAGAAATGGCGGTCGATTTGGTGCGGAAATTTAATATTAGTTACAAAGACCTGCCATTCAACATTTACCAGTTTTCTATGAAGTTCCGTGATGAGCTAAGGGCCCGCGGCGGGTTACTGCGTGTGCGCGAATTTGTCATGAAGGATGCTTATAGCTTTAGTACCGAGGAGCAGTTTAAGGATATTTACCAGCAAATGGCCGATGCCTATACAGCTATTTTTAACGAGCTTGGCTTAAAAACAGATATGGTGGCGGCTGATAATGGTTATATCGGCGGCGAGTATTGCCATGAATTTATCGCTGAAAGCCAGGTTGGCGAAAGCCGGTATTTTATCAACGGCGTATCGGGGCAGGCGGCTCACGAAGATGTGGCCACAGCCACTGTTGACCAAAAGAATACCGGTGATGAGCTACTGGCCATGGAAGAAGTTGAGGCCGTCCGGGGTACGACCATGGAGGACGGCGCAAAGCTGCATGATAAGCCCTTGTGGCAACAAATTAAAGACGTGCTTTATTACGATGAAGTAGGCAAAAAATACGTCCTGGCAATTATACGGGGCGATTTTGACGTTAACGAGACCAAACTCATGCATGCCGCATCAGCTTACAATTTGCGTCCTGCAACTGTCGAAGAGATCAGGGAAGACCTGCAATCAGAGCCCGGCTTTATTTCGCCCGTAGGTATTATGAAAACAGGCAAAAAGTCTGGCTTTGCGCTAGTGGTGGTAGCAGATAACTCGCTACGTACTATCCGCAATGCCTATGGCGGCGCTAACAAGCTGAACCGCGACCTGTTAAATATGAACATTGACAGGGATTACCAGCCTGACATAGAGGCGGATATTGCTCTGGCTAAGCCCGGCGAGGAGCTAACCGAAAAGCGCGGCATCGAGGTCGGCAATATTTTTCAATTGGGTTACCACTATACCAACTTAATGCAAGGTGCCGAATATACTGACGAGCAAGGGAATAAACAGAAATATTACATGGGCTGTTATGGTATTGGCATTGGCCGCACCTTGGCTGCCGTGGTTGAGGCGTTTCACGACGATAAGGGCATAATTTGGCCCGAGAATATCGCCCCAGCCAAGGTATACTTGGCTCGCTTAGGGAACAACCCCGAGGTAATTAAGGTGGCTGATAACTTTTACCAGCAGCTTCAAGACCGACGTATAACCGTTTTATACGATGACCGGGACATTCGGCCTGGGGAAAAGTTTGCCGATGCTGACCTGTTAGGCATACCTTATAGGATTGTTATAAGTGATAAAACAATTGAAAATACCATGTATGAGATAAAAAAACGTACTGAGCCCCAACCGCAAATGATGTCAGCCCAAGAAGTAATAAAAACCCTAGCGGCTTAAAAAATTGACTGATATAATCAGCGCATCCGAGTTGACACGTACGGGATTACCGATAATTTAAGGAGTTATGTGCCTATGAACAAACCTTTTTTACTT
>DATLEQ010000057.1:0-6316 GCA_035525115.1 Candidatus Limnocylindrales bacterium
GGCTGCAGGCCCTTATCGGTCATCTCAAAGATCCCAGCCTCATTAGTAGAACCATAACGGTTCTTTACTGCGCGTAATACTTTAAACCCACCATAACGATCACCTTCTAGTTGTAGAACCACGTCAACGGCGTGTTCCAGCACCTTAGGGCCAGCAATTGAACCCTCCTTGGTAACGTGTCCTACCAATATAAGTGCGGAGCTGCTTTGTTTGGCAGCAGCCGTCAATAAAGCCGTACTGTTTGTGATCTGGCTGACGGTACCAGCCGCAGAGGCGATATCGTTGCAACTTACTGTCTGAATGGAATCCACCACAACAAGGTCATAATCCCCAGTGCTTATCGTCGCTGAAATATCATCAGCATTGGTACTAGTAGCTAGCTGTAAATTTTTCTGATTTACACCCAACCGCTCCGCCCGTATACCAATTTGATGGGCCGACTCCTCGCCGCTGACATACAAAACCTTATATTTCTTGGCTAAGGCATGGGCTAGCTGTAATAACAGCGTACTCTTGCCAATTCCCGGCTGCCCGGCAATTAAATTGACGCTGCCAGCCACAATGCCGGAGCCAAAGACATTGTCGTATTCTTCAATACCACTAGTGAGGCGTTTGTGGTCTTTGGCCAGTGAGCTAGTGACTGTTTGGGTGGCAAGTTTACGGCCTTGATCTGTGGTGGTTTTACCCGAGGTTATATTTAGCTGCTCCTGTAAAGTATTCCACTCGCCGCAGTTATAACACCGCCCACTCCACGTCGCACTGACAGCGCCGCAGTTACTGCACACATACCGCACCGCATCTTTCTTGGCCATATCTATATAATAACCTAACTTGGGTCCTACTGGTGGCCCTGTATGGTAGTTGGTCGGCTATCTATTGCTTTTATAAGCTCGCCCTCTTCGGTAGCAATGGCATTACGCTCTGCGACTAGTGAATTATACTTATCAATCAGCTGTCCAATATGTCTGACCTGCGCATTATATGCGTTTACTTGTGCATTAAAGCCGGGTACACCTCGGTTATATGTCTCATATTGCCTAGCGGCCAGCAATGCGTCAAGCTGTCTACGGTTTTGGTCTAGTTCTGTTTTTTGGTTGCCCAGGTCGGTTTGCGCTTCATCAATTTGCTGTTTAAGTTGTTGCAGCTTCATGTCCGCATCTAACACTTGTTGCTTCCGTAGCGTAAACGCCTGTTCATATTTTTCAGAGAAACCCACAACTGTTAGGCGATTATCAAAATATCTCGCATAGTATTGTTCAAGCTCAGGTGGAAGGTTCCTTATTTCAGTTCCCAGGATGGAGTGCAATTCATTAGTAATATCCGCGCCGCTCTTACGATAGTCTTCTATAGTTTCTTTAAGGCGCGTGTTATCCGACCCTGTATAGGCCTGGTTTAGAAGCTTGTCAATCCGTAACTTCTCTTTCCCTTGCAAACGGCCGTAGGCAGCGTGCAGCATTTCATGCGCTGACGTAACTTGGGTTATCCCCTGAAGACGCGGGTCTGTCACGTTATATACATATATCCCGACACCTCCTACGTAACAGCCCAGCACAATGGTTTGTTCATTACCTCTGCTTTTGCAGTTTTCATTAAACGAATCTTTGTCATTTAGCTCGGGGTGATAAACGTAAAATAGGTGACGCCCACGTCCGCTCATGCTTGTGTCATTTGCCAACTGAACAATTTGCAGTGAAGGTTGGTAGCCGCGCAATCTGAAGGCGTCATATAGGTTCCATTTTTGTGACCATAGGATGACAAATAAACTAATCGTAAGCAAAGCTGCAACAATAGCCCCAAGGCGTCGTCTATGGTTCATGTGGCCAGTGTATCACGACGGCTTATTCTGAAACGACACTGTACTCTAGTTGGTCTTTATGGGCTGCCACTTTAACTATATCGCCTTTCTGAAACTTGTTTTCCAGGAGCTGAAACGCGACATGGTCCTCAAGAGTGTCCTGGAGCAAACGCCTCATGGGGCGCACGCCGTTTTTAGGATCATAGCCATGCTGCAATAAGTACTCCTTGGCGCCCGGGTTCAACTCCAAACCTAGCCCGTGCTTGGCAAGGCGCGTACGCAGCTCATTGAGCTGTAAGTCTAGGATGCTCAGTATGTCTTTTTTGGTCAAAGCCCGGAAAACTATAGTCTTATCTATTCGGTTCAACAGTTCAGGCCGCATCATTTTTTTGAGGGCATCGTGAACCTTTTCTTTATTTGCCTCGTGCAAGCTATCCAGATCGTCTGTGTCGGCATTGATGCCTATCTGGAAGCCGAGCGCAGCCTCTTTTTGTAAACGCTCTGCCCCAATATTGCTGGTCATAATAACAATGGTGTTACTAAAGTCTATTTTACGGCCCTTGGCGTCCGTTAGTACGCCGTCTTCTAGTACTTGCAGCAACATATTGAATACATCTGGATGGGCCTTTTCTATCTCATCAAACAGCACTAGGCTGTATGGTTGCCGACGTATTTTGTCGGTTAACTGGCCGCCATCGTCATAACCGACATAACCAGCCGGAGCGCCAACTAAACGCGACACATTGTGGTGCTCGCCAAATTCGCTCATATCTATCTTGATTAGCGAGTCCTCCGAGCCAAAGAATTCACGTGCTAGTACTCTTGCTAGCTCTGTCTTGCCTACACCTGTCGGGCCCAAGAAGATAAACGAACCAATAGGCCTGCCGGACGCACCGACGCCAGAACGATTCCGCCGTACGGCTTTAGCTACCGCGCTGACGGCTTCGCTTTGCCCGATCACAAACCTACCGAGGTTTTTTTCTAGATTAAGAAGATACTTCGCCTCCGACCTAATCACCTTACTTACAGGTACGCCAGTCATGCGCGACACCACGTCAGCCACGTCTTCACTACTCAGCACCAATCGTTTAACGGCTTTACCACTGGCTTCAAGTTTTTTAAGGTCTTCATTAATTTGGCTGGCTCGCTGCTTGTGTTTTGCCGCTTTTTCGTAGTCCTCGTTATCTACCGCATCATCAATACGGGCATTTACTAACTTGAGCTCTTTTTGCAACTTCCTGACTTCCGGTGAGGTCTTGCCTTTGTCTACTCGCAAATAAGCGGCTGCTTCGTCTAGTAAATCTATGGCTTTATCTGGCATAAAACGGTCATTTATGTATCTTTTTGCAAAGGTGACGGTGTCCTCAAGGACTTCGTCACTCACCTTCACCCCATGGAATGCTTCATAGTGCTTGCGCAAGCCTTTTAAGATGGCCAAAGTTTCGGGCAGGGTGGTCTCGGGCACTTGGACGGGTTGGAAACGGCGCTCCAAAGCAGCGTCCTTCTCTATGTGTTTGGTATACTCCGCCGTCGTGGTGGCGCCAATAACCTGAATCTTGCCGCGTGCTAATGCTGGTTTGAGGATATTGCCTGCGTCCATCGCTCCTTCGGCGGCACCGGCGCCTACTATAAGATGAAGCTCGTCAATAAAGACAATGGTCTTAGTATCATGTTCAAGTTCACTCATGACTTTTTTAAGACGCTCTTCAAACTCGCCGCGATACTTAGTCCCTGCAATCATGCCCGCCAAATCAAGCATCACAATCCGTTTATCAAGCAAACTATCAGGCACTTCTTCTGCCACGATACGCTGCGCTAAACCTTCTGCAATCGAAGTCTTGCCGACACCAGGCTCACCTATAAGCACAGGGTTATTCTTGGTACGACGATTTAAGATAGTTATTACTCTTTTGATCTGAGCTTCACGACCTACGACTGGATCCAGTTTGCCTTGGCGGGCCAGGCCAGTCATGTCGGTCCCAAAGAAATCCAAAGCTGTTTTACGTTGCTTTTTGGTACGCCGGCGATTTTCGGTAGCCGCTTCACTCTCTTCATCATATTGCTGACGATTTAAGAACTGTTCGAGTTCGCTATTTAATGCATCAACATTAACGTTCATATCTGTCAGAAGCTTGGTAGCCCTGGCATTCTTCTGGCTAAGGATACTGTATAAAATGTGTTCTGTGCCGGTATATTCCTGATTAAATTCCTGGGCAACGTCCTGTGCCATTTTAAGCGTAAGTTTGGCGGTTTCACTGTAGCCCTTACCACCCAGGTTAATAACAAGTGTCTTAGGGGTAAGGTTTAAGACCAGGCGTGCCCGATCAAGTGTCACGCCAGCGTCGGACAATATCTTTGCCCCCATGCTGCTGTCTTGTGCCAATACCCCCAGCAGCAGGTGTTCTGTGCCTACATACGCACTGCCAAAGCCACGGGCAATAGCATCAGCATGCTTTAGACTGTTTAAAGCATTATCCGTTAAGTGATTATAGAAATCCTGGAAATCATTTGAATTAGGCATCATAGTTTTTACCCACATCCTTTAGCGAAAGTTTTTAAATATTTCGCTTCTTCTATAATACCATCTGGCACTCGTAGGTCAAGAGTGCTAATTGTGAATATTATTGTCGTTACCTTTTCGTTTTTTCCAGATCATATGGACCAGCACGCCAGGAATAATTGCTAGCGGCGACCAAAAAAGAGCATATAGCATGCCTGCCCCTATAGCCCTTAGTTTATTTATGGGTACTAGCACTAGGAAGAAAGCCATGATGAGGTAGCTTAAGAATATAGCGTAGACCCGTCTCGAGGATTTGGTCTTAGCATTTTTTAACCCTTTTACTGTTTGCGATAGTAACAGTACTGAAGCTGCCGGTACCAGTATCGCCAGGGCAATAACAAACCACCCCAGCAAATACATTTCAGCCCCGAAATACAAGCCAATATTCATATATTTTGCTAATAACCGAACACTATGAGGCAATTGTTACTTTTCGTCAGTACCATGCTCTTCTATGGCTTCCAAAAGCGAACTTTCAAGCTGTTCCTTTTTTTTGAGCTTTGGAGGTGCAACCGTTTTGACTTCCTCGGTTCCAAGCTGGTCAGGAGCGTGTTGTTGTTCGGCCACTATATCAAGCTCGTAGCCGGTTAATTTGCTGGCAAGCCTTACGTTCTGTCCACTTTTACCGATGGCAATGCTGAGCTGATCCTCCGGTACGATAACTTTGGCCTTTTTAGCGGCTTCGTCAATTTCAACCTTACTTACTTTGGTTGGGCTTAGCGCGTTAACGATATAAGCGCTGGGCTCGTCATTAAAAACAACTATGTCAATCTTCTCTTGCTCTCCAACTTCGCCCATGACCGCATTGACACGGGTACCATGTCCGCCCACAAATGTGCCAACCGGGTCAACACCAGGGACGCTGCTCGCGACCGCAATCTTGCTTCGTACGCCGGCTTCACGCGCAATACCCTTGATTTCAACAGCCCCACTTTCCATCTCTGGCACTTCTCCCCTAAACAGCCACTCAATAAATTCGTTATTACCCCGGGAAACGACAAGCTGCGGGCCACGGAATCCACGTTCTACGTCTTTTAAAAATACTTTCAACCTTTGTCCTGGATAATAACGCTCGCCCTGGATCTGTTCGCTTCTAGGCATAATGCCCTGGGCCTTGCCAAGATCTACGCGTACTATGTTGCCTTCAACACGTCCGACAATACTGTTAACAACCGTGCCGATTTTGTCTTCATATTCATTCATAATGATTTCACGTTCTGCTTCGCGAAGACGCTGTAAAACCACCTGCTTAGCTGTCTGAGCTGCGACGCGTCCAAACGATTCAACCTTTTGAAATATCTCAATAGTGTCACCGATTTTAGCATTCTTTTTCATTACACCGGCGTCTTTTAGGCTGATCTCAAACCGGTCGTCAGTTACGGTTTCTACTACTTCCTTGCTAATGTAAGCGTCAACCTCGCCAGTGTTCATATTCATGCTGACACGAACTTCTTGCTCGCGGTCACCATAATCGCGCCGGTAAGCGGCGGCCAAAGCCTGTTCAACGATCTCCTGCACCATATCTTCTGGCAGGTTCTTTTCTTCGGCAATAGTTTTGACGGCCAGTGCCAATTGTTTTACGTCTAAGTCCATTAATTTCACCTTTCTGTATGAAAAAAGCCGACCTGTTGGCCGACTAGTAACACTGATAATATTACGGCAACATATTCGTAATGTCAATTATGCATGAGGCTAGCGGCCGAACCAGACATGTTACCATAAGATGGTATGACGAAAGACGTAACCCGATTATTTACACAATTCCAACCTAAAAAGTATGCATTAAATATTATTGTCGACCCTGACAGCATGACATTTAGCGGAACTGTCGCCATGGATGGCTATCGGTCTGGCCGCCGAAGTAAGCGCCTAACATTCCATCAAAACGGATTAACAATTACGGGTGCACGCGTAACCAAACACGATAAAAGCGGTGATGCTGCTGTGATCATTGACAGAAT
>DATLEQ010000058.1:0-8925 GCA_035525115.1 Candidatus Limnocylindrales bacterium
TCATTTAGAATACGCATGACAACTTTTTCGCCTTCGGTGATTGGCAAGGTGGAAACCCTTAAAGCGTAAGTTTCGCCTCCCATCTGAATTTTAAAACGGCCATCTTGGGGGGCTCTGCGCTCGTCAATTTTAAGCGTGGATAAAATCTTAATGCGCGATACCAATGCGCCATGAACCTTTTTCGGTAATTTGTTGGCCTCGCGCAAAATACCGTCTACACGGTATCGCACGCTGACGTAATTTTCACGTGGCTCAATGTGTATGTCACTGGCGCCTGACCGTATCCCGTATTCAATCAGCAAGTTAACGGTTTGGGCTATGGGCGAGTCTTCAGCCAGGTCTGCCTCGTCAATATCTTCCTCGATTTCTTCGGTATCTTCGTCAGGAGAGATCACCTTAGTCAACTCATTGCCAATGGTGCCGCGATAGAGGTCCAGAGCCGCCCGAAGGTTAGTATTTGTAGCTACCGAGACCTTGATGTTGTCACCTAGTTGTTTCTGCAAAAAGTTGATGGCTTGAATATCGTCTGGATCTGCCATGGCCAGCAACTTGCTGCCATCTTCTTCTACGCCGAATAAAATAACATTATATTGTCTGGCGATCCGTTCCGGTATCAGGCGCAAGACCTCATGCTTTATTTCTTTTGTGTTCAGCTCAACAAACGGCACGTCTATTTCGTCAGCATAGAGCTTGGTAAGTTCTTTTTCGCTGACAACGTTACCTTTGATTGCCAGATCTTGCAACGGCTTTTTCTCGGTCTCTTCTTGCTGACGCAAATCCTTCAACTGCTCGGCACTAACTTTACCAGCAGCAGTTAACAATTTCTCAACCAGGGCGTCAGAAATACGCATTTAGGCTCTATTATAAAGTAACCTTAAGCAACTTAGGCATAAAATATCGTTACTTTGTAATAACCACTACTTTATAAGCTTGTTTAATACTTGAATATTATAAGCAATAAACAGTTTTAAATTGGTACCTTTGTTATAATAATAGGGACAGGGACGAATGACTTTAATCAGGAGGGACGGACGACATGGTAGCCAAGGCAGATAAACCCGGCAAAAAAGCAGCTGATGAAAATCAAGAATCAGGTAAGACCAAAGCCCTAGGCTTAGCATTAGAGACAATTGAGAAACAGTTTGGCAAAGGCTCCATTATGAAGTTGGGCGAAGCCCATAAGGTTGCTGTAGAGTGTATTCCAACGGGTTCTGTCAGCCTTGATTTGGCCCTGGGAGGAGGTATCCCTAAAGGTCGGGTTGTAGAAATCTATGGCCCAGAGAGTTCCGGTAAAACGACTTTGACCTTACATGCTATCGCTGAAATCCAAAAACAAGGTGGTACAGCGGCATTTATTGATGCCGAGCACGCCTTGGATCCCGCTTATGCCCAGCGTATCGGCGTTGATACCAGTAATTTACTGCTTTCGCAGCCCGATAATGGGGAGCAGGCCCTGGAAATTGTAGAGACTTTGGTCCGCTCCAATGCGGTTGACCTTATTGTCGTCGACTCCGTGGCCGCCCTTGTCCCAAGGGCAGAAATAGAAGGCGATATGGGCGACAGCCATATGGGCTTGCAGGCACGCCTAATGAGCCAGGCGCTGCGTAAGCTTACCGGTGTAATTAGCCGCAGCCATGCAACGGTGATCTTTATTAACCAGATCCGCATGAAAATTGGTGTTATGTTTGGCAATCCAGAAACTACCACTGGCGGTAACGCGCTAAAGTTTTATGCCAGCGTACGCATGGATATACGCCGGATTGCCCAGATCAAGCAAGGTGATGAAATTATTGGCAACCGTACAAGGGTGAAGGTGGTGAAGAATAAGATTGCCCCGCCATTTAGGCAGGCAGAATTTGATATCATGTATAACCAAGGAATCAGCAAAGCCGGCGATGTTCTGGATCTTGCAACAGAACGTGGTATTGTGGAAAAATCCGGAGCTTGGTTTGCGTACAACGGTGAAAAAATCGGCCAAGGCCGTGAAGCCGCCAAAAAACATCTAGAAGATAATCCCAAAGTTCTGGAGGAAATAGCCAAAAAGGTCCAAACTGCCGCCGAAAAGGAAGAATAATATGCCAGAAACAACGGCTTATATCACTCCTCGTTATATCACTCCTCGGCATGAAGGCTGCGAAGCTGTACCCGAAGTAAATGGTAAGAATTTTTCGTTGCCAGTTTGTATGGGAGGCACAGCCTTGGTTGGCTGTAATAACCCTGATCGTTGTATGGCTCTTTACGACGAACGAGTTCAAGACCCATGTTCTGTGCACGTGATATTTAGGACTGAGGACAATAGCCGGATAAGAGGCATAACTACCGTGCCCCGACGGCCTATAGTAGATAATGAACTCTGCTAAATTGAGGCACTACACTAGCATGGGCATGGCCAGAAAACTAAAGGTATGAAACGGGCGGTAATTTTACATTCTTATGGACAGACTTCGGAGGGGCATTGGTACCCATGGCTGAAGCGTAAGCTGCAGAACCGCGGCTATCACGTTTGGTCGCCTAATATGCCCACGCCTGACAAGCCAAACGCACGAGCGGTCACTGACTTTTTATTAGCCAATAAAGATTGGGATTTTAATGACAATGTAATTATTGGCCATTCCTGGGGAGCGGTACAAATTTTGCATTTGCTACAGAACCTCCCTGCAGATATGCGAGTACGTGCGGCCGTACCGGTCAGTGTATACTCCCAAGTATTAGCAGAAGAACCAGACTGGGAACAGCTGAAAGGTTTGTTTGAAGAGCCATTTGAATTTGCCAAAATTAAAGCTGCGGCTCACAAGTTTTTATTTGTCCACGGCGACGATGATCCCTGGTGTGACCCCAAACAAGCCGAATACCTTGCAGGGCAAGTCAGGGGGGAATTAGTTTTCATTAAAGGTGGCCAACACTTTAGTACCTCTTTGGACCCGGCTTACACTCGTTTTCCGGCCCTCATTGAGTTATTAGAAACTCGTGGGCTGATATAACCCTTCAGAATGAAAATTACCAACATTAAACAACAAGTTAAGCGAGCCGATCGCTATAGTGTTTATATCGATGGTAAATTTAGCTTTGCCCTTTCTGAAACCGGGTTATTACAACAAGGGCTATATACCGGCCAAGAACTAACAGCCCAACAGCTGGCCGCCTTAAAAGACGATAGCGTAAGGGATAAGGCCCGTTATCTTGCGCTTGGCCAGCTATCACGCCGGATGCGCAGTGAATGGGAGTTAAGGGATTACTTAAAGCGCAAAGGTTATACACCAGAAATTATTGCCCAGACAATAGAGTGGCTGGCGGAATATGGTTATATTAATGATAAACAGTTTGCGGATGCTTGGGTTGCAAACCGGCGTTTGCTAAAGGCAACTAGTCTTCGTCGGCTGCGGCAGGAACTTCGTCAAAAACATGTGAGTGACGACGTTATTAACGAGACCTTGGCAGAGGATGATACTGACGAGCGTCAAACTTTACGCGACTTAATAAAACGAAAACAGAAGCAAACAAAATATCAGGACAAGCTAAAGCTCATGCAATATCTTGCACGGCAAGGGTTTAATTACGATGATATTAAGTCGGTTTTAGACGAAGCCTACTAGGCAAGGGCGGTAGCTTGGATGGTGTCTTTAACGCCTTTGAGGGGGTCTAATACGACTATCTTACGATTAGTGATTTCGACAATTTGGCTACGATCAATGCTGAGATTCCCACCTGTAATACTCTTGAGCAGGTTTTGACTAACATATAACTTCTGTACGTAAAGGGTGGCATCGTCGACTGCGTAGTCGGATACCTTACCCAGGCGTTGTTTATTGACGCTGATTACCGGTTTGCCAATTAACTCAAAATCAAGCTTTAAAACAGACTGCAAACGCACTAATTCTTCTGGATTGGCTAACACCTCATGATCATTGATTACAAAGCCCTTTTCAATATGATCCCGGATATCTTGGGCAAGAAGTATCAACTGTTTTGGTTCGAATCTGTCATCGCAGTAAAACCCTTCTATCTTAAGGTTTTTGGGATTAAAGATAGGTTGGATAGCTGTGGCTACCTGGCCACCGGTACGTAAGGACATAACGGCCTGGTTAATTAATCTGCTGCTAAGTTGTAACATGCCAAGCATTAGTATAGCGTAAGCTTCTCTTAGGAATAAGTGGGTGGCTTATAACCAAATACAGCCGTTGTTTTATTTGCTATATTTACTTCTTAAATTCAAAGGCTATAAGCAAAATAAGAGAAAGCACTTGATGCTGAAGTACAACTGAGTACAATCTGAAACCATGAAACCGCTTAAGTTTTTGATTGCTCTCGCACTCTTGCTCTTAGTACAAGCAACAGCTTCAGCTAGTGCCAATGTTGTCGGTTGCGGTCTGTGCATATCCGAGGTGCAAACCCAAGGTTTAGGAGGGGCGACTGAAGAGTATATTGTGCTGACCAACAATACCTCTGTTGATTATAATATGAGCGGGCATGTGGTGCGTTATATCACTGCAGGTGGCACGCCCAACAGTAAGACCATTGCCTTAAGCGGCATATTGGCGCCCTATGAAAACGTGACGTTTATATCAGATAGTTTAAAATTGGCAAATCCAAATGTAGGCCAATTCCCTGCTGGCCTGGCATTAGCTGACGTGGGTGGTAGCGTGCAGCTTTTAAAAAATAGCCAACCAATTGATCAGTTGGGATGGGGAACGGCCAGCGAGTTGTTCCGTGAGGGTCCTGCAGCGTCAACACATCAGCGAGGCTGGTCAATTGTTAGAAAACAAAATAGCGATGGCACACTTCAAGATACGGGTAACAACAGCGGTGATTTTATGTCAATTGCGCATGCCTGCCAGACCGTAAGCCTAAATGAAATCCAACCTTTTTTGATTGATCCTGATGGCCAAGATCTTACCCAGTCTATTGAGCTGCTTAAAACCACAGCCACAGCGGAAGTAGAGGACTGTCCTATTAGTATCAATGGCAGCGTATTTAATATTGCCGCAAACGACATAGGGCCCAGTGCGGGGTTGGCAGTAATAGACGGCTTTTTGGATGATTCCAACCAAACGACGCCCTTAAACTTGCATAGTAATGAGGCCAACAATTTTCAGTTCATGCCCCAAAATGCCATGGGCGGTATTGTACTTCCCGGCGCTTTTTTTACTCAGCCGGTCTTACTCAACGGCCAAACCTACGCTAAGTTCTCTACGGGCTTTAAGGCTACATATTACCCGACCATTGGTGCGGCTAATCAGTTGCGTACTACGCCACTGGTACCTATAGATGTAGCGCGGCCAGAACAGTCCGAGTGTAGCGGTACTGTTTTAAGCGAATTGCTACCAAATCCTACTGGCGAGGATAGTGACGCGGAATGGGCCGAGTTTGCGAATACGACCAATCAAGTAACTTCGCTTAAAGGGTGCGTCTTAGAAGTTAACGGTACGCAATACCTATTTAGCCCTGACCAATTTATCGGCCAGGGTGAATTCTTGGTGTTAAGTAGTTTTAGTGACGGAGCTTCTACGCGGACCTTGTCCTTAAAAAATAGTGGCTTAAATACAGTAAGCCTAGGGCATTTAAGTGGCAACGGCAGTTTTGAGCCATTACAAACCATCCAGTATTTGGATGCTCTCGAAGGCCAGAGTTGGGCACGTTTTGATGATGGTTGGCGCTGGGCAGTGCCTACGCCTGCTGTAGAAAATATGATAACCCATGAAGACTTTAACACGGGCTTGGTGCCCACGGAACTACCGGCACCCACAGCCTCCACCGCGTCCGGTAATAGCGCCTCTGCACTCACCACCGTAAATATAACGGAGCTCCTACCTAACCCGGCAGCGCCCGCAACTGACGACACAGATGAGTTCGTGGAACTTTATAATCCTACCGACCAGCCAATTGACCTGACGAATTATAAAGTGCAAAGCGGTAATAACTACACATATAGTTATACGCTAGGTGCTCGTATTCTCCTTGGACACCAATATGCCACCTTATTCTCTCGTGATAGCGGCTTGGTATTGGCTAACACTAGTGGACACGTCCGATTATTAGATCCAGCCGGTAACGTGGTCTCCGAAACCGACCAATATGACACTGCCATAGAGGGGTCGGCGTGGGCATTCATCTCCGGTACGTGGCAATGGACAATCAGTCCTACGCCAGGTAATCCAAATATCGCCAGTATTCCCTTGTTGGCGGCTGCCCCCAAAACAAAATCCGTTAAAGCTCCTGCTGCTAAAGCTAAACCAAAAACCTCAAAAACTGCCAGTCCCAAAACTACTGCCGTTAAGTCGGCTAAAACCGCTACAACTAAGGATCGCCAAATTTACGAAGATCCTGCAGCCGCGTCTGCCACCATACATACTGACATACTTGTTGGGGTAGGGGCGATCACGCTACTATATGCAGGCTATGAGTACCGTCATGACGCAGTTAACGCAGTCCGCAGATTCCGCCGCTACCGAGAAGTTCGGAGAACGGCTCGGCCACAACCTTCGGGGCGGTGAAATTATTGAGCTTATCAGCGACCTAGGAGGCGGGAAAACAACATTAACGAGGGGTATTGCCCGTGGTGCCGGTAGCAAAAACGTGGTCGGCAGCCCGACGTTTACGCTCAGCAAGGTGTATACCGCGCCCGCATTCAATATCTATCATTACGATTTCTACCGCCTGCAAGCAGCCGGCCTTATGGAGTATGAGTTGGCTGATATTATCAGTGACCCAAAAGCAGTACTGATCATTGAATGGGGAGAAGTGGTGCAACACGTATTGCCTGCCCGGCGGCTAACCATTACCATCCGTAAGCTATCTGATGGCAGTCGCCAACTAGACTGTAGTTACCCTGAAGATCTGTCATACTTACTCGCACTATGATGATATTAGCCATCCGAACCGACAAACCCGAGGCTGAACTTGGTATATATGTTGATAACTCCGAACTGGCTTACGTCAAATGGCTGGCGCACCGGCAATTGGCAGAAACCATACACCTCCAAACAGAGGGCTTATTGTCCAGTGCCGGCAAAAAGCTGCAAGATATCAGTGGGATTATAGTTTTTTCAGGTCCTGGTTCATTTACGGGCCTGAGGATTGGTATAAGTATGGCTAATGCGCTGGCCTATGCGTTAGGTGTGCCAATAGTTGGCAGCACCGACAAGAACTGGGTAAAAGCTGGACATAAGCTGCTAAACTTTACCGGACAACAGAAATCGGGGTATGTAATGCCTCATTATGGAGCGCCCGCCCATTTAACCTTACCGCGCAAGTAAATAGCACAACACTAAAGCATAAAAGGCTTGACAAATTAACAGATAACGCTACAGTTAGTTTTGTAGTAGTTTTTAAACCAAAAACAGGAAAAATACGAACGGGCCAATAAAAATGGAAGAGCGGCTAAAAAAGCCAGGCTTGGAAAACCCAACCCACCGTGCGCGGTTACGCGGCAGGGGGTCTGTTAGCTCGCACGTATCAACACCTAAGCCCGTGGACCCTGCGACAATAATAAGTGATGTACATATTCGTTCCAGATCTACGAACCCGGCTTTAACGCCTAAAAAGGCAGTCGCATCACCAGTTGCTGCGCGCCATTTGCCAAAACAGGCCAAATCACGCGTTTTAAAGCGTCAGGTGACCAAACCTGTTTACAAGGCTTACCCCAAGCACCGACGGCCTTTGACATCGGTGCTCGCAACTACATTAGCAATTTTCTTAGCTACCGCAGGGCTGATTGGTGTGTTCGCGGTAGTCCGTGCTAATGGCGCCGCCAAAGCACAGGACAAACAACAGGCGTCACAGGCAAATAAAGATACCACTAACGCAACGCCAGTTTCTGAGGCAGAGCCGCCATCCGATATTACCCACTATGAAGTTGGCGCCGACGTACCGCGTTTTTTATCGATTGCAAAAATAGACGTTTATGCCCGGGTCTACCCAGTTGGCGGTGAGTCTAAAAATTTACCGGCGGCGCCCCCTAACATATTTGATATTGGTTGGTATAAAGGCAGCACTAAACCGGACGAGCCAGGAGCTATTGTTTTGGAGGGATATGTCTCTGGCCCCACTAAACGAGGGGTATTTTATAATATCGGAAACATGCAGGCTGGCGACAAAATCAGCCTGGAACGCGGTGACGGCAAGGTCTTTACCTACACCGTGACCGATAAAGAAGTATACGATAATGATCGGGTAGACATGGGCAAAGTATTAAAGAGTGCCGTACCGGGTAAACGCGGCCTGAACCTCATTACCTATTCAGGACGATTCAACGTTCGAACAAATAAATTTGAGCAACGAATGGCAGTTTTTGCGGTTCAGGATTAAAATGTTGTCAGCCCGCGACGGGAAGCGTATAGTTTTTGCTAGGATTACCGCCACGTTTGGAGCAAATCCACATTCAAAGTTAAATTTTAATACTGTTTCGTTTTCAGATTGCGCGCATAGTGGCTAACGAAGTGATAGTGACTGCCGGCTTGCGTGTAGTTTGCAGCATAGGAAGGAAAAAATATGGGTCCACTAACTATTGTGCTGGCGCTTGCTGGCATTGGTGTTGGCTTTGGTGCCAACACGGTCATAACTAAAAAGAAACTGGGCAGCGCCGAGGAGCAAGCTCAAAAAGATCTGGCCAAGGCTAAAAAAGAGGCCAATAAACTTATAGAAGAAGCACGCGAAGAAGCCTTACGGGCAGCCGAAGAATCCAAGAGGGAAGATCAGCAACGCCGTAAGGAAATTAAAGAAATCGAACAGCGCCTCCTGACACGCGAAGAAGCTTTGGACAAAAAGTTGGACGATCTTGATAAACGCAGTGAAAATTTGCGTAAGGGCGAGGATGAGGTTGAGGCACTAAAAAATGAAATCCGTGAAATTCGGAGCAGGCAGCAAGAAAAGCTGGAAAAGATAGCTAAGCTTAGCAAAACTGACGCTGCCGAAAAATTAATGCAAATG
>DATLEQ010000017.1:0-3737 GCA_035525115.1 Candidatus Limnocylindrales bacterium
AAGACGAGATCCTGCAAATGTACATAAACTCTGTTTACTACGGGGAGGGAGCCTTTGGGATAAAGCAGGCAGCTAAAGTTTATTTTGATAAAGACCCCAAGGACCTGACGGTGCCGGAATCAGCTATGCTAGTCGGTTTGCTGCCGGCCCCTAGCACGTTATCGCCAATATCAGGTGATGCCAATAAAGCACGCGAACAACAACAGCTTGTGCTGACCCGCATGGCAGAGGTAGGCTACCTTTCGGTAGATCAAAAAACCCAGGCAACCGCCCAGCAATTGGCATTTGCCCCCAAAACGGCCGAAGAAAAGCATGCACAGCACTTCGCAATGATGGTTCTGGATGAGCTAAAAAGCACCTATGGCGAGGAGACCATTATACGCGGTGGTTACCGGGTAAAGACGGGACTTGATTTGACCTGGCAAAAGGAGGCTGAAAAACTGATCAAGGATCGGGTAGCCGACCTAAGTCGGAAAGGGGGCAATAATGCTTCTCTGGTGGCAATAGACCCTAAAACTGGCGAAATTCGCGCGTTAGTCGGCAGCGTCAACTGGGAGGATGAGAAGTTTGGCAAAGTTAATATGGCCATTTCGCCTCGTCAACCGGGGTCGAGCTTTAAGCCTATTTATTACACAGAAGCAATGGATAAAAGATTAGTTACACCAGCGACGATTATGCGTGACGAGCCAAAGACGTATGGCACCTACAGGCCGCAAAATTACGATTTTAGATTCCGTGGTAATATCCCGGTTCGCAATGCTCTGGGGCAATCACTCAATATTCCATCCATTGAAATTATGGAAAAACTTGGAGTTGAATCGGCGGTGGCCACGGCGCAGCGTATGGGCATTAATGATGTCAATGACCCGACAAAATATGGCCTGACACTCGCTCTCGGTACAGCAGAAGCAAAACTAACTGATATGACTAACGCGTACGCCGCTTTCGCCAACTTAGGCAACCAACATCCTGCTGTGAAGGTAAGGATGATCAAAGATAAATTTGATAATACTATTTTTACGAATGAGGCAGAAACGAAGCGGGTGCAGAGCCCTGAAGCTTCGTTTTTAATTTCGTCTATACTGTCTGACAACGAAGCAAGAGCGCCTACATTTGGTACGTCACTTAATATTCCGAACCGCCAAGTTGCGGTAAAGACAGGGACCACCGATGATTACCGTGATGCCTGGACGATTGGCTATACGCCTAGCCTCACGGTCGGTGTATGGGTTGGCAACAATGACAACCAGCCAATGGCGGGCGTAGCCGGGAGTGCCGGGGCCGGCGTTATCTGGCGTAACAGCATGATGAAATTTTTGGGAGATAGCAAACCGGAATCGTTTGTACAGCCGGTTAATGTAGTTAAGCTGGCCGTCTGCCGCACCAATGGACTTAAAGCCCAGCGCGTAACCAGCAGCACGTATGACGAGTATTTCATTAAAGGCGGCGAGCCAAACGGCAGCTGTGACGCGCCGAAGCAACTAGAGAAAAAAGAAAATAAGCAAGAGGACAAGAAGCCAGAAGACAAGAAAAAAGAAGATGAACCGGCTCAGGCTGTTACTCCGGGCAGTAACACAAGCACCGAGCCTGGCCGCGGCTCAGGCGGTTCGGTTAGCCCGACGCCGGCACCTACTCCTGAGCCTCAACCTGCGCCGCAGCCTACCCCAACGGAGCCCGCGCCAGCCCCTGCGCCTGCTCCAAGTCCAGAACCAGCACCCGCCAGCAGTAGCCCGTAGCGAGACAGCGCTCAAGATATCGCCTAGCGGTTTGATCTAGGGCTCTATTCTTATCCAGTCTTCCAGACGTGCCACGTACAAGCCCTGTTTAATAATCTCGGCTTCAAAAGCGGCTAAATCCTCCATTATTTTGGGACGGAAGTGCATAAGCACGATGTCGCCCGGAACCAAATGGTCCCCTTGCTGGAACTGAACGTTGCCGCCATCTACTTTTGCAGACCACATTACAACTGCACCAATACCGCACTCGTAGGCGGCGAGCTGCGTGTTATTGTCATAAAAGCCACCAGGAGGCCTGAGCAAAGTTGGCCGTTTACCATACACTTGGTTGGCCTTGTCTGAGGCGCCGCAAATTTCACTTTTCTGTTGGTTGTACGTTAAATCATTTAAAAAAACATGCGAGAGCGTATGGTTCTGTATGCTGGCGCCATTTTGTTCGATCTTTTTAAAATAATTATAATTTTCACTCGCGTATTTATCTGTAAGGAACAATGTTACCGGCCACTGCCTCTGTTTTAAAAAATCAACGGCTCGGTCATCTTTTTGTTGGCCATCGTCTAGGCTCAAAAATACGACCGGCTGCTTGGTGTCAATCTTGGACACGACTGGAGCGGTTGGTTGTTTGGGCAAAACTGTATTATCCGGTTGAAATGTCTTGTTTTGTCTGACGGGGGGCTGCGGCTTTAAATCCACTGCCGACGGGCGGCCAGGAGGGGTTTTGATTAGCAAAAGGAACATCCCAAATCCCATAATCGTGCCGGCTATGATCAGTGCGACCCGCAGCTTTTTTGGTAGATATGTAAACACCCGTCTCATACGCATACACTACAATATTACCTAATAACTTAATACCAGCTTATTTATAAAGATAAAAACTAACCGTGATATTTTAGGAACTCTTATATGTTTAAGGTGCCGGGTGGCAGACTTGGTCATTGTTGCTTTTCAAATAAGCCAGGATATTCTCTGCCGCTGCTGGTGTGCTCGGTAGATGATACTGGCTTGATTGGGCAATCTCGTCGCCGTGGCCGATGGTACCGTCCCACATGGCATGACCTTGCAATTTTGTATCGTCGGTTAAATCGGCTACCTGGCCAAACAAATCAAAACTAACCTCTAATATATTCTTGCCGTCTACACTTACTTTAGCGAAGCCGAACCTGGACCCGCACCTGCTGTCGTCTGTAATGAGTAGGTCAGATAAGCCGGGCACCTCGCTAGGGCGTAAGGATACAAGCACCAGACCGGCTTTGCCTATACTTGGGACAATATCCCGCGCAACAATATCCTGTGCAGTTTCGTAAGGCACTACTTGCTCCAGTGAAACGCCCGGGGCCTTTTCCTCGGTGGCAGTTGGCAGGGATGCCCTCAAGAATATACCCGCCGAAACCAGCATCGCAATCGAACGTTTCATTATGCATAAGTATATTCCTAAAACATGCCGGCGAGCAATAATATTTGGCAAAAGCCGTAAACATATATACCTACGAACATAAAAAATCTGTAATAGGCGATAAATATTACTGTCATTTGCAGTTAAATCGTCATACTACATAAAGAAATAATTAATGCAGGAGGATCTATGAGCGATTGGATGGACAAAATTGAAGACGTTAAAGATGATGCTGATAATAAAGCCCACGAGTTAAAAGGTAAAGCAGAGCAAAAAAAGAAAGATATGGAAAACGACAGCTAATAGCGTAAGGTGACTTTTGTGGTGTTAGGGCCTGGAAAACCCCAGGCTCTATTTTATTTATAGTGTAAATATGTCATAGTACTGAATCATGAGACATACAGGATCCCTGGCCGAAACCGTGCCTTACGCGCAGCATAGTTTGACTGAGGCGGCTGATATTGAGCATGCAAGAACACTATTGGGGGCAGTCTTGTCGGCCGAACTGCCAGCTATGATTGATCCCGGGAATTTTGATTCGCTACCTGTGCAGCAGCATGACAAACTATGCAAACTGGCCGCTGAAGTCATGCGCACGGCTTGTCCTG
>DATLEQ010000044.1:0-16789 GCA_035525115.1 Candidatus Limnocylindrales bacterium
ATTTTAGTATTGACATAATGTAATCTTTTTGCTAGAATGGCAATTTGTAAGTTCGCGTAAGCGGATTTTATGCACCTTATACCCTATTCTAACACTCCGGTTTAACCGGAAAAACGTTAGAGTGTTTTAGAGTCTTAAAGAGCCAAAAGTTGTTACCCTCCACTTTTCCTCTGGTATCCCATATAAGTGATACGGACTCTAAGACATACTAACCCCTTTAAAAACACCCCATAAAATTCTTATGAATTTAATGGGGACCCCTACTAGGACTTCTTTTATGAAGCCGGGTGGGTCCCAAAAGTAGCAAGTCTAAACGACGGTCCGCCTTTGGTGGAACGGCACAAACCATTTTTATATTTGCTGTTTGATGCTTTGCTTGGGTGGGTTTGAAGGGTGTAAATGAGTCTCAAGTGGTGCCCACCCCCTCTTGAGGCTCATTTTTTTGTTATGGAAAACCCCGGGCGGGTTTTCCATCGCTCTGCTGCCTTTCCTGCCAATGGCCCATTTGAATACGAAGTGAATTCACATTCAAATGAAATCATTACCTTAAGCGCTTTAGACCAAAAAGGTGCGGGTGTCGGACGGGAGCTGGCCGCTATGAATGAATTCGGTCAGCACGGCCGTGGTTTCCTTGAGCAAATTTGGTAGCTGTGCTTGTTCGGACTCACCAAACGGGGCCAGGACAAAATTGGCTCCATCCATCTTTTCTGGCGTTTTTGGCCCAATGCCTATCCGGACACGGCCAAAATCTTCGCCAATATGCTGAATGACTGATTTAACCCCGTTATGGCCGGCCGCAGAACCGCCGTAGCGCAAGCGTATCTGCCCAAAATCCAGGTCCAGCTCGTCATACACCGCCACGATGCTTTGCCCGTGTATTTTATAAAAGTGGGCTACCGCCTGCACTGCTTCGCCGCTGTTGTTCATAAGTGTAGTCGGTTTGCAAAGTATCACCCGGGTATCCCCCACCGTGTCGCTTGCGACCAGGCTTTTGAGATCCTTTTTTTCTGTCCAGTTATCTATAACTTGTGATATAGCCAGGGCATCGATGCATGCGAAACCGATATTGTGACGTGTGCCCGTAAACTGCTTGCCAATATTACCTAAGCCAACAATTAGCACGGTTTTTTGCAATCCTAAAGTATAAATCGGGGCCGCAGTACCTACGATCGGTTTTTTCTGAAATAAAGCCATAGGGACAGTATCGGGTATTGGGTATCAGTTATCAAGTTTTAGAAGGTAGCAAGGAATTTGACAACAGGATAATTTGCTAGTATAAAAATAGTGTGAATGAAGGTTACTTAGGAAAAAGAATTGCTGTCCATATTGCCGAAAGAGCGAAGGCTGAGTCTATTCATCAGCATTTATCCGCACTACTAGCCCAATACGGAGTTCATGCTCATCCAAATAGCGAAGATGACTATCGGCAGGTTACTGACATCCCATATACAGACGACTGGACAGTGGACGTTGAAGAAATGGTCGGCGAGCTTGAACCGAGCGATGAATATCAGCCCGATGCCAAATATCTAGATAGGCCAATCCTGGTTAGTCTATGGTACGGAAAAAGCGAGGACGATCCCGTACTGCAGATCGCAGCCGGTTTTAACGGCGCCTATAATTTAACTGACCATAAAACACTAGATGCTGATGAGCTCCATGGCTTCAGGCTTGATGTAGTCGCGGTAATTGTGCCACGTGCGAATATAGCTGGTCAGTAACCTATTCCGGCTTTAATCTGCGGGCTTTGGGCGGGTGCCGTGTTTATGGGTTTCATGCTTTTCAAAGAACCAAAACCGCACCGGGGTGCCCGCAAAGCCGAACCGCTCCCGCAGCTTGCGGTCCATGTAACGCTTGTAGCTCCAGTGCAAAAATTTAGTATGCGCGCCGTAAATTTTAAAGTTTGTGGGGCTTTCCTTTTCTTGCACCATGTAGTTGAGCTTAGGCGTACGGTTTTTGAGCCCTGCCGGCGGGTGTTTGTCGCTGACTTCACGCAGCCAACGGTTAAGCTCGGTAGTCTTAACTTGCGTCTCCCGGGCTGAAGCAATCTCGGTGATTAGGTCAAATAATTTCGTAACGTTTTGGCCTGTGACACTACTGGTTAGTATAAGTGGAGCCCAGGGCACGAATTCATAGTTATGGGCAATCTGCGGCGCGATGGTATCCCGGGTATAGGCGTCTTTTTCTGCTGAGTCCCACTTGCTAACCACCAGTACCAGCCCCTTCCCTGCCTCTTTGATCATGCCCGCGATCTTTTGGTCCAGGGCTACGTTTAATTCGTTAGCGTCCATGAGTAAGAGGCAAATATCGGCTTGCTCTATGGCTGCCAGCGACCGTATAACGCTAAACCGCTCAACGCCCTTTTTGATGTGCCCGCTGCGCCTAATACCAGCCGTATCCATAATCTCAATTGTTTTGCCCTGGTAGCGCACTGTCGCGCGGTTAACGTCCCTGGTTGTCCCTGCCCTGTCGGCCACGATGGCCTGTTGTTTCTTGGCGAGGGCATTAAACAAGGCAGATTTGCCCACATTCGGGCGGCCGAGCAGCGCCACCCTAATAATTTCATCCTCTTCCTTGAGGGTTGCTTTAGGTATATGTGCCACCAGCTCGTCAAGCAAGCCGTCAATGCCCTTAGTCTGGGTTGTACTAACAAGCATAATCGGCTTAATGCCCAAGCGTTCGTAGTCGCTAACCTCGGCTTTGGGCGCCTTGTCCCACTTGTTAACAACTAAAAAGACAGGTTTGCGGGTTTTAAGTGCCATTTTGGCTACCCGGCGGTCTTCTTCGGTAATAAGCACATCAGCTTCTATGACAACCCAAATAACGTCGGCGCTATCGGCCGCTTGCTGGATCTGTTCCTGAATCGTAAACTCAAAATCATCCTCCGGATCCTTTATGCCAGCCGTGTCCACCAGCCAAAAGTCCTGTCCGCGGTATGAAGCCTTAGACATAATGCTATCGCGCGTGGTGCCAGCTTCACGGGCTACAATTGCCTCCCGCCGGTCAAGGATCGCATTAAACAAAGACGACTTGCCAACATTGGCTCGCCCCACAATCGCCACAATCGGTAATTTCTTGCTCATTAGCTACATAGTAACAGAGATACAGGCTATTGACAAGTATGATATAATAGATTATAATTTACATTCTATGTCTGAGTTGTTGGTTGTAAAATTTGGCGGTACGTCTATGGCTAAGCCCGAACGGGTTGTCCCTCACCTTGAGGCGCCTGGCTATAACCCTGACGTCGCGGTGGTATCTGCTGCCGGAGGTGATGATGAATATCCCTGGAGAGTTACCAATGCGCTACTTGGCGAATATGGTAGCCTTTACGGCCCTGATGAGATAAAGGCTCGTTACGAAGCTATATTGATAAAAACAGCATGCGACAATCCGGAAAGCCGAACTGTCACAGATAATATACCAAGGGATATAGCCGAATGGACGGCCAAAGGTGACCCCGTTGAGGCGCTGGGAGAAATATGGAGTGGTAAGCTCCTTTCAATTCAAACCGGAAGGACGTTTGTAGACGCCCGCGAGCTAATATTTTTTCATAATGACGGCACTCTTAATGAAGATGTTACCAATGTTGCAATCAGATCAATGTTGGGAAATGGCGGCCAGTTTGTAGTTAATGGCTTTTGCGGTATGCGGGCTGATGGTCGCGTACAGGTATTCCCTAGAGGCGGCTCAGATATTACGGGCGCGCTGATTGCACGCGCCTTGCAGGCCCCGGAATATCATAACTGGTCGGATGTACCCGGTTTTATGTCAGCCGACCCCAAAAAAGTCCATGACGCCCAGCTGCTTGAGCGCATTACCTACCGTGAAGCACGAGAAATTGGCAATGGCGGCAGCCAGCTGCTTCATAGAGTAGTATTAAGTTTGCTTGGCGGTACCGGCATAAAAACTATTATGAAAGACACGTTCGGTGCACTGGGCAATACCGGGACGGCTATTGTGGATGAACGGGCATGGCAGTGGCAGCCTATCGTGTCCGTAACTGGACGGGATGACCTTAGCTATATAGCACTTCATGAATTTGGTATGAATGAAGGCGTAGGTAGGACGGTGGACGTGTATACCGAACTTAAAGATGCCGGAGTGCCCTATGAACATGCTGCTGATGCCACGGATGACGTATCCATTGTTGGGTCAAATCAGTATAAAGACGAAATAGAGGCTATAGCTGCCAAGCTGCGGAGGCCTGGGCGCAGACTTGGAACACGGCCCGTTGGTTTGGTGCATGTTGTGGGCGAAGGATTGGTCCAATCCGGAATAAGCAGGCTTAAAATATTAGGCCTTGTCGCAACTGCATTATCTGAAGCTGGGATAGAAGGCAGAGGTGCAACTGATGTTGCCGAGAGTGCTACCATGACATTATTTATCAACCCTAAGATGGTTGATGACGCAATAATGGTCGCCCATTCGGCTCTGGGCTTAGGAAGAAAGCTTAGCTAATCTGTAAAGCGTCGCGTATGCGCAGCCAATCGTCAAGCTTAGTGTTCACCGTTGGGCCAACCCCCGCACCTGGGCCAGTATTGTGATAAACCCCATCTCTTTCGTAAGGGCCGAGGCCATAAACGGCACCATTGCCCGGTCCCGTTAGTCTTGCCAGGTCTGCAAATAAAGGGTTGCTTTCTACGTGCTGGAAGCCACCTACTATCTGCCAGCCATCGTGTTGCACGTCAAAACCGCTAATGATATCCTCCTCCACCGGACATACGGTATCATGGAATCTTTGCGAGTAAAGGGAAACAATAAACCGTCTTATGCGTGCCTCCCGTCTCACGCGCTGCAAGTCAGCCGAACTTAATTCAAACCGCAAGTCATGCCAGTTAAGCAATTTAGGACTCAAGCCTACATTGTTAAAGTAAATGGCAGTTTTTTTAGGAATGTCGCCTTCGACCTCCTGCTTAATTACTTCCTCCGGTGTTTCGCTTCCAGGGTCAGCATATTTTAAGACCAACGCTTGCTCAACGGCTTGTCCCAGAGACATTGGTGAGGCGTCGCCCCTAGGCCCGACCAAGCTTAAAATGCCTGTCGTAGTTCCATTCGGTACCAGGTGTATTTGGCTGACATTGGCTAAGTCCCTGCAGTATATTTTAGCTACATCCATTTCACGAGTTCCACCACCATAAGCCGCATTGATTCCTAAGCGCCTAAAACCGTCCGATAATTCTTTAAGAAGGGCAAAGTTATTAGCAAGACTGCCCTTTTCAGCTGTTACAGCCACTTTGCCTCTTTCGAGTATATGGGAGATATGTTCGGTAGCAACTATACCGTCATTCGTAGATGGCAGAGCAATAAAAGTAACTTCAGGGAAATCATCTATTTCTGCAAGGCTACTAAATCGCGAAGGCGTCTCGCCGTCGGGCTCCATAATACCCGTTCTACGTACAATAAAACTGGGTAAAGGGCTTAATCCCATGCGTGCAGCCACGTCTTCTTGCCCTAGCTGTCGGGCTACCTCACCGCCAATTTTGCCATAACCGATTAATCCCCACCTTGCTGGTTCGCTCATAAACAGATCTTTCTCCTAATTGCCGTTAGAATACCGCCAAAAATTTACGAACGCAAGCACTAGGTCTTTGGAATTGTCCCGGCTTCTATGTGCCCGCTAATCACTTGTAAGTATGTACTTGCCTGTTTCTAGTCTGTCCAGTTTGTAGGGGCCGAACATGGTGCGGTGGAGTTTGGGGAGGTTGTGGCCGAGGGCTTCAAAGGTTCGGCGGATTTGGCGGTTACGCCCTTCGTGTATGACGACCTTCCAGTTAGTGCGGTCAGATTTGTTAATCTGTTCCAGCTGGAGTTTGCTGAGCCCGTCATCTAGCATGATGCCCTCGGAGATGTGGCGTTGGTCATCGGGCGTCAAGGGTTTGTTGAGGGCGATTTTATAAATTTTGTCCTTGCCGAATTTGGGGTGGGTTAGCTTATAGGCCAGCTGGCCGTCATTGCTCATAAGTAACAGCCCTGACGAATCCTTGTCTAAGCGGCCCACAGGCTTGAGGTGGTGGAGCGAAGCGGGCAATAGGTCATATACTGTCCTGCTGCCTTGCCCATCCCGTGAACAGACATAGCCGACCGGCTTGTTTAAGAGTATGGTAGTGCTCTTGACGGCAGGTGTAATACGCTGGTTGTCAAGGCTTACATGGTCTGATTCCATAACAGTTTGGCCAAGTTGGGCCACCTGGTCGTTTAAACGGACCCTTCCCTCGGCTATGGCCTTGTCGGCTGCACGGCGTGACAAGCCAGTGCTACTGGCAATAAACTGGTTCAATCTCATATGACTATGGTACTACAAGGCTATAGAAGTCGGGTCGCTGCCGCCTGGATGAACGATGTTGCCTGGTTCGCTAGCCGTAGGTGGTGTGTTGTTGCTGGCTGGAGTTACTGTGGCGCCGCCTGGTTGTATAACACTATCGGCTGGCGGTATGACCGAGACGCCCGGGGCCAATGCGTCTTTTTGCTTTTGTTTGGCCAGGAGGTCATTTAGGTCAGGTGTCGATTCGATAGCTTCACTTATGGGCGAGATAACCTTCTTATGCGCTACGGGAACGCTACCATCCTGGCTGTCTGGCGTGGGTACTTCTGGTTGCGGTGCCTCTGCTGCCGTTGCGACTGGCGCAGGCGCTGTTTCAGGGGCGTTTGTAGCCGTTCCGTCGGCGGCTGTTGCGGGAGGTGCTGTCTGGACGGCAATGGTCTCTACTGGTGCGGTAACGGATGATAGGTCAGTTGTTACCTGGTCTGTGCCCGTCCCTGGTAAATCCAGGGCGTCTGATTCATTTTGCAGGGCTGGCGCCGGTGCGGCAACGGCGGGCTCCTCGGAATCTTGCCCTTCCGGTGCGGCCTGGGCGACAAAATCCTGAATTTGTTCGTCAATAGTAGCTGACTCTTCGGCGGCGGACTGGGCAATATTGGTATCGGACTGTTCATCCGGGCTATCTGTACTAGTAGCGTCTAAGGGCGAGGGATCCGAAGCCGGAGAAGTAACCTCGTCGGCTACGGGATCGGCTGTTGGCGCCTCGGGTAATACTACGGGCGGGTCAGCTGCGGTTGTTGCCGGATCGGCTGAAACCGGAGGCTCCGGAGGTGTAACTGGCGTGGGGGTGGCGGGTGGCACCGTGGGAGCTGGCGGTTCCTCGGGCGGTTCGGTTGCGGGCGGGGGTGTTAGCGGCAGGCTAGCGGACGTTGGAGGTTCTGGTGCCGTAACTTGGGTAGATGCAGGTGCAGTTGCGCCCGGTAAGGTGTCTAAAGTGCTTGGCGTACCCTCTTCGCCGCTGATAACCTCGTGGGCTACCCGCGCGACGTCTTCTAGTGTCACCTGGGACTTAACAAGGTAGCGGTCGGCACCTAACTTATCAGCCCGCGCCTTATCCTCTGCCTGGCTGAGGGCGGTCATCATAATAACTTTGGTGTTTTTAATTTCTGGTGTGCTGCGCAAAATATCCAGCATGTCAAAACCGCTGATTTTGGGCATCATCACGTCCGAAATAATCAGTTCAGGCTTTTCTTTTACGGCCAGGGCCAAGGCTTCCTCGCCGTCTTTGGCGCTGACTATCTCATAGCCCTCCGCTAGCAAGCGTGCTTCATAGATTTCACGTAGGTTGTTGTCGTCTTCGACGAGCATAATTTTGGTCATGGATTGCCCTCAGCTAATATTCTAATGCTTTATCTCATGGTTAGTGTAGCATAATTCCGTCATTGAAACAGCTGGTGGTTACCCCAGTACCGCTTGTTTTTCGGCTGTTTGCAGCTCGCTCGCCTTTTGGTTACTGAGGCGCGGTATATTTATGTAAAAGGTACTGCCCTTGCCTTGGGTGCTTTCTACCCAGATACGGCCATGGTATAACTCTACGATTTTGCGGCAAATAAAAAGCCCCAGGCCCGTACCGCCAATCGTGCGGGTAGCAGTGTTGTCAACCCGGTAGAATTTTTGGAACAAATGCGGGATGTCATCGGCCGGTATGCCATTACCCGTGTCGCGGATAAAAAACTGGACAACGTCTTTGTCGCCAGTCAGGCCTAACGTGATTTTGCCGGTTTCGGTGTATTTGACAGCGTTATCAAACAGGTTGGTAATAACTTCCCGCATGCGGTCCGGATCAATATGGACGTAGTACAGGGGCGTGATAACTTTGCCGCCCGTAACACTAGCTTCCCCGTTGCCCGTGCCGAGCGTAAAGTCCATGAGTAGCCCTTTCTTCTCGGCTGCAAACCGTAACCCCTCAGTGATTTGTTGCAAGTAGCTGCCCATTTCTACGACTACCGGGTGGTTCACCAGCCGCCCATCTTCGGCCTTGGCGCTCGTCAATAAATCTTGGAATAATTTGCCTAAGTGTTGGGTGCTTTCATGGGCTTTTACCAAGTATTCGCGGGCTTTTTGGTCTATCTTGGCGACCTTATCATTTAAGGCTAATGCCAGGTAACCCTCAATGGCGGCTACGGGCGTGCGCATCTCGTGGCTGGCGGTGCTTATAAAGTCTGCCCGGCGGTGTTCTTCTTGACGGGCAGCGCTAACATCACGAAATACGGCAATAGCACCCAGTAATTCATTGCCCTTGGGTGTGAGTATGGGCGAAACCACCAGGGACACAATGTGGCGGTCACTAGCCTCGCCGCGCGTTGCCAGCTGTGCCGTGCTGTTACTTTGCTGGCTGGTCTGCAGCACTTGCTTAAATGGGTCTTGGTCTGCCGGCAAATCTTTGCCATCTTCTTGCAGCAGCTTCACAACCAGGTTGACGTCTATACCCATGGCCTCGTCCACGGCCCACCCTACCATCTTGCCAGCTGCCGGGTTAAGCAAGCTGATTTTGCCCTCGGTATCAATAACAATTATACCGTCACTAATGGATTGCATCAGGATTTCGGCTTGCTGCTGCTTGTTACGGAGCTGTCCGGTTAATTGGGTGACGCGCTTGCTCTCACTGCCCACATAAAGGCGTTTGAAAACAGCGTAGCTAATTGCGCTGATAATATAGGTTCCCGCGACGGCCCCTAGCGCGGTTGGCTCCAGTGCGTTTTGGGCCGACTGGCCGGTAGCCACAATGACGTAATAAAAGGTAAACAAGAAATCAAAGCCCACAACTGTATACAGGCCAAATATACCGCTAAAGGCCATCTGTACGCCCCAACATATAAGCAGCGTGGAATGTAGTTGGCCGGAATTATGGACAAGGCTGATGGTAATTAAAGATAAGACCATTGAGCTCAACAAACCCGCCACCCAGATATTTGTTTGGGCTTGGCGTTTGAAAAAAACCAACCCGTAAATCACCTGAATCGCACCGAGGACCCCTATGAACGGGATAAAACCAAAACGGCTATGCAACAACTCCAGCCCAGGTACAAGCCAGGCTGCAGCGGTCAGTACTATTAAGACTGCCCCCAGGAACGTGGCCCCCCGGTTGTACCAAATATAGAAACGATCTTTTACTAGTTGCATGTCATGTTTTGATAAGACGCTTGTGCTTACCAACAGTATACAGGGTGACCCCTGCCTTTACGAGGCAATAAATGGCGCGCAGGGCGCAGCGGTGAAAAAGTCTTCACTGCTTTTAGGAGGCCACCGTATCAGACTGGGGATAGTAACAAAGGAGATGCCATGAGCAAACAACCATTTAGGGATTATGATTCACCAAATAGGCGCCAGTACGGCGGAGAGCACTATATAGTGCCGCCGACCCGGGACCCACTGGAAGCAATTCGGCGCATTGATAGGCCGCGGGGAGTGCTGAGGTTTGAATACCAGCAGCGCGGGCTTAGGATTGGCGCGGCAGTGTTGCGGGGTTTGCATGAGCCGGAAGATATTGAATTCGCGCGGCCAGTCCTGGCAGCCAGTTTGCAAAAAGCCGGCGACTACACCAGCAACATGGGCAGGATTGACGTTCAGCGAAGCCGCTGGAAATTACCCGATCTTACAGAGGCTAGCCCGCTTGCCGGCCTGCCCCTTTACGCAATGCTGCAAGAAACTGCTGACCAGCTTGACGAAGCGGCTATGGCTTCGGGCAAGCTGATATATGATATTTCGCGGTACGGTACACAAATTAAACGGACCGGTATGCAACTTGGCGGACGGATTGGCCACGCTTCGTTGACACTTGTCAGTGCGCACTTGGCTGGCATTGCCCCACACCTTAGCGATTACGACATCCAGTGGCAGGCACGTATAGAAGGCCTCAAGACAGCCGAAAGAGTGGGTGCGCTGGCCGAAACAGTTGGTACCATCCCCTCAATCGCGCAACTGGCCGACCCCGATAGCCCCCTGTCTGTTTACTGGCGGCGTGAAGCCCCCAACGGCGCATATGAGGCGCTTGAAATGGCAGTAGCAGCCTAGACGTCCAGCCGTTCTTCAATATAAAACGGTTTGTTCGCTTGGTAGAGCTCGCCTAGGGTCTGCATGTTTGGCAGCATGTCGCTGGCGCCAAAATCGGGGTTTTTATGCCAGCTATACTCTGCGCGCTCGTCAGCTTGGCTAAGTTCTCCCTGTGCATCTTCACAAACTAGCAACTCAAAATGGGTAAAACTTTCTAACTCACCCTGGTTGTATACCCTAAAAAAGCCACCGCCCAATTGGCGGAATTGGCCCGTGATGCCGGTTTTCTCTTTGCAGGTATTGTGAGCCGTTTCGGAGGCGGTTTCGTCGGCAAATGGTATGGCATGCATAAAGCCCACTTTGCCTAGCAATGGGTGGGTGGCTCGCTTATAGAGCAGCCAAGCTTTGTCGTGTGCTCGCCTGATAACCAAAAATAATACTGATTCTGCCCGGTCGGCCAATGAATGCCTCGCGTCTACTACGCGCATCCCTACTCGCCGTCCCTCAGGCGTTAACTCATAACTTCCGTCTGCTTTTTTGTCCACGAATCCGGCGGCAACAACTTTTTTAAGATGGTACGTAAATAATTTGTTTTCTATAACATCTGGTTTTAGCTCACTAAATCGCATACTTGGCGCAAAAGCCAGCTTATATACAATAGCGCGCTGCAGATGATGGTCTAACATACTAAATAATTTGGTGATCTCACTGGGAATCCGTCGTCGCCTACGGCTCCTTTGGGATAAGGCTGTAGCCATGCTCGGAGCTAGCTCCTGCGCGTGGCTTTGCTTATCGCACCCGGACTACTAATGACTTTGTCATTAGTAACAAATAAAATCTTGGTGATCCCGGCGGGATTCGAACCCGCGATCTTCTGGATGAGAACCAGATATCCTAGACCACTAGACGACGGGACCAAAAAATTTTATTTTGTTAAGGATGAGAACCTGGTGTCCTAGACCGCTCCGACGATGAGGCCATTTGAGCCGCCAAATTGTATCACGTTATCTGTTAACCGTCTATCAAAGTCCTTTAGCTACCCACAGCTCGACAATAATAATTATCAGGAGCCTAGATCTGCTACGTCCCGAAATAACCGGAACAGGCGGGAAATCCTGTATAATTTTTCAATTTTTCGGCTGTTTTGGCAGAAAAAAACTTGTTTGATATGCAATAAGGTTCACCGAAACCATTGCCAAAATCGAACTCTTCTTGACCTTGGTTGTTAACTTTGTAAACTTGAAGCTCGCCCTTAAGACTGGTCTTATTTTCAATCTGATTTAAACAGCTAAGCAGGTATAGCTTATAACCATCAATTGGATCTTTGTTGATAGGCGTAAGACGAATTTTGTCGTTGTTGCCACTCTCACATTCGGGCGACGTATTGCTTAAATCTGGCAAAAAAACAGCTGCTTTAAGCCTGTCCTGAGCCTTATTAAGGCTAGTATTGCTATCGCTGAGTTGTTTTTGTGTTGCATTGTGGGCTGTTTTCTCTTGGGATAGCTTTTTGTTGGCTCCATACCATAATCCATATCCTATCACGCTGGCAGTCAGTAATAATATGATAAACAGCCACGGGAGTATCGCTTTTTTGGGTTTTATCATTACCTGTTTTTGGGGTGTTAGTTCTGGATTTTCCATTGTATCCTTATTCTTTTAACTTAACCTTACATAAGGTCAACAATAAAGTAAACAGTTGGGCCAGATATTTTTTTGCGTCTAATGTACAGCAACATATTTGGCAGCTTGGGCCAAATCCTTGGCTACAAATATTGCTTCTGGAGCGACCAAGATAGGACCGGTTTGGACTAAGATTGTTTTTGTGCCCGCATTAATGCCTGTCTGAATGTCCGATAAGCGGTCGCCTATCATCCAGGACTTCGCAAGATCTATACCATACTCTTTTGCCGCGTCTAGCAGCAGCTGTGGTTTGGGCTTGCGGCATTCACACTTGGCATCTTCGCCGTGCGGACACACGTATGTTTTAGTAATTCGTATGCCGCTGGGCTTAATTTGGCGTAGTACCTCGGCGTTAATGGCGTCAAAATCGCTTTGCGTAATAAGCCCTTCGGCCAGGCCTGCCTGGTTGGTTACAAAAAAGTACAAATAATCTAAACTAGCGAATAAGCTCAGGCCAGCTAAGGTATTTGGCAGCAATTCTACTTTATCGGGGCTATCAACTCTTTCATATTTAGGTATGCCGGCATTTATCGTGCCATCCCGATCTAGAAATACTGCTTTCATTGCCCCATCATATCACGCCCATAACAGGTCATATTTTGCAGTATATCAATCAGTCAAAAAGCTATAGTTACGTTAGGGGGCGGGCTGATGGTAGTTCTTTAAGGTTGGTGGTGTAGCGGGGGCTGCGGAGGTTGTAAATAGGCTTCCAGGCGCTGCCTAGGTCCTCGGCGGCGAAGCGGAGCGTGCGCTTGCCAAACCTTTCGTTCAGGTTATCTATGGCAGACATGCGGCTGGCGGACCGGACATGCGCCTCTACGTTTACCAGGCCGAGCAAATCGGTTTGTAGTATAGTGGCTGGCACAAAATCCCACAGCATAACCCCTGCCCGGTGGTAGTAATAGCCAGGGTTATAAACTTGCCCTAACTGCCCTACCATGGCCTTAATAAGCTGCCCGGTGTCGGCGGTAGGTACGCTAAACAGCACCTCACGGGTCCACTGTTGGTAACCGGGCTTGTGTTTGTTGGTCGTCAAGAAGACGGCCGCACGACGGGTTAATTGGCCACTGTGCCGGAGCCTAAAGGCTGCCTGGGTCGCAAAACTGGCAATAGCCGCCTCCAACGCGCATAAATTATTGGTATCCTGGCCGAACGTACGGGTGCGGGCAATGCTGTGGCGGGGCTTGCCTATCATGTCTAAGGGGTAACAGCTGACGCCCTTTAGTTCCGCGACCAGCTGGCGGCCATGTATGCCCATCAACTGCTGGGCGTGTTGGGGGCGTAAGTTCGATAGTTCGTAGGCGTTCATAATGCCCTCGGCGCGTAATTTGGGCGCCAGCCGCCAGCCGATTCCCCAGACATCTTGTAACGGTAAGGCTTGCAGGTGGTAATCTTTTTCTCTGTCCGTAACGCCTACCAGGTTTAATACCCCGGCTAGTTCGGCATCTTTTTTAGCCCGGTCACTACCCAGTTTAGCCAGTGTTTTAGACGGCGCAATGCCAATAGACACCGGCACGCCAACCCAGTTCCAGACTATTTCTCGCACCTTTTGCCCCCAGGCACGGTAATCGGTAATCTGCAGCTGGGAAAGGTCCAGAAACGACTCATCGACCGAGTAAATCTCTATCCGGGGTGTTATGGTTGCTAAAATTTCCGTAATGCGCCGGGAAATATCACCGTATAAATCAAAATTAGCACTAAACTGAATGACCCCGTGATCTTTAAAAATTTGGCGGTATTTAAAAGCCGGTGCTGCCATGGGGATGCCTAGGGCCTTGGCCTCATTGCTGCGCGCCACCACGCAGCCGTCATTGCTGCTAAGTACCACCACCGGCTTGCCTTCTAGGTCCGGCCTAAAGACACGCTCACAGCTGACAAAGAAATTATTGCAGTCAATTAGGGCAAAAACAGGACTATTCATTAACGGCTCCGATATTGGTGAATAATAGCTGTCACTACTCCCCAGATTACTGAGTCTGTAGGTGCGGCATGGCGGGGGGAAATAACAAAAAGATCATCTTTTACCCATACCACCGGATCGTTATGTCGAGCGGTAATGGAACGATCGGCTATAGCCAAGTCGCCCGCGAATATACCCTGCCCCGCCCATTCATTACCGCTAATACGCATAAAATAGGTGCTAGCACTGTGGCGCACCAGCAGATTGTTTAAGTCAATGGCTTGTAAAGATGTGTCAGTAGCAGGGTTTGGAAAACCGTCATGGACTGAAACACCGTCGGGATTAGAGTAATACACGCAAAATTGCCCTTCTCCACAGGGGTACTTTACGCACAATTATAGGGGTTTCTTCGTACTGCGCCCACTTTTCTGTTTTCATTTAATGCCTACCATAGACAAGGACTTTTAACTCTGGCAAAAGTGTCCGGGCGTCTTCGTAGTGCATGCCCGCCCGTATGCCGAGGTTCTTGGCCTCTTTGGAGCACGCCGTAATGACGCTGTGGTTTAAGTGGCGCCAAGCGTTACCCACGCGCACGCGCCTGCCAGCGTGGTCTTTATCGACCGCGAAGGCCCAGGCGTTTTTTATCTGGTCTTTGTTAGCCGTATTCATTCGTAGTTGCATAGAACCTCCTTTAAAGCGTTCTGGTGCTTAATAATTTCCAAGTGCGGCTGCCGGGTTCAAAACTAAGGCGGTACAGGCTTTGCCCATCCGTCATGTTAAAGACTTGGACGAGCTCCTGGCCTTTTTGGACCAGGCAGCGCAGGCCGTTTTCTATAAAGCTGAGTTGCCGGTCCCCGATCTCTATTTGTCGTGGGAACAGGCGGTCCTGCGCGCCGTGGTTAAAATAAAATGAGGTAACATTAACTTCTTGGTTCATATACATACTCCTGATTTTAGGGATAAATAAAGAGGCGGCTAAAGAGTATTTAGTCGGAACGGGTGAGTAAAAAGCTGCCTGGGAAACTCACGCAAACCGTTCAGTTGCAGAGCCGTTACCAAGAAACCTGGAGTTGTATATGAGGCTTACAGGGACCGGAGTATGTAGCCTTAGTGTGTAATAAAGCCTGCGAGTTAAAGGAGCGTTCGCTCTAGTACCCTCATGACTACTTATATTATACCGCTAACGTCAAGCCCTAGAAAGTCTGTTGTTACGCCTTTCTTGACTAGTGGCCTGCTGCTTTTTAATGCCGCTTAGTTGTTCTGAGCGAATCGAGCCTGACTCTCCTATTTAAGAACCAAAAGTAAATCCAGAAACTACTAATAAAAAACAAAACGTTGAATACTATGAATATAATCGAGCTAAAATCTTTACCATTAACTTGGGCTAGGTTATATAAGGGCCCTAATAATTCGTCAATAATGCCTGCAAAAACAATCTGACCAATAACAAAAGTCAAAGTACCTAGTGAAGCTATAAGATAGGGTCGGTTGATTGTACTCACCGGCATCAGTTTATTTACATAACTTGTCATCATTGAAACCGATAAAAAACTAATTATAGGAAAATAAAACATTACAACAACAGGGGCATTGAAGCAACTCCACCCACTTTCACCACAAGTAATATCCGCTATTATTAAGGGAATCGAAGCTATGAATAAAGATGCAAGCAATATATAAATCATGATTTTCTTAGAAGGCTTTTGATCTTTCTGAGAAAACTTGCCTTCACTTTTTAATAGCTTCACGATCATATTCTATCACCTATTACGGCCTACCTACATCCTGAGAGCCAAGCAAGAATAACTAAAATGATAAAAGCGCAGCTCCATGGTCTTCTTCGGGCCGAGACAAACTGATGCCGCCAGTCAGCAGCAGAGCGAATCAAGCCGGGTCTTGCCTGAGCGTTCCCATGGATAATTGCGAAGGATCCTTGTCATTGTTCCGGCGCGCTCTGCTGCTGGTACGGTGGGCAATAATGTCTGCCGTTAGCCTGTCAGTTTTTGGCTTACCTTTTTGCTGATACAAAAAGGTAAGGAGTCAAGCAAGCGGAGCGTGCGACCAGTAGACTTTACGAATTGAGCTGCAACTGGTCTAAAAACGCCACTAATTCTTTGGGGGTCACCTCGGCTTTAACGATGTAGCCGTCGGCGTGGCTTTCCATATCGGCGCGGCCTTGTTCGTCTAGCTCCAGGTTGGTCGTAATGATCACTTTGGCTTTCAGCTGAGGTGTTTGTTTAAGGTCGCGCAAACGGCGCAGAATCTCCGTACCAGTAAGATTGGGCAGCATTATGTCCAGTAATATAATGTCGTATAAGTTAGTTTGGGCGGCTTCTAGGGCTTGCTGGCCGTCAATAACCAGCTTGACCTCATAACCGGCCCGCGTCAAGGCGCGCACGTACAAGTCGCTAATAAATTGTTCGTCTTCAATGATTAGTACTTTTTTACCATTAGGTGGTGTAGCCGTTTGATCCATAATGCGATAGTTACCTTCTGTATAGTGAGTGATTTTTAATCCAGCCGTGGGCGGTCCGTACTAGCTCGTCATTATTATTGCCGCTTTTAAGCTCGTCGGCAAGCATTGCGTATGGTTTGAGCGTAAAGCCGACGGTTGTCCCCCCGCCCTCCTTGGACTTTACCCAAATATCGCCACCATGGGCATTAACGATAGTTTTACTGAGGTAAAGGCCCAAACCGGTACCGCTGACCTGGGAGCGGTTGCGGTGGTTGCGGTGAAACTTTTCAAACAGGCTAGGCAGCACGTTGGCAGGGATACCAACACCTTGGTCTTGCACGGTAGTCTCTACCAAGCCGTCCTTGGTCATGGCAGCCTTGACGGTAATTTGTTTGCTCTGGCCGCTGTACTTAATGGCATTATCAAGCAAGTTGCAAAT
>DATLEQ010000055.1:0-5500 GCA_035525115.1 Candidatus Limnocylindrales bacterium
CGTGAGGGCAAGTTGTTTAAGCAAGAATATGAACGTGGCGTGCCGCTCGCAGACTTAAAGGTGGTAGGCAAAAGCGACAAAACCGGTACAGAGATTACTTTTTACCCTGACGAAACTATTTTTGAATCAGTTAAAATCAACTACGAAACAGTCCTGGACCGTCTGCGGCACGCTGCCTACCTGACCAAAGGTATCCGGACTTCCCTGGAAGATGAGCGTACGGGTGAGCGCTACAGTTTTTATTTTGAGGGCGGTATCCAATCTTACGTCAAGCACCTGAACTTCGGCAAAGATGTCGTAGACGATGAAGTGTTTTATGTAGACAAGACAGTCCACGACGTGCAGGTTGAGATATCTATGCAATATGCCGATGTCTATACCGAAACTATCAAGGCGTTTGCCAATAACGTCTTTAACCCTGATGGCGGTACGCACTTAACGGGTTTCCGGGCGGCCTTAACCCGGGTTATTAATGACTATGCCCGCAAAAACGGCTTGCTTAAGGAAAAAGAAGAGAACCTATCGGGCGAGGATACCCGCGAAGGCCTGACAGCCGTTATCCTGGTAAAACTCCCTGATCCGCAGTTTGAAGGCCAGACCAAAAACAAATTGGGTAACCCCGAAATTCGTGGGTATGTAGAGCAAGTCCTTAGCGAATACCTTAATTATTACCTTGAAGAGCACCCGGCAGTAGCCCGCAAGGTGGTAGGCAAGGCCTTACTGGCGGCCCGCGCCCGCAAGGCCGCCCGCGCGGCCCGCGAAAACATTTTGCGTAAAGGAGTACTAGAAGGCGCCAGCATGCCCGGCAAGCTGGCCGATTGTTCATCAAAAGACCCTAAAAATTCAGAGATTTATTTAGTAGAGGGCGACTCGGCTGGCGGTTCCGCCAAATCAGGGCGTGATAGTAAGACCCAGGCTATTTTGCCGCTCCGCGGTAAGGTCTTAAACGTTGAGCGGGCCCGTTTGGACAAAATGCTGGCCAATAACGAAATCCTAAGCCTGATTAAAGCGCTAGGCGTGGGCATCGAAGACTCGTTTGATGTAGCCGGCTTGCGGTATGACCGTATTATTATCATGACCGATGCCGACGTTGACGGTAGCCATATCAGCACATTGCTTATGACATTCTTTTTCCGCTACATGAAGCCTGTTGTAGACGGGGGGCACCTATATTTAGCTAAGCCGCCACTGTTTGAACTGGTCAAGCCTGGACGCAAGTCATCGATCTTTATATATGACGAGGCCGAACTCGAACGTGTAAAAGATGAATGCATTGCAAAACGCAAGGCTGACGGTACCAAAATTGACCTTTCGGAAGACCGACTAAAGCAAGCAGGCTTTGTAGAACAGAAACGTTACAAGGGTTTGGGTGAAATGGATGCCGATCAGCTATTTGAAACCACAATGAACCCTGAAAAACGGGTATTGGTACAGGTTAAAGTGGATGACGCCGAAAAGGCCGACGCAATCTTTAATAAGCTTATGGGCAGTGAGGTAGAGCTGCGAAAGAACTTTATCCAGACTAATGCTAAGTTTGTGAAAGATTTGGATATTTAATATGGACGACCAAGAAGAGCCAATAAACGAAGCCATCAACGAACCGCGGCTAGAAAACCAGCCTGCGGGCGAACTGTCTATGGATGAACGGCGAAAAGGCATAGATCATGCCGCTGATGTTCTGGACTCTGGCCACTCGCGCAGTGTAGAGCTGCGGACGGTGGAGAATGTCATGGAAGACAGCTATTTGCGTTATTCCATGAGTGTGATTATTGACCGGGCCTTACCCGACGTACGCGATGGCATGAAGCCGGTCCACCGCCGTATTTTGTATAGCATGAATGAAGATGGCCTGCGCAGTGGCGCACGCCACCGCAAGAGCGCCAACGTGGTAGGCGCTGTCATGGGTAAATATCACCCACACGGCGACTCGTCTATATATGACGCCATGGTCCGTATGGCCCAGCCATGGGCTATGCGTTATATGCTGGTTAACGGCCAGGGCAACTTTGGCTCTATGGACGGCGACCCGCCCGCCGCTATGCGTTATACCGAGGCCAAAATGGCCCGCTTGGCAGATGAACTGTTGGCCGATATAGATAAAGATACGGTTGATTTCCGGGAAAACTACGACACCACTACTACCGAACCAACCGTACTTCCGGCTAAACTTCCTAGCTTGTTACTAAACGGGCAACTTGGTATTGCCGTGGGTATGGCTACCAATATTCCGCCCCATAACCTTACGGAATTAATAGATGCGGAAGTTCACCTGATTGATAACCCAGAAGCCACCCTGGACGACCTGCTGCAGTACATCAAAGGCCCCGACTTTCCGACTGGCGGCGTTATTTATGGGAAAGAATCCATAAGGACTGCTTATGCTACTGGCCGCGGTGGGGTAGTTACCCGCGGAGTCGCAGAAATTATCGAGGGATCCAAGGGGCGCAGCCAGATTGTCATCACGGAAATTCCTTTTGCGCTTAACAAAGAAACCTTGGTATTAAAAATTGCTGACCTGGTGCGTGACAAAAAACTCACGGGCATTAGCGATTTGCGCGACGAAACCGCCCGGGGCCAGGTGCGTATTGTCCTTGACCTTAAAAAAGACGCCTATCCCAAAAAGCTGTTAAACCAGCTGTATAAGCTGACGCCACTGCAGAATAGTTTTCATTTTAATATGATGGCCCTGATTGACGGCATCCAGCCGCGCGTACTTGGCCTGCAAGACATCATTGGCGAGCACATCAAGCACCGTCAGGTGGTGGTACGCCGCCGCACCGAATACGAGTTGCGCAAGGCCAAAGACCGGGCCCACATCCTGGAAGGCCTCAAGATTGCGCTTGATCACATTGATGAAGTAATTGCCACCATCCGTGCCAGCAAGTCATCCGAAGAAGCCTCTGTAAACCTTCAGAAGCAATTCAAGCTAAGCGAGATCCAAGCCAAAGCTATTTTGGCCATGCAGCTTCGCGCCCTCACTGGCCTAGAGCGCCAGAAGATTGAAGATGAGCTCGCGGAACTTATGAAAATAATCACAAAACTCGAAGGTATTTTGGCCGACGAAAAGAAAATCCTAAAAATTATTAAAGACGAACTGTTAGGTATTAAGGACCAGTTTGGAGATGAGCGCCGCACCAAGGTTATTCCTGGCGAGCTTGGCAAAATGAGCGACGAAGACCTCGTGCCCGACGAACAGGTTGTGGTGACGCTTACCAGCGCCAACTACATCAAGCGCAGCCCAATTGCCGAATATAAGCGCCAGGGCCGTGGCGGCAAGGGCAGGCGGGGCATGGCAACGCGCGAGGAAGACGTCATAGAACACGTTGTCAACGCCAGCACCCACGATTACTTATTGTTCTTTACCAACAAAGGCCGCGTATTCCGCATTAAGACCTACGAAGTCCCGGCCGTCGGCCTAAACGCCAAAGGCATAGCCATCGTTAACTTGCTGCAGCTGCAGCCAGAGGAAACCGTGAGTTCGGTGATTAATGTTAGCAAGCAGATGACCGGCAACCTGCTCATGTGTACCGTACGCGGTGTCGTCAAGAAAACGCCATTTGAGCAGTACCAGAACGTGCGCCAAAGCGGCCTGATTGCCATAAACCTAGACGAGGGCGACGAGCTTAAATGGATCCGCATGACCCACGGTGATAACGAGGTAGTTATATCAACCCAACAAGGGCAGGCCATACGGTTCCACGAGCGCGATTCTCGCCCTATGGGCCGTGTTTCCCGCGGCGTCCGCGGCATCCGACTGCGCGCCGGCGACAAAGTCATCGGCATGGATCTGGTAGAACCGGGCAGCAGCATCTTTGTGATCAGCGAGCAAGGCTATGGCAAGCGTACTAAGATTGCCCAATTCACGTCTCACGCCCGTGGTGGTGTTGGTATCCGCTCCGCAGTCGTTAATAGCAAGACAGGCTTGTTGGTTGGGGTCAAGACCCTGAGCGGCGATGATACCCAAGAAGTCATCATCATCTCTAAAAACGGCCAAACCATCCGCCTAGGCCTCAAGAACATTCCAGAACTTGGCCGTGCTACCCAAGGCGTGCGCATTATGCGCTTGAATGACGGCGACAAGGTTGTGTCCTTGGCTTTAGTTGAACGGACCATTATAGAAGAAGACGGCGAAACCGAAGAAGTCCTTCTCCCCGTAGAAGACGCCCAAGCCTGACCCCATGGCCATAACTCCCATGTGTGATAGCTGTGCCAAAGAGCTAGACGAATTTGGCGCTATCTTACTAAGCCCGCCCGACAAGCAGAACCAAGTGACCAAACTACACCTATGCAAGTCTTGTTATAAAAATATCCTCACCACGTTTCAAAAGGGGAAGATATAATAAGGTAGAGTACGGATTACTTGCAAAAATAGCCAGTATATGCTATTATCTAAAATGTGAATAACAATCAGGAACAAACAAAAAATTCATCCCAGACAACAGCACACAGCCAACCCATTAGCGGCCAGGTCTCTCCTATAGCTAATACCACCAGTAAGCTATCTGGGTTGTTTTCAAATAAAAAACTTTTGGGCATATTTTCGGCTGCAGTTGTTGTGCTGGTCGCAGCGGGAGTTTTTACGACCCTTAGGATACGTCAAAATTCTCAGCGCCACCGAACGCCTACTACGAATGCACCGCAACTTACGCAATCAACAGGCGTAGCATCCGGCTCTGATAGCTCGTTAAGCCCGCAGGGCAGCCCCACCCCGGCTAGTGCACCAAAACCATCAATCACAAGCCCCGCAGCTACGCCCAAGCCTAAGGCGCCCGTAACTAGCCCTACGCCTGCACCAAGCGTAGCGCCTACGCCAAAACCGGTAAATACCACTAACTGTCTGCCCGATAACCCAAGCCCTTATGCAACGCACTATATCGGTATGACTAATTCAGGCTATCTACAAACTAACAGTTATGGCGAAACAAATAAACTTTATGCGGCGTTACAGTTTGCTGGCTTGTTGTCAGCCATAGATGCCAAGCAGGTTGTGGTCTTTGCGCCTAACGACTATATTTTTGACAATAAACTTACGGCCACGCAATTGGCGTGGATGAACCAAAGTCCAGAAAATATGCGTTCGGTGCTAGGGTGGCAAATCGTGACAAGCTGTATAACATGGGATGGAGTAAATCCCGTGAAGGACAAGCCTCTAGGCCAGGCAGTTACGCTCAATACTTTGAATGGCCCAGTTACGTATATACACGGTGGCCCAGGCAAGGTAGAGAATGCGGATATTGCTATTTGGGACTGGTTTACCAGCAATGGTTCAGTGACCTTCATTACTGACTTTATAAAGCCACCGCAAGTCCCTTAAAAATATTATGGTAGTAGAAACAAATCTACCGCTACCGAATCCAAACGTCCTAGAACCAAATACAGCGCAACCTTTACCCTTGGTTGTATATGGCAAAGGTGCTGACCCAAGCGTCGCAATAAATCCCTTGGAGCAAGCGCTAACCATGCAAGAGCTCGGCACTTCTGATCGGGGTATTAATGAATC